>NZ_MWQN01000001.1:4257500-4593333 GCF_002024165.1 Embleya scabrispora
CAGCGAGTGAAGTCGCGGTGGAAACCAGTGGTGGACGCTGCACGAGTGAGAATGCAGGCATGAGTAGCGAATCACACGTGGGAAACGTGTGCGCCGGATGACCAAGGGTTCCTGGGGCAGGCTAATCCGCCCAGGGTAAGTCGGGACCTAAGGCGAGGCCGACAGGCGTAGTCGATGGACAACGGGTTGATATTCCCGTACCCGCTACGATGCGCCAGCGCCGAACCTCGTGATGTTAAGGCCGTGAAGCCGCCGGGATCCTTCGGGTGATCGGATGGGTGGAGCCGCCGAACCAATCGGGTAGTAGGTGAGCGATGGGGTGACGCAGGAAGGTAGTCCAGCCCGGGCGGTGGTAGTCCCGGGGTAAGGGTGTAGGGCGTCGTGTAGGCAAATCCGCACGACATACAGCCTGAGACCTGATGCCGACCCGATTGTGGGGAAGTGGATGATCCTATGCTGCCGAGAAAAGCCTCTAGCGAGTGTCGTGGCGGCCCGTACCCCAAACCGACTCAGGTGGTCAGGTAGAGAATACCAAGGCGTTCGGGTGAACTGTGGTTAAGGAACTCGGCAAAATGCCCCCGTAACTTCGGGAGAAGGGGGGCCATTGTTGGTGATCCCTCTTGCAGGGTGAGCTGGTGGTGGCCGCAGAGACCAGCGAGAAGCGACTGTTTACTAAAAACACAGGTCCGTGCGAAGTCGTAAGACGATGTATACGGACTGACGCCTGCCCGGTGCTGGAACGTTAAGGGGACCGGTTAGCTCTTCGGGGCGAGGCTGAGAACTTAAGCGCCAGTAAACGGCGGTGGTAACTATAACCATCCTAAGGTAGCGAAATTCCTTGTCGGGTAAGTTCCGACCTGCACGAATGGCGTAACGACTTCTCGACTGTCTCAACCACAGGCCCGGTGAAATTGCACTACGAGTAAAGATGCTCGTTTCGCGCAGCAGGACGGAAAGACCCCGGGACCTTTACTATAGTTTGATATTGGTGTTCGGTTCGGCTTGTGTAGGATAGGTGGGAGACTGTGAAGGGGACACGCCAGTGTTCTTGGAGTCGTCGTTGAAATACCACTCTGGTCGTGCTGGATGTCTAACCTGGGTCCGTGATCCGGATCAGGGACAGTGTCTGATGGGTAGTTTAACTGGGGCGGTTGCCTCCCAAAGGGTAACGGAGGCGCCCAAAGGTTCCCTCATCCTGGTTGGCAATCAGGTGTCGAGTGTAAGTGCACAAGGGAGCTTGACTGTGAGACCGACGGGTCGAGCAGGTGCGAAAGCAGGGACTAGTGATCCGGCGGTGGCTTGTGGAAGCGCCGTCGCTCAACGGATAAAAGGTACCCCGGGGATAACAGGCTGATCTTCCCCAAGAGTCCATATCGACGGGATGGTTTGGCACCTCGATGTCGGCTCGTCGCATCCTGGGGCTGGAGTAGGTCCCAAGGGTTGGGCTGTTCGCCCATTAAAGCGGTACGCGAGCTGGGTTTAGAACGTCGTGAGACAGTTCGGTCCCTATCCGCTGTGCGCGTAGGAGTCTTGAGAAGGGCTGTCCCTAGTACGAGAGGACCGGGACGGACGAACCTCTGGTGTGCCAGTTGTTCTGCCAAGGGCATGGCTGGTTGGCTACGTTCGGGAGGGATAACCGCTGAAAGCATCTAAGCGGGAAGCTTGCTTCGAGATGAGGACTCCCACCAGCTTCGGTTGGGTAAGGCCCCCGAGAGACGATCGGGTTGATAGGCCGGGTGTGGAAGCCCTGTGAGGGGTGGAGCTGACCGGTACTAATAGGCCGAGGACTTGTCCTCAGTTGCTACGCGTCCACTGTGTGGTTCCCGAACCGCAATCGGTTTCGGGGAACCTGTTTGATAATTGAATCACCGCATGTGATTTCTGGTTCACCGAACGGCCCATGGTTGTGGGTTCGATGGTTTTCCGGTGGTCTTGGCGGAGAGGAAACGCCCGGTCTCATTCCGAACCCGGAAGCTAAGCTCTCCAGCGCCGATGGTACTGCACTCGAAGGGGTGTGGGAGAGTAGGACGCCGCCGGAATCTACGTGTGAAAGGCCCGCCCCCTTTTCGGGGGCGGGCCTTTTGCGTTTTCCGGGCCCGGTTTCCCTTTTCCGGTGGGGGATGTGGGTGTGGGAGCCGGGTGTGGTGGGGGCCGGGCGGCTGGTGCGGGGCTGGTCCGGGTCGTGGAGTGGGCCGCCGCCGGTGGTGTGGGGCTGTGGGGTGGGCCGTTCGTCGTGGCGGGTGCCCGGGTCGGGGGGAAGAGCGGCCGGGGGCGGGTGGCGGGGAGGGGGTCGGGTTGGGTTCCGCCGGACTGGCGTTCCCGGGTGGGTGGGGTTTGGTTCGGCGTGCGTTGCGTCTGGGGTTGCGGGTGGCCGGTGCGGGGTTTGTCCGGTGACAGAGGTCGGCCGCCGCCGGCGTTCGAGGCTCCGAGACGAGGGGTCCTCGATGGAACGCGCGCCTTGCTCACCGAAAACCGGCTGGCAGCGGGGGCGGGGAGGGCGGCCGGGTCGAGTCCTCCGGGGAACCTTCCCGAGTGGGCCGCGTGTTTACGGCCGGCGGCGGCATGTGGGTGACGAAGGATCACGAACCCGGATCGCGATCGGCGGTTGCGGCCTTCGAGCTTCGGTGACCTTCGGTTTTGTGGCGTCGGGGCGGAAGGTCGAGCGTCGAGTGCCGGGGTTTCGTGCGCTGAGACCTCATTGAGGCCGTCGAGGAGACCGAAAGTGCCCGGTGAGGGCCCGAACCGGATCCCGAGACACCCCAAAACCCTCCCCCTTCGCACTGACCTGCGGTTTTCCCTCACACCCAGGCCACGACACCCCACGCCGTCCGGTTTCGAACCCCACCCCCCTGCAAACGCACGCCAAACGAACCCGACCCACTCGAGAACGCCAGTCCGGCGGAACCCAACCCGGCCCTCCTCTCTGCCGCCCGCCCCCGGCCGCTTTTAACCCCCGACCCGGGCACCCGCCCCGACGAACGGCCCACCCCATAGCCGCCGGCGGTCAACCACGCGTGCCGGACCAAGCCCGCACCAGCCGGCTCGCAACCCAAGGGCAACAGCACGCCGGAAACGCCCCACCCCGTGCCTGGGAGCGCATGAGGGCGGGGCCGTGGGGGCTGAGTGGTCGTGGCGTTGGCGTGCGGGGACGTCGAGCGGCGTGGTGGGCGTGTGATGCTCGGGGCGGGCCATGACTTGCCGGCTGCCGGGGCGCGGCGGTGCCCGGCCGAGTTGGGTGTGCGCAGCCGGGTTGGTGGCGCCGTCTGG
Source organism: Embleya scabrispora (assembly GCF_002024165.1). Classification (NCBI taxonomy): domain Bacteria; kingdom Bacillati; phylum Actinomycetota; class Actinomycetes; order Kitasatosporales; family Streptomycetaceae; genus Embleya; species Embleya scabrispora. The sequence goes on from NZ_MWQN01000001.1 coordinate 4,260,768, forward strand.
GTGGCGGAGACGGATCCGGCCCCGGATCCGGTCCCGGCTTTTACAACCGGCCCGCCAGCTTCAGTGCCAGGTACATGTCCGTGACCGCCGACGCCAGTTCGCCCGGTGGTGCGTCCACCACTGTGACGTTTCGGCGGCGGAGGTCGGCTGCCGTGGTGCGGCGTTCGGCCAATTCCTTTTCCGCGGCGGCGGCTTCGTAGACGGCGGTTGCGTCGCCTCGGTGGGCTGCCATGTGGGTGATCGCCGGGTCGGCGACCGCGGCTACGATCACCTCGTGTCGGGCGGCCAGTTGCGGGAGTACCGGCAGGATGCCCTCTTGGACGGCCTCGCGTTCCAGGCCGGTCATCAGCACGATCAGTGAGCGGCGCGGGGAGCGGCGGAGGATTTCCGCGACCAGGCCGCGGGCGTCGGGTTCGACCAACTCCGGTTCCAGCGTGGCCATCGCCTGGACGAAGGCGGGGAGTATCCCGTTTCGGGGCGCGCGGCGGACCTCGGCGCGGACCCGGCGGTCGTAGGCGAGCAGGTCGACCCGGTCGCCCGCGTGGTTCGCCACCGCCGTCAGCAGCAGGGTCGCGTCCATCGCGGCGTCCAGGCGCGGGATGTCGCCGATTCGGCCCGCGGAGGTGCGGCCGGTGTCCAGGACGACCAGGATGTGCCGGTCGCGTTCGGGGCGCCATGTGCGCACCACGACGCCCTGGTTGCGGGCGGAGGCGCGCCAGTCGATCGACTTCGCGTCGTCGCCGGGCACGTACTCGCGGAGCGTGTCGAATTCGGTGCCGGCGCCCCGGGTGAGCAGGGCCGAGCGGCCGTCGAGTTCGCGCAGGCGTTCCAGCTTGGAGGGGAGCAGGCGGCGGCTGGGGAAGCCGGGCAGGACGCGCAGGCGCCACGGCACCAGGTGCGAGCCCTGGCGGGCGGCCAGGCCGAGGGGGCCGACGGAGCGCAGGGTGACCCGGTGGGCGTGCCGGTCGCCGCGGCGGGTCGGGGTCATCGTGGTGGTGACGCGGCGGCGTTCGCCGGCGGGTACGGCCAGGTCGTGGCGCTGCGTGGTGGTGCCGGTGCTCGGCGGCCAGGCGTCGCGCAGTCGGCCGCGCAGTGCCCGGGTGCCGGGGTTGGTCACGGTCAGCGTCACCTCGGCGGATTCGCCGAGGCGGACCGCGGTGTCGCCGGCGCGGGTGAAGGTCAGGTCGCGGACGCCGGCGGCGAGCAGCAGGTCGGTGAGTACGCCGAGCAGAAGCAGGCCCTCGACCACGGCCAGGCCGAGCAGCGAGGGCAGCAGCAGGCCGACCACCAAGGCGCCGATTGCCGCGGCCAGTACGGCGCGTCCGGTCAGGGCCATGGGCGGTTAACGCGGGACCGGGGTGTGGGCCAGTACGGAGTCGATGACCACGTCGGGGGTCACGCCCTCCATCTCGGCCTCGGCGCGCAGCCGTACGCGGTGCCGCAGTGCCGGGCGGGCCAGCGCCTTGACGTCGTCGGGGGTCACGTAGTCCCGGCCGGCGAGCCAGGCCCACGCGCGGGCGGCGGCGAGCAGCGCGGTGGCGCCGCGCGGGGAGACGCCCATGGCCAGCGACGGGGAGGTGCGGGTGGCCCGGCAGACGTCGACGACGTAGGCCAGCACGTCCGGCTCGACGCGCAGCTCGGCGACCGCCCGGCGGCCCGCGGCCAGATCGTCGGCGCCCGCCACCGGTCGTACCCCCGCGGCGGCGAGGTCGCGCGGGTCGAAGCCCTCCGCGTGTCGGCGCAACACGGTGATCTCGTCGCCGCGTTCCGGCATCGGCAGGGTGAGCTTGAGCAAAAACCGGTCCAGCTGGGCTTCGGGCAGCGGATAGGTGCCCTCGTACTCGATCGGGTTCTGCGTCGCGGCGACCAGGAACGGGTCGGGCAGCGGGCGCGTGGTGCCGTCGACCGAGACCTGCCGCTCCTCCATCGCCTCCAGGAGCGCGGCCTGGGTCTTGGGCGGGGTGCGGTTGATCTCGTCGGCGAGCAGCAGATTGGTGAACACCGGGCCCTCGCGGAACGAGAACGCGGCGGTGCGCGCGTCGTAGACCATCGAGCCGGTGACGTCGCCCGGCATCAGGTCCGGGGTGAACTGCACGCGGGTGGTGGTCAGTTCGAGGCTGCGGGCGAGGGCGCGCACCATCAGGGTCTTGGCCGTGCCGGGCACGCCCTCCAGGAGCACGTGGCCTCGGCACAGCAGGGCGATCACCAGGCCGGTGACGGCGGCGTCCTGGCCGACCACGGCCTTGCCGATCTCGCCGCGCAGGGCTTCGAGGGCGTCGCGCGCCCCGCGGGTCTGCTCGGGTGCGCTCACGTCGTGCGTACCTGCCTTATCAGCGCGTCGAGGTCGGCGGACAGGGTGACGAGGGCCTCGTCGCTCTCCGGGATCGCACCGTACAACAGGGCGTGCACGTGTGCGGACGTGTGGTCGGTGCGGGCGGTGATCGCGGCGGTGAGCGCGGCCTCGCCGGTGTCGCCGCCGAGCAGGCGCGCGAGGTGTTCGCGGGCGGCGGCGCGGAGCAGTTCGGCGGCGGTGTCCCGGGCCCGGCCGCGGCGGTACAGCCGGGCGCGGCCCTCGACGGTCTCGGCGGCGCGGACCACGACCGGCAGCGGTTCGGTCACGACCGGGCCGAGCCGGCGGGCCCGCCACAGCGCGAGCAGGACGGCGGCGACGGCCAGTTGGGCCGCGCCCCAGCGCCAGCCGGCGGGGAGCAGGTCCCACAACGAGTCGTCGGCGGGTGGGAGTTCGCCGCTGCCGGGCAGGTACCAGACCAGGTGCGGGTGGGCGCCGAGCAGGTTCAGGGCCAGCGCGGCGTTGCCGTGCGCGTCCAGGCGGTCGTTGGTGAGCATGGTGCCGGAGCCGAGTACGACCGTGTCCCTACCGGGGCCGGCCGGGGCGAGCACCAGGGTGGGCAGCCCCGCGTACGGGTAGCAGCCGGTGGCGGCGGGGAACGGGCCGAGGTCGAAGCGTCCGCCGCCGACGTCGGCGCTGCCCGCGCGTTGCGCCGCCGGGAGCCGGCAGTCCGGGTCCAGCTCGCGGCCGGAGGTGTCGCGGGCGGTGCGTACGCCGGGGGCCAGCGCGGTGAGCGCGGCCTGGTCGGGGCGGATCAGCACGGTGCGGGCCGGCGCGGCGGCGGCGAGGCGGGCCAGGTGCGCGTCGGTGATCAGGTCGGGGTAGGCCACCACGAGCGTGGTGTCGGGGCGGATCGCGCGCTCCGCCTCGTCGGCCGAGCGGACCAACTCCACTTCGACGCCTCGGGCACGCAGCAGTTGGGCCACCGCCTTGCTGCCGGCCTTGCCGGTCGAGCGCGGGTCGAGGCGGCCCTCGTGGCGGTCGCCCTGGACCAGTACAAGGGCGGAGACGACGACCACCACGAGGGCGACCAGGGCCAGCGGGACGCGCAGGCGGCGCCAGGTCTGCTCGGCGGTGCGGCCGAGGGGTGTGGGAGCGGGCAGGGCGGGGCCGGATGCGGCCGTGCCGGAGATGCCCGAGCTGTCCGGCGCGGGGGAGTCCGGTGCCGCGGGACCCGGTGCGCCGGGGCCCGCCGTGTCGGCGCTCATCCGGGGATCCGTTCGGCGGCGCGCGGGCGGGCGGCGGCGCAGCGGGTGTCGAGGTCGCGCAGCCGGTCGTCCAGGGCCCGGTCGGCGGTCCGGCCGCCGTAGTGCACGTCGTCGAAGATGGCGGCCGCGGCGCGCAGGTCCGCGGCGACCTCGGGCAGCGCCCGGCCGCCCTCGACGGCGGCCTCGTCGGCGGTGCGGCCCGGGCGTACGTCCAGCACGGCGCGTTCCTCCAGGTCCCGCACGATCGCGCGGAAACGTTCCCGGACCGCCTCGTCCCAGCGGCCGGCCGCGGCGTGTGCGTCGGCCGCCGCGCGGTGTCGGGCGGCGGGCATCGGGCCGTGCTCGCCGTACAGCGGCAACTCGGCGCGCCGGGCCGTGCGCAGGGGCCCCAGCCGCAGCCGCAGCAGGACGAGCGCGCCGATCAGCACGAGCACGATCACCGCGAGGCCGGTGAAGCCGCCGGGGGTGTTGTCGCCCGCCCGGGAGACCAGGTCGCCGAGGCGGTCGAAGAGCCAGTCCAGGATCCGGCGGACCGGGTTGGGGTCGTCGCGGTGGTACTCGACCCGGGACAGCTCGTCCCGGGCGGCATCCCGCGCGTCGTCGCGCGGGATGTCCACCGGTGCCCAGTCCCGGGGCAGGAGCGGGAGCGCGAGTCGGGTCACGCGGGCGTGGGTCCCGCGGCCGACCCGGTGCCGGTCTCCTCGTCCAGGACGCCGGCCGCGCGGGCGAGTTCGAGGTCGAGTGCCTCGCGGCGGATGCGCTGGTCGATGTAGAGCAGCGCGGTCGCGCCGGCGGCGAAGGGGTACAGCAGCGCGGAGGCGATCACCGCGCCGATGCCGGTGATCAGCAGGTCGACGAACGTGGGGTCGGGGATGTCGGACGTCTTGGAGGCGGTGATCGCGGTGAAGCCGTCGGAGACGAGCAGGAACGGCATCTGGATGATGCCGCCGACGATCGCCATGATCAGCCAGATCAGCAGCAGGATGCCGCACACGCGCCACCACGAGCCGGTGACGAGCTTGCGCGAGCGCTCCAGGGCCTTGCGGACCGTCTGCTTCTCCAGCATCAGGACGGGGCCGGCGAGGGTCAGGCAGACGTACAGGTAGATCGCCGCGACCACGCCGCCGATCAGGCCGGGGAGCAGCAGCAGCGCGCCGAGCCCGTCGGCGCCGACGGCGAGCAGGACCAGACCCGGCAGGATCGCCACGAGCAGTGTGCCGACGGGGACCAGCCAGGTCGCGAAGGTGACCCCGAGCAGGCGCGGCAGCAGCGGGCGGACCGCCTTCCAGGCCTGGGCCGCCGACATGGACTTGGCGATCACCGCGCGGCTGACCACGACGGTGAGCATCCCGGTGGCGGCGATCTGGCCGAGGGTGGAGACCACGATCGGCACGATCAGTACGGCGGAGGTGTCGCGCAGGTAGCGCCACAACTCCTCCCCGGTGGGGTCGTCGGAGAGGTCGCCGGGGGAGAACTCGCGGTTGAGCAGCCAGGTGGCCGGCACCTCGAGGCACTGGGTGAGCAGGGCGATCACGACGGCGATGCCGATCATGACCTTCCAGTGCGTACGCATCGCGGCGAACGCGCCGTCGAGGATCTCGCCGACGCTCAGCGGGCGCAGTGGGATCACGCCGGGCTTGGCGGCCTGGACGTAGGGGCCGTTCCAGCCGGGGGGCGCGCCCCAGAGGGGCTGGGTGCCGCCCCAGCGCGGGTCGGATGCGGCGCCGGGGTGATCGGCGCCCTGGTGCGGGGGTCCCCAGCCGGCGGCCGGGCCCTGGTGGGGCGGCCCCCAACCGGCGGCGGGGGGCTGGACCGGCGCCCAGCCCGGTGCGGGGGCCTGCGGCGCGGGCCGGTGGGACTCCGGGCCGGCGGGCTTGTCGAGCGAGGTCGGCTTGTCCGGGGCGCCCGGTCCGTCCGAGGGCGCGGCCTCGCCCGAGGTGGTCGGCTCGGAAGCGGCCGGTGCGCCCGGGGTGGCGCGATCGTCTGTGGCTCCCGATCGGTCCGACGTGGTGGGGCCGTCCGTCGTGCCCGGTCCGTCCGAGGGTGTGGCCTCGTGCGAGGCCGTCGGCTCGGAGGTGGTCGGTGCGCCCGGGGAGGTTGCCCCGAGGGAGGTCGGCTCGCCTGCGGAGGTCTGCTCCGGGCCGGCCGTCCCGTCCGAGGCCGTCGCTCCGTCCGCGCCCGCCGCGTCGCCTGAGCGTGACTCCGCAACTGTGGCCGCCGGGTCGGCCGGGGACGAGGGTGGCGCGGTTGATTCCGGCTCGGAGGCCGGGGGCGCCGCGCGCTCGGGCTCGGGCGCGGATCGGTCGGGTGACGTGGCGTCGTCCGCCGGGCGTGCTGCGTCCGGCCCCGGGGCGTCCGGGGTGGGCCGGCCGGGCGAGTCCGTCATGTCGATTGCGCTCCTCGTCCTGATGGGTGGTGACTCATCGTGGCATGCCCGTGCGGCCCCTTGGTGAACGGGCGGCCGGCGGATCCGAACGACGGGCCGGGCGGGCCGGCCGGGTGGACAACGACGGGCGCCCGGCCGCACGTTCCGGATGGCGTCCGGCGCCGGCCGCGAGGGTCGTGTCGATGGCCCGAAACGTCCGTTGCGTGCCCGGTCGGGACGGCGTACCTTCCGGCATTCGGGGTGACTCCGCACTCCATGGGCATGCCAATCGTCAGAGAAAAGTACGTTTTGTTCCCCGAGGACGCGGCCGGAATCGGTCGGATGAGTGCAGGTCACAATCCGGTAATGCGACGATGAGCCACATGAAGGGACGCGTCCTCATCGTTGACGACGACACCGCACTGTCCGAGATGCTCGGCATCGTGCTGCGTGGCGAAGGGTTCGAGCCGTCGTTCGTGGCGGACGGCGACAAGGCACTCCAGGCATTCCGGGACGTCAAACCGGACCTGGTGCTGCTCGACCTGATGCTGCCCGGCCGCGACGGCATCGACGTCTGCCGCCAGATCCGTGCCGAGTCCGGCGTGCCGATCGTGATGCTCACCGCCAAGAGCGACACGGTCGACGTCGTGGTCGGCCTGGAGTCCGGAGCAGACGACTATGTGATCAAACCGTTCAAGCCCAAGGAGCTTGTCGCTCGTGTGCGGGCCCGCCTGCGCAGAGCCGAGGAACCCACCCCGGAGCAACTGGTGATCGGCGATCTGGTGATCGACGTGGCCGGCCATGCCGTGAAGCGGGACGGGCAGAACATCGCGCTGACCCCGCTGGAGTTCGACCTCCTTGTCGCACTCGCCCGCAAGCCCTGGCAGGTGTTCACCCGCGAGGTACTGCTCGAACAGGTCTGGGGATACCGACACGCGGCCGACACCCGCCTGGTGAACGTCCATGTCCAGCGGCTGCGCTCGAAGATCGAGCGTGACCCCGAGCGTCCGGAGACGGTGGTCACGGTGCGCGGGGTCGGCTACAAGGCGGGACCGGCCTGACCTTGAGATCGTCCCGGTGAGCACCGCACAGCGGTCGCCCTCCCCGTCGGCCTGGTCCCTCGCCCTGCGTCGTGTGCGCGGCGGCGTGGGCCGTGTCATGGCGCTGTGGAACAGGTCGATCCAGTTCCGCGTCGTGGCCACCACCCTCGTGCTGTCCGTCGCCGTCACGGTGCTGCTCGGGGTGGTGGTGGTCGGCCAGGTCCGCAACGGCCTGCTCGACGCGAAGGTGGCCTCCGCCCGGTCCCAGGCCCAGGGCGGCTTCGCCGATGCCCGTACGCAGGCCGACGAGATCGCCACCAGCCCCGGCCGGCACGTCCAGGTGCCCACCGGCATGCCCGCCGGCACACCGGCAACCGGCAACCGGGTGAACACCGGCGACTGGCTCAACGCGCTGGTCAAGCAGCTCTCCAGTGGCGGCCAGGGGGTGTACGACGTGGCCGCGACCAGTCAGGACACGGTGGACAGCCCACCCGGGTCCGGCCGCAGCCCCCGCGCGTCCGGCGACGTGGTCCCCGACGCCAGCGTGCCGGCCGAACTGCGCCGCGAGGTCGGCCTCAAACACGGGGTGGCGCTGCTCCAGTACACCCAGATCGTGCGCGAGGGCCAGCACGGCGAGGGCCCGGCGGAGACCACCCGCGAGGCGGGCCTGGTGGTCGGCGCCCAGTTGGAGGACCCCGACGGCGGGTCGTACCAGCTGTACTACTTCTTCTCCTTCGGTCCCGAGGAGAAGACCCTGGGCCTGGTGCGCAGCACGCTGGCCACCGCCGGGGTCTTCCTCGTGCTGCTCCTGGTGGCGATCGCGGCGCTGGTGACCCGGTGGGTGGTCACCCCGGTGCGGATGGCGGCCCGGATCGCCGAGCGGTTGGCGGCGGGCCGACTGGAGGAGCGGATGCGGGTGGTCGGCGCGGACGACCTGGCCCGGCTGGGCTCGTCGTTCAACAAGATGGCGTCCAACCTGCAGAACCAGATCAGACAGCTGGAGGAGTTGTCCCGGGTGCAGCGCCGGTTCGTCTCCGACGTCTCGCACGAACTGCGCACCCCGCTGACCACCGTGCGGATGGCCGCCGACGTGCTGCACGAGGCGCGCGAGGACTTCGACCCGGCCACCCGGCGCTCGGCCGAACTGCTGCAGAACCAGCTGGACCGGTTCGAGGCCCTGCTGTCGGACCTGTTGGAGATCAGCCGGTTCGACGCGGGCGCGGCGGTGCTCGACGCCGAGCCGGTGGACCTGCGCGACCTGGTGCGGCGGGTGGTCGAGGGCGCCGAACCGCTGGCCGAGCGGCGCGGCAGCCGGCTCGTGGTGCGCGTGCCGGACAAGCCGTGCGTGGCCGAGGTCGATCCCCGGCGGATCGACCGGGTGCTGCGCAACCTGGTGGTCAACGCGATCGAGCACGGCGAGGGGCACGACGTGGTGGTCACCGTCGCCGCCGGCGAGGACTCGGTCGCGGTGGCCGTGCGCGACTACGGCGTGGGCCTCAAGCCCGGCGAGTCCTCGCTGGTGTTCGCCCGGTTCTGGCGGGCGGATCCGGCCAGGGCGCGGACCACCGGCGGTACCGGCCTGGGCCTGTCCATCGCGCTCGAGGACGCGCATCTGCACGGCGGCTGGCTCCAGGCCTGGGGCGAGCCGGGCGGCGGCTCGCAGTTCCGGCTGAGCCTGCCCAAGACCGCGGGCGGCGAGCTGGTGCGGTCCCCGCTGCCGTTGGAGCCCGAGGACTCGCGGGCCAATCGGGGCCTGGGTCCGGCGGGCTCGCCGTATCGGCGCGGCGTACGTACGGCCGGTTCCGCGGGAGGCAGTCGATGAGGCGGATCACCCCGTTCCTGGCCCTGCTGTGCGTGCTGTGCGCGCTCGGCGGCTGTGCGTCGATGCCGCACAGCGGCAGCGTGCGCGAGGCGGCCAAGGGCGGCACCAAGGACCAGGGCCCGGAGCAGCAGGTACGGGTGTTCGCCGTGCCGCCCAAGCCCGGCGAGCAGCCGTACGGCATGGTGGCCGGCTTCCTGGAGGCGGTCACCAGCGACGAACCCGACTACACCACCGCGCGCGCCTATCTGACCCCGGAGGCCCGGGCCAAGTGGGTGCCCACGCGCGAGATCGTGGTGCTCAACACGATCGCGAAGATCGAACTCGTGGCCGGCGCCGACGAGCGGACCTATCGGGCGGAGGTCTCCGGCACCCGGGTCGGCACCGTCGACAGCCGCAACGCCTACCAGCCCGAACAGCAGGTGGGCGCGCCCTACCTGGCGACGTTTCAACTGCACCTGGGTACCGACAACCAGTGGCGGATCGCCGACCTGCCCGACGGGTTGATCCTGTCCAACGCCGAGTTCCACCGGATCTACCGGTCGGTCAACACCTACTGGTTCGCCACGTCGATGCCGCTGGGCCAGGACGTCCTGGTGCCCGATCCGGTCTATCTGCGCAGCCGGGTGGGGCTGACCTCGGCGCTGGTGCGGCAACTGATGAACGGCCCCACCGACTGGCTGCGGCCGGTGGTGGAGACCGCCTTCCCGGCCGGCACCGAGCCCGCCGACCGGGTGGTGTCGATCGAGGACAACCGCACCGCCCGGGTCCAGCTCAACCGGCAGGCCAGACTCGCGCAGGGCAAGGGCTGCGAGCGCATGGCCGCGCAACTGCTGTTCACGCTGCGCCAGGTCTCGGGGGTGGACTCGGTCTCGATCACCGGCGGCGGCACGCCGATGTGCCTGCTCTCCGACGACGACGCGGCGCACTACGACCCCGCGCGGGCGGCCAAGACGCCCGGGCCCACGGGCTACTTCATCGCCAAGGGCGGCATGGTCAACGTGGTGCCCGGTGCGAACGGCAACCCGCCGGCGCTGCCGGGGCCCTTCGGCGACGGCACCTACAAGGTGGACCAGATCGCCGTCTCGCGGGACCAGTTCCGGCGCCGGATCGCGGGCATCGACACCGGCGGGCGCAAGTTGTGGGTCGGCGACGTGGACGGTCACGGCGAGGCCCAGGAGTGGCTGAACACCGCGCCCGGGTCGCTGTCGAGCCCGACCTGGGACGGCCGCGGCGTGTTGTGGGCGCTGGATCGCACCAGGAACGCCGAGCAGGTGCTGGCACTGTACGAGGACGAGCGGCGCCAGATCACCAAGGTCGCGGTCGACGTGGAAGGCATCCCCGCGGCCCGGATCACCGACCTGCGGTTGTCCTCGGACGGCGTGCGTGCGGCGCTGGTCCTGAACACCGGGCAGGTGCTGGTCGGCCGGGTCGAGCGGCGCGTGAGCAACGGGGTCGCGGCCATCACCATCGCCGCGCCGCGCTCGGTGCTCCCCTCGCTGGTCGAGGTCAAGGCGATCTCGTGGAACGGTGCGGACCGGCTGGTGGTGCTCGGCAAGGAGGGCCAGGGCGCGCTGCAGCCGCAGATCGTGGACATCGACGGCGGCATCTCGATCTCGGTCGCCTCGGTCAACGGCATGCTGCACATCGCCGCGCCGGACGGCGCCGACCAGCCGCTGCTGGCCGACTCCGGCGAGCAGAACATCTACCAGCTGTCCCAGGGCAACAACTGGACCAAGGTGCACAGCGGCACGTACCCGGTCTACCCGGGGTAGCGCCCGCGTCCGCAGCCCGTGCGCGCCCGGAGCCCGTCCGCCACGGCGCGCCATGACCGGATCGGGTGGTTGCGCGTGCGGCCGGGCCGTTTCGGGGCGCGGCGTGCGAGCTTGGGGATATGGAACGGCGTCGGGTGTTCGCGACATGGGCCGACCTGGTGTTGCCCGTGTGCTGCGCGGGCTGCGCCGCGCCGGGCGCGCAGTTGTGCGCCGCCTGTCGGGCGGTGTTCGTCCCGGCGGCGCGGCCGGCCGATCCGGTGCCCGCGCCCGAGGGGCTGCCGCCCGTACACGCGGTCACCGCCTACCAGGGGCCGGTGCGCTCGGTGCTCGCCGCCTACAAGGAGCACGGCGCGCGCCGCCTGGCCCGCCCCCTGGGGGATGCGCTGGCCCGGGCGGTGGCGGCCGGCCTCGCCGACCCGGCCGGGCCGTGCCTGCTGGTCCCGGTGCCGTCGACCCGCGCCGCGGTGCGTCGGCGCGGTCGGGACGCCACCCGGGAACTGGCGCTGCGCGCGGCCGCCCGGTTGCGCGCGGCCGGAGTCCCCGCGCGGGTGCTCCCGGCACTCCGGCATACCCGTCGGATCCGGGATCAGGCGGGCCTTTCGGCACATGAACGGAGGATGAACGTCCGCCGATCAATGATCGTTTCGGGCAGGTTGGCGCCCTTGTTTACGGGCATTAGTGTGGTGATCGTCGTCGATGATGTTTGCACCACCGGCGCAACTCTCGCGGAGGCGACCCGTGCGGTCCGAGCCGTGGGAGGGCGAGTCGAGGCGGCGGCCGTGGTGGCCGCGACCGCCCGGCGGCGCGGGACGGAGCAGGGCCGTCGGCGACCTGGTCGGTCGGATGGGTGCCCACCCCTCCGGCATGGCGCAATGGATGGAGTTCTGCGTGGACATTGTCGTCAAGGGCCGCAAGACCGAGGTACCCGAGCGTTTTCGCAAGCACTGTGTCGAGAAGCTGGACAAGATCCGCAAGCTCGACGACAAGGTGATCAGCGTTGACGTCGAGGTGACCAAGGAGCGGAACCCGCGGCTGGCGGAGCGCTCGGACCGGGTGGAGATCACGCTGAACACGCGTGGCCCCGTCATCCGGGGCGAAGCCGCCGCGTCCGACCCCTACGCCGCACTCGACCTGGCGTGCGCGAGACTCGAGGCACAGTTGCGCAAGGCCGCCGACCGGCGGCGCGTGCACCATGGTCACCGCTCCCCCGTCTCGGTGGGCGCGGCCACTGCGGAGATCAATCACGCCGATCGGCTCAATGGGGCCGTGGTGGCGTCCGCGGAAGACATCGAGGCTGTGAAGAACGGCGAACTGAGGCCCCAGCCGCACATGGCGGGCCCGATCGAGGTGGATGGCGAAGGCCCCCTCGTGGTTCGCGAGAAGGTACACGCCGGGCGTCCGATGGCGCTCGACCAGGCGCTGTACGAGATGGAGTTGGTAGGCCACGACTTCTATCTGTTCATCGATTCGAGCACCAAGTGGCCGAGTGTGGTGTACCGCCGGCACGGCTACGACTACGGTGTGATCCACCTCAAGCCCGAGGACCGCGAGGACGGCGGACCGCAGTAGTCGCGGTCGGGCCGTCGTCGCGCGCCCTCTGGTCGTGATTCGACGCCGAAACCCTTCGGGGTTTCGGCGTCGGTTGCGTCTTCGACCCTGGCGTTGCCTGGCGAATGTTCCGCTTCGCAAGTACGTTCCGTACATAACGCCCATCAGGGCCTGGTGTCGTGGCGATCACGTGGGATCATGTCCTGGACACGGATCGTGCCGACCCAGGGGGGAAACACGGTGGGTGAACAGTCTGTTCCGACCCGCGTGGAGCACGGCTCAGCGGGCGAACCGATTCGCGTGCTGGTGGTCGACGACCACGATCTGTTTCGCCGGGGTCTGGACATCGTGCTCGCGCCGGAGCCGGACATCACGGTGGTCGGCGAGGCCGGGGACGGCGCCGAGGCGCTGGAGGCCGCGCAGGACCTGCTGCCCGACATCGTCCTGATGGACGTGCGCATGCCCAGACGCGGCGGCATCGAGGCGTGCACCGCGATCAAGGAGGTCGCGCCCAGCACCCAGATCATCATGTTGACGATGAGCGAGGAAGAGGCCGACCTCTACGACGCGATCAAGGCCGGCGCGACCGGATACCTGCTCAAGGAGATCTCGCACGGCGAGGTGGCCTCGGCGATCCGCGCGGTGGCCGACGGGCAGTCGCAGATCAGCCCGTCGATGGCGGTCAAGCTGCTGACCGAGTTCAAGTCGATGAGCCGGCGCGACGACGAGCGCCGCCTGGTGCCGGCGCCGCGGCTGACCGACCGCGAGATCGAGGTGCTGCGCCTGGTGGCCACCGGGCGCAACAACCGCGACATCGCCAAGCAGTTGTTCATCAGCGAGAACACCGTGAAGAACCACGTGCGCAACATCCTCGAGAAATTGCAGCTGCATTCGCGCATGGAGGCCGTGGTCTACGCGATGCGGGAGAAGATCCTGGAGATCGGCGACTGAATCGGGGCGCCTCCGGTGCCCCGACCCGGGCCCTCCCGGGTGGGCCGGACGCGCGCACGCCCGGCCGACCCGCGGGCGTCAGCCCGCGAGCAGCGCGGTCAGCCGCGCCCGGGTGCTCTCGTGGTCCAGCGCCTCGATCCGCACGTCGTCGCACCCCACCCATCCGGCGGCCGCGCGCAGCGCGTCGGCCGCGCCGGCCAGCACCCGCTCGCCGACCGCGGCGCCGGCCTCGAAGGACATGCGCCGCGCCACCAGGGTGCGTCCCTCCCGGGCCGGGTCCACCCGACCGACCAGTCGCCCGCCCACCAGGATCGGCATCACGAAGTAGCCGTGCACCCGCTTGGCGGCCGGCACATACGCCTCCAGGCGGTGTTCGAAGCCGCCGAACACCCGGGCGGTGCGCGGGCGATCCCACACCAGTGAGTCGAACGGCGACAAGAGGGTGGCGCGATGACGCCCACGCGGCGGCGCGGCGAGCGCGTCGGGGTCGGCCCACACGCCCTCGCGCGCGGCGCGTGCGCCCCAGCCCGCGACCGCGACCGGGACCAGGCCGCTGCCGGGCAGGGCGGCGTCGACCTGCGCCCGGGTCAGCCGGTACTGGTCCATCAGGTCGGCCCGGGTGGCCACCCCGAGCTGGCGGCCCGCCAGGCGCACGAGGCGGCGCAGGCACTCCGCGTCGTCGGGCTCCTCGGCCAGCAGGGTCGCCGGGACCACACGTTCCGGCAGGTCGTACACCCGCTTCCAGCCGTCGCGGCGCACGCAGACCACGTCGCCGAAGGCCAGCGCGCGCTCGACGGCGATCTTGGTCTCGCTCCAGTCCCACCACTCGCCCTTGTTCTTGGCGCCGCCGAGCGCGGTCGCGGTGAGCGGGCCCTCGGTGCGCAGGCGTCCCAGGACGGTGTCGAACGACTCCTTCGACACCTGGTGGCCCCACAGGTGACCGCGGCCCCGATAGTGCCGGCGGCGGAAGGCGAAGTCCGGCCAGGTCGACATCGGCAGCACACAGGCCGCGTGCGACCAGTACTCGAACGCGGTCTCGCCGGACCAGTAGGCGCTCTCGACGGTGGAGCGGCCGACCGGGCCGAGCCGCGAGTAGGGCACCAGCTCGTGCGAGCGGGCCAGCGTGGAGATGGTGTCGAGTTGTACCGCGCCCAGCGAGTGCAGCACGCCGAGCACGCCCGCCCGGCGATCGGGGGCACCCAGCAGGCCCTGCGCGGCCAGCACGATGCGGCGGGCCTCGTCGGCGGTCAGCTCGGCGTCCGGCGTGAAGGTCGGCTGTGAGGTCATGGCCGCCACCTTAGAACGTGTGTTCGCATCAGGTGTCCGTGGCGAGCCGAGCGTGCAGATGTACGTCGGTGAACTCCTCGCCGAAGCCGGTGAGGCAGCCCCGCAGTACTCCTTCGAGTGCATATCCCGACGCGTTCGCGACCGCGCACGAGGCGGTGTTGGCCACCGCGTGGCGCAGTTCGAGGCGATGCAGATCCAGCGCGCCGAACGCCCAGCGGGTGAGCGCGCCGACCCCGTGCCGGGCCACTCCCCGGCCGCGCGAGGACTTCAGGGTCCAGTAGCCGACCTCGGCCGAGCGCCACTGCGGCGACACCTTCCACAGCGCCACATGGCCGTGGACCTCGCCGCTCACCGCGTCCATCACCGCGAAGGAGGGCCCGTCGCCGCTCGCCCAGCGCTGCTCGCGCGCGGCCAGCCACGCGTGTGGATCCTCGTCCTCGGGCACCGGCGGGCGGCGCGCGATCGACGCGTCGGCGAGCGCGCCGGCGATCACCTCGACGTCGTGTTCGTTCCAGGGCCGGAGCTGAAAGCGCCCCGCCGCGATCTCCACAGGTTCCATGCCGGTCACTGTGCCGGCTCGCGAGGCTCGATCCGGGCTTGCCTCCTCGCATACGATGGCCGTATCGGCGGGACGGGCCCCGCCGTGCCGTCACGTCCGAAAGGCGGGCGGGCGCCGTCGGGCAAGGAGCTCATCCAGCGTGTCTATCTTCGACAAGGTCCTGCGCGCCGGCGAGGGCAAAATCCTGCGCAAGCTCAACCGCATCGCAGATCAGATCGAGTCGATCGAAGACGACTTCAAGGACCTCTCCGACGCCGAGCTGCGTGCGCTGACGGACGAGTACAAGCAGCGCTACGCCGACGGGGAGACCCTCGACGACCTGCTTCCGGAAGCCTTCGCCACGGTGCGCGAGGCCGCGCGCCGCACGCTCGGTCAGCGGCACTACAAGGTGCAGCTGATGGGCGGTGCCGCGCTGCACCTGGGCAACATCGCCGAGATGCGCACCGGCGAGGGCAAGACCCTCGTCTCCACCCTGCCCGCCTACCTCAACGCCATCGCGGGCGAGGGTGTGCACGTGGTCACGGTCAACGACTACCTCGCCGAGCGCGACTCGGAGTGGATGGGTCGCGTGCACCGCTTCCTCGGTCTGACCGTGGGCTGCATCCTGGCCAACATGCCGCCGCACGAGCGGCGCAAGGCGTACGGCTACGACATCACGTACGGCACCAACAACGAGTTCGGCTTCGACTACCTGCGCGACAACATGGCGTGGTCGGCCGACGAGCTGGTGCAGCGCGGCCACTTCTTCGCCGTGGTCGACGAGGTCGACTCGATCCTCGTCGACGAGGCCCGCACCCCGCTGATCATCTCCGGCCCGGCCGACCAGGCCACGAAGTGGTACGCCGACTTCGCGACCATGGTCAAGCGGCTCAAGCGCGGCGAGGCCGCGAACCCGCTCAAGGGCATCGAGGAGACCGGCGACTACGACGTCGACGAGAAGAAGCGCACCGTCGCCATCCACGAGTCCGGCGTCGGCCGGGTCGAGGACTACCTGGGCATCGACAACCTCTACGAGGCGGTCAACACCCCGCTGGTCGGCTACCTGAACAACGCCATCAAGGCGAAGGAGCTGTACAAGCGGGACAAGGAGTACGTCGTCGTGGACGGCGAGGTGCTGATCGTCGACGAGCACACCGGCCGCATCCTCGCCGGTCGCCGCTACAACGAGGGCATGCACCAGGCGATCGAGGCCAAGGAGGGGGTGGACATCAAGGACGAGAACCAGACCCTGGCCACCGTCACCCTCCAGAACTTCTTCCGCCTGTACAAGAAGCTCGGCGGCATGACCGGTACCGCGATGACCGAGGCCGCCGAGTTCCACCAGATCTACAAGCTCGGCGTGGTGCCCATCCCCACCCACCGTTCGGTGCAGCGCGTGGACCAGTCCGACCTCGTGTACAAGACCGAGGAGGCCAAGTTCAACGCGGTGGTCGAGGACATCACGCAAAAGCACGAGAAGGGCCAGCCGGTCCTGGTCGGCACGACCAGCGTGGAGAAGTCCGAGTACCTGTCCGCCCAGTTGCGCAAGCGCGGCGTGCCGCACGAGGTGCTGAACGCCAAGCACCACGAGCGCGAGGCGCAGATCGTCGCGCAGGCCGGCCGCAAGGGCGCGGTCACGGTGGCCACGAACATGGCCGGCCGAGGCACCGACATCATGCTCGGCGGCAACCCGGACCACCTCGCCGCGGCCGAACTCGCGCAGCGCGGGCTGACCCCGGGCGAGACGCCGGAGGAGTACGAGGCGGCCTGGCCGGAGGCGCTGGAGAAGGCCAAGAAGGCGGTCAAGGCGGAGCACGAGGAGGTCTCCGACCTCGGCGGGCTGTACGTGCTCGGCACCGAGCGGCACGAGTCCCGCCGGATCGACAACCAGCTGCGCGGTCGTTCCGGGCGGCAGGGCGACCCGGGCGAGTCGCGGTTCTACCTGTCGCTGGGCGACGACCTGATGCGCCTGTTCAAGGCCAACATCGTCGAGCGGGTGCTGACCCTGGCCAACGTGCCCGAGGACCAGCCGATCGAGTCGAAGATGGTCTCGAACGCGATCAAGTCCGCGCAGACCCAGGTCGAGCAGCAGAACTTCGAGATCCGCAAGAACGTGCTCAAGTACGACGAGGTGCTGAACCGGCAGCGCGAGGTGATCTACGGCGAGCGCCGCCGGGTGCTGGCGGGGGAGAACCTGCAGGAGCAGATCGGGCACTTCATCGACGACACCGTCGAGGCGTACGTGCACGGTGCGACCGAGGGCTTCGCGGAGGAGTGGGACCTCGAGAAGTTGTGGGCCAACCTCAAGCGGCTGTACCCGGTCAGCATCACGATCGAGGAGGTCGAGGAGGAGTTCGGCGACCGCTCGGAGCTGGACACCGAGCAGCTGGTCGAACTGCTTCGGGCCGACGCCCAGGCCGCCTACGCGCTGCGTGAGGAGAAGCTGGGCGAGGAGGTCATGCGCGAGCTGGAGCGGCGGGTCATCCTGTCGGTGCTGGACCGCCGGTGGCGCGAGCACCTGTACGAGATGGACTACCTCCAGGAGGGCATCGGCCTGCGGGCGATGGCGCAGCGCGACCCGCTGGTGGAGTACCAGCGCGAGGGCTTCGACATGTTCAACGCCATGATGGAGGGCATCAAGGAGGAGTCGGTCGGCTACCTCTTCAACGTCGAGGTCGAGATCGAGCAGGTGCCGGAGGCGCCGAGCATCTCGATCGACAAGGCCGCGCCGCTGCCGGAGATCCACGCGAAGGGGCTGGACGCGCCCCAGCGGCCGGCGCACCTGCAGTACAGCGCGCCCACGATCGACGGCGAGGGTGGTGTGGTCACCTCCGAGGAGAACTTCGACGAGGACGCGGACGAGGTCGAGGAGGGCGCGACGCGGGCCGAGCGGCGGCGGGCGCAGCGGGCGAAGCGGAAGAAGAAGTAGGCGGGGTCCTCATGCGGGTCCTCATGCGCCGGACGGGCTGAGCGGACGTTGGTGGGCGGTGGTCGTGGCTGGTGGCGTGGGTCGGTTTGGGCCGGCCTGCGGCCCGCCGGTCCTCATGCGCCGGACGGGCTGAGAGGGCGCCGTTGGCGGCGGTTGTGGATGGCGGCCTCGGTCGGGCTTTGGCGGCCTGCGGCCTGCTGTCCTCAAGCGCCGGACGGGCTGGAGTTTGGTGGCGTAGGACTTTGAGGGCCCACCCCTCGTGCCCTACGCCCCGCGCCTAGCGCTTCGCGTCCTGCGCCTCGTGCCTCGTGCCCTGCGCCTCGCGCCCCGCGCCTCGCGCCTTCCGCCTCGTGCCATGCGCCCCGCGCCTCGCGCCTTCCGCCTCGTGCCATGCGCCCCGCGCCTCGCGCCTTCCGCCTCGTGCCATGCGCCCCGCGCCTCGCGCCTTCCGCCTCGTGCCATGCGCCCCGCGCCTCGCGCCTTCCGCCTCGTGCCATGCGCCCCGCGCCTCGCGCCCTGCGCCTCGCGCCTCGTGCCTCGCGCCCTGCGCCTCGCGCCTCGTGCCTCGCGCCCTGCGCCTCGCGCCTCGTGCCTCACGCCCTGCGCCTCGCGCCTCGTGCCCCGCGCCTCGTGCCCCGCGCCTCGTGCCCTGCGCCCCGCGTCCCGCGCCCCGCGCCTCGTGCCCTGCGCCCCGCGCCTCACGCCCCGTGCCCCGCGCCTCGTGCCCTGCGCCCTGCGCCTCGTGCCCTGCGCCCCGCGCCTCACGCCCCGTGCCCCGCGCCTCGTGCCCTGCGCCCTGCGCCTCGTGCCCTGCGCCCCGCGCCTCGCGCCTCGTGCCCCGCGCCTCGTGCCCTGCGTCCCGTGCCCTGCGCCTCGCGCCTCGCGTGGGGGATGGTGGGTGGGGGAGGGCCCGGGCCTGGGTTGGTTCGGGCCCTCTTTGTTTTCAGGTCAGTTCGTCGTGTTCCAGGGCTGTGCAGAGCCAGGTGTTGGTGGGGTGGCGGGTGGGGGCGTCGCGTTCCAGGCGGAAGGCCACTGTGAGGACCCAGGATGGGGCGCGTAGGCGGGCGTAGCCCTCGGCGATGCCTTCGGCGGGGGCGTGGCCGCCGCAGGACTCCACCCGTAGGTGTCCGACCCCGCGGGCGGCGAGGCGGCGGATCAGGTGTTGTGTGGTGCCGTAGACGGGGGCGGAGGCGTACGGGCGCAGCTGGGTGAGGGCGCGGCGGCCCGAGGCGATTTCGGCGAGCGCGTGGGCCAGTCGTCGAGAGCGCAGCCGGGCTTCGGTCGGGTCCGGTTCGGCCAGGGCCGGGACCAGGCGCAGCGCGGGGCGCGGGTTGGGTTGTGGCGCGAGCCGGGAGCCCGGCCGGGAGTCGGATCCGTGTTCGGGGTGGGGCAGCGGGTGCGGGGCGTGGGCCAGGTTGCCGTGGGTGAGGGTGCCGTGGTGTCCCCACGGGCGCAGCGGGATCACCTCGGCGACGGCCGGAGTGTCGAAGGGGGTTTCGCCTGCGGGGGCTCGGACCACGTACAGGTGTGGTGGCGAGCCGGTGTTCGTGTGGACCATGGGTCCTCCCCGTGAAGCGGATGTGCCGGTTGTGGCGCACGTCGTCCCGCTCGTTCCCCCGACCGGGACGTGTGCAGGCACTTCCTAGCCGGCCGGCGCCGCGCGGTCAACCATTCGTCTGGTCGGCGCTGCGATTACGCTGACGCGCGTCGACTCACGCGTGGTGGCGCCGGGTCGGCCCTCGTTTCGGCGCCCTTCGTCCCCGAAGGAGTGTCCGGATTTCACTCGATTGGAGTCGCCCGATGCGCGTGTTCATCCCTACGACGCCCGCCGGCCTGGCCGCGGTGCACGCCGCCGGCGGGGTCGAGTCGGCGCCGCTGCCGGCGTACGCGGTCACCGAGGCGTTTCGCGCGTGGTACGGGAGCGACGACGAGGAGGAGTTGGAGTACGGCGCGCTGACCCGTGCCGCCGAGGGTTCGCTGCGGTTGCTCGCGGCCGAACCGGGCGCGGTGCGTCGGGTCGTGCTCGCGGCGGACGTGCCGGACGCGCTGGTGGCCGAGCGGGCGCAGGACGGCCCGGGCGCGGTCCTGGTCGACGCGCGCGTGCCGCGCAAGCGGATCGCGGCGGTGCACATGGACACCGCCGACGCGGAGGAAGCGGTCGCCGCGGCGCTGGCGGGCGGGCTCACCGACGAGCTGATCGAGGCCGCCGAGGAGCACGAGCTGCTGTGGTTCGCGACACAGGAGCTGGCCGATCTGCTGTGACGGCCGGCAGGGCACAATCAAGGTCCATGACGAATCGGAATCCGCACCTGGTATGGGACTGGAACAGCACCCTGTTCCACGACTTGGACGCGATCATCGAGGCCACCAACGCCTCGTTCGCGCTGATCGGACTGCCGCCGATGACGCTGGAGCGTTATCGGGAGCTCTACTGCGTGCCGGTGCCGAAGTTCTACGAGAAGGTCGTCGGCCGGGTCCCGGACGCGGCCGAGTGGATCCGTCTCGACCAGGCCTTCCAGGAGGTCTACACCGTGCACAGCGCGCGCTGCGAGCTCGCCGTCGGCGCGGACGAGCTGCTGCACGCCTGGCAGCGCGAGGGCGGTACCCAGTCGCTGCTGTCGCTGACCGCGCACGAGGCGCTGATGCCGTTCGTGCGCCGGTTCGGGATCGAGGAGCGCTTCGTCCGCGTGGACGGGCGGGTGGGTCCGCCGGGCGGGGGCAAGGCCGAGCATCTGGTGCGGCACCTGGCCGCGCTGGAGCGGGACCCGGCCGACGTGGTGCTCATCGGCGACGCCGCCGACGACGCGGCGGCCGCGCTGCACGTGGGCGCGCGGGTGGTGCTGTACGCGGGCGGTTCGCACGCGCGGGCCGGCCTGGAGGGGGTCGGGGTGCCCGTGGTGGATTCGCTCGCCGAGGCGGTCGAGCTCGCGCGTACCTACGTGCGCTGACCCCCTCGCGCATCGATTGTCCGGTTCGTGGGCATTGCGCACCCATGGATGCTGTGACCCGGGTGCCCCGGCCGAGCAACGAACCCGTCCACGGCTACGCGCCGGGCAGCCCCGAGCGGGCCCGCCTGCGGGAGCGGCTCACCGCGTTGTCGGCCGCACCCGTGGACCTGCCGCACACCATCGGCGGCGAACACCGGATGGGCGCGGGCAAGCGGGTGCAACTCGTCCAGCCGCATCGGCGCGCGGGCGAACTGGGCACCCTCGCCAACGCGACCCACGACGACGCGCGGGCGGCGCTGACCGCGGCGAAGGAGGCCGCGCCCCAGTGGCGCGCGCTCGACTTCGACGACCGGGCGGCGATCCTCCTCAAGGCGGCCGACCTGCTCGCCGGGCCGTGGCGCGAGACCATCGCCGCCGCGACCATGCTCGGTCAGGGCAAGACGGCGCAGCAGGCGGAGATCGACGCGCCGTGCGAACTGATCGACTTCTGGCGGTTCAACGTCGATTTCGCCCGGCGGATCCTGGCCGAGCAGCCGATCAGTTCCCCCGGGGTGTGGAACCGGCTGGACCACCGGCCGCTGGAAGGCTTCGTGTACGCGGTCACCCCGTTCAACTTCACCGCCATCGCGGGCAACCTGCCGACCGCGCCCGCGCTGATGGGCAACGTGGTGTTGTGGAAGCCCTCGCCCACGCAGGCGCTGGCCGCGCACCACCTGATGCGGCTGTTGGAGGCGGCGGGTCTGCCGCCGGGGGTGATCAACCTGCTGCACGGCGACGGTGTGGCGGTCTCCGACGTGGCGCTGGCCGACCCGGACTTCGCGGGGCTGCACTTCACCGGGTCGACGGCGACCTTCAAGCGCCTGTGGCGGGGCATCGCCGACAACCTCGACGCCTACCACGGCTACCCCAGGATCGTCGGCGAGACCGGCGGCAAGGACTTCGTGGTCGCGCATCCCAGCGCCGACCACGACGTGTTGCGCACGGTGCTGGTGCGCGGCGCGTTCGAGTACCAGGGCCAGAAGTGTTCGGCCGCCTCGCGCGCCTACATCCCGCGCTCGATCTGGGAGAGCGAGTTCCGGGACGCGTTCCTGGCCGAGGTGGACGGGTTGTCGATGGGCGACGTGACCGATCTGAGCCACTTCATGGGCGCGGTGATCGACGAGCGCGCGTTCGCCAAGCTCAAGGCGGCGATCGACCGGGCGCACGCCACCGACGGTCTGCGGGTGCTCGCGGGCGGGACCTACGACGACGCGGTGGGCTGGTTCGTGCGGCCCACCGTGGTGCTCGCCGAGGATCCGTGGGACGAGGTGTTCACCACCGAGTACTTCGGGCCGTTCCTGGGCGTGCACGTGTACGAGGACCGCGACTGGGACACGATGCTGCGGCAGATGGAGTCGGCCGCGCCGTACGCGCTCACCGGCTCGGTGATCGCCCGCGATCGGCGCGCGCTGGCGCAGGGCACCGACTTCCTGCGCTTCGCGGCGGGCAACTTCTACCTCAACGACAAGCCCACCGGCGCGGTGGTGGGGCAGCAGCCGTTCGGCGGCGCGCGGGCGTCCGGCACCAACGACAAGGCCGGCGCGATGCAGAACCTGATGCGCTGGACCAGCACCCGCACGATCAAGGAGACGTTCGACCCGCCGACCGACTACCGCTATCCGCACATGGGCTGAGCGGTCGGGCTCAGGCCGGTGCCTTGGCGCGCAGGACCTGGACGAACTCGCGCATCCAGGCCGGGTGGTCGACCCAGCCGCGGGCGGAGACCAGGGTGCCGTCGACCACCGCCTCGCCGTCCACCCAGGTGGCGCCCGCCGCCCGTACGTCGGGCGCGATCGCCGGGTAGGCGGCGGTGCGGCGCCCGTTCAGCACCCCCGCGGCGGCGCTGACCAGCGGGCCGTGGCAGATCTGCGCGACCGGCTTCTCGGCCGTGAAGAAGTGCCGCACGATGCGCTGCACCACCGGGTTGTTGCGCAGGTACTCCGGAGCCCGGCCGCCCGGCAGCACCAGCGCCACGTAGTTCTCCGGCCGCACCTCCACGAAGGCGAAGTCGGCCGGCCACGTGTAGCCGGGCTTCTCGGTGAACGTGTCGTAGCCGTCGACGAAGTCGTGCACGACGAAGTTGAGCTTCTTGCGCGAGGGCCCGGCCACGTGTACGTCGTAGCCCTCCTCGCGCAGCCGCTGGTACGGGTAGAGCACCTCGAGCGATTCCGCCGCGTCGCCCGTGATCAACAGCACCTTCTTGGCCATGACGATCGTCTCCCCACCGAGTTCGTCCGCCCGCGTTGCGTCGTTGCTCCCGCACCCAAGGTGCCCCGAGCGTCCGTCCCGGGGCAATGGGCAATCGCCGGCGCTTCGGAACCCGGGGGCTCAGGGCGAGAGTGCTACGGGGTGTCCGGGCATAACCGAAAATTACTTACAGGGTGATCCGAGATCCCCTCTCGGCGGCCGAGGACCACGCGAGTAGCCTGACGATGCGGCGACGCCGTGCGGGTCGCGGGCCGAGACGACGGAGTCCCGGAACCACCACCGACGCGCCGACGTCGCCTGAAACAGGTACTCGCGACAAAGCGGGTACCGGCAGTACACGGCCGGGCACGCCCGGGGACGGCAATGGTCACGCAACGGCGCGCGACAGGAGCGGCAGCATCATGCAGAGCAAGCTGGACGAGGCGAAGGCGGAGCTTCTCGCCCGAGCGGCGGACGCGGCACGGGCGGCATCGTCACAGCACGGAGGCGGCGGGCCCGAGGGCCCGAACCGGGTGGACCTCGATGTCCTCCTGTCCCGCTATTACCGGCACACCGCACCCGACGACCTGATCGACCGCGACCCGGTCGACGTATACGGTGCGGCGATCTCGCACTGTCGACTCGCGGCGGAGCGCCCCCAGGGCACCGCACGGGTCCGGGCGTACACACCCACGGTGGAGGAGAACGGGTGGGCGTCGGGGCACACCGTGGTCGAGGTGGTCACCGACGACATGCCCTTCCTGGTGGACTCGGTCACCAACGAACTCTCCCGCCAGGAACGCAGCATCCACGTGGTGATCCACCCCCAGTTGATCGTCAGGCGCACCATCGCCGGCGAACTGTTGGAGATCGTGGACACCACCGACGCACACGGTGTGCCCGAGGACGCGCTCGTCGAGTCCTGGATGCACATCGAGATCGACCGCGAAACCGACCGCGAGGACCTGCGCGCGGTGGAGAGCGGGTTGCAGCGGATCGTCAGCGACGTGCGCGAGGTGGTCGAGGACTGGGCCAAGATGCGCGACACGTCGCTGCGGCTGGCCGACGAACTCGCCAACGACCCGCCGGCGACGCTGCCGGAGGAGGAGATCGGCGAGGCGTGGGAGCTGCTGCGCTGGCTCTCCGAGGACCACTTCACCTTCCTGGGATACCGCGAATACGACCTGGTCTGCGAAAACGACGAGGACGTGCTGCGCGCGGTGCCCGGCACCGGGCTCGGCATCCTGCGCGCCGACCAGGACCTGTCGGCGTCCTTCAGCCGACTGTCCACCCGGGCCCGGGCCAAGGCCCGGGAGAAACAGTTGCTGATCCTGACCAAGGCCAACTCGCGGGCCACCGTGCACCGCTCGGCCTACCTCGACTACATCGGCGTGAAGAAGTTCGACGCGGCCGGCAACGTGATCGGCGAGCGGCGCTTCCTGGGGCTGTTCAGCTCCGCCGCCTACACCGACAGCGTGCAGCGCATCCCCGTGGTGCGCCGCAAGGTGCACGCGGTGCTGGACAAGGCCGGCTTCCCGCCGGTCAGCCACGACGGCCGGGACCTGCTGCAGATCCTGGAGACGTACCCGCGCGACGACCTGTTCCAGATCGCCGTCGACGAACTGCACGACATCGTGATCAGCGTGCTCTACCTCCAGGAGCGGCGCCGGTTGCGGCTGTTCCTGCGCAAGGACGAGTACGGCCGGTTCTACTCGGCCCTGGTCTACCTGCCGCGCGACCGGTACACCACCGAGATCCGGCTCAAGATGCAGGACATCCTGCTCGCCGAGCTGGCCGGCTCCGTCGTCGACTACACCGCGCGCAACACCGAGTCCGTGCTCGCCCGCCTGCACTTCACCGTGCGCGTGCCCACCGGCGCCGAACTCGGCGACCCGGACGTGGACTACATCGAGCGCCTGCTCTCCGAGGCCACCCGCTCCTGGATCGACGACTTCGGCGAGGCCCTCGTCGCCGAATGCGGCGAGGAGAGCGCGTCCGAACTGTCCCGCCGCTACGCGCACGCGTTCGGCGAGGGGTACAAGTCGGACTTCCCGCCCCGGACCGCGGTCGCCGACCTCAAGCGGGTCGAGGAACTGACCCCCGAGGCGGACTTCACGCTCCACCTGTACGAGCCGATAGGAGCACTGCCGGGCGAGCGGCGCTTCAAGATCTACCGCATCGGCGACTACGTCTCGCTGTCCGAGGTGTTGCCGATCCTGCAGCGGATGGGTCTGGAGGTCGTCGACGAGCGGCCCTACGAACTGCACCGCGCCGACGGCACCGTGGCGTGGGTGTACGACTTCGGTCTGCGCTACGACGCCTCGGCGATGTACGGGCAGCCCGAGGACGTCAAGGAGCTGTTCCAGGACGCGTTCTCGGCGACCTGGACCGGGCGCGCGGAGAACGACGGGTTCAACGCGCTGGTCTTCCGGGCCGGGCTGACCTGGCGCCAGGCGATGGTGCTGCGCGCCTACGCCAAGTACCAGCGGCAGGCCGGGGTCACGTTCGGGCAGGACTACATCGAGGGCGTCCTCGTCTCCAACCCGCACACCACCCGACTCCTGGTGAACCTGTTCGAGGCCCGCTTCTCGCCCGGCCACCAGCAGGCCGGCACCGAGTTGGTGGACGGCATCGTGGAGGCCATCGAGGGTGCGCTCGACCAGGTCGCCAGCCTGGACGAGGACCGCATCCTGCGTTCCTTCCTGGCGATGATCAAGGCCACCTTGCGGACCAACTTCTTCCAGCACCGCGAGGACGGCGAGGCGCACGACTACCTCTCGCTGAAGTTCGACCCGCAGGAGATCCCGGACCTGCCGGCGCCGCGGCCCCGGTTCGAGATCTTCGTCTACTCGCCCCGGGTCGAGGGCGTGCACCTGCGCTTCGGCGCGGTCGCGCGCGGCGGGCTGCGCTGGTCCGACCGGCGCGAGGACTTCCGCACCGAGATCCTGGGCCTGGTCAAGGCGCAGATGGTCAAGAACACGGTGATCGTGCCGGTCGGCGCCAAGGGCGGATTCGTCTGCAAGCAACTGCCCGACCCGAGCGACCGCGAGGCCTGGCTGGCCGAGGGCGTCGCCTGCTACCGCACCTTCATCGGCGCCCTGCTCGACATCACCGACAACCTCGTCGACGGCGAGGTCGTGCCGCCGGCCGACGTGGTGCGCCACGACGGCGACGACACCTACCTGGTGGTGGCCGCCGACAAGGGCACCGCGACGTTCTCCGACATCGCCAACGCGGTGGCCGAGTCGTACGGGTTCTGGCTCGGCGACGCGTTCGCCTCCGGCGGCTCGGCCGGCTACGACCACAAGGGCATGGGCATCACCGCCCGCGGCGCGTGGGAGTCGGTCAAGCGGCACTTCCGCGAGCTGGGCCACGACACGCAGACCGAGGACTTCACCGTCGTCGGCATCGGCGACATGTCCGGCGACGTGTTCGGCAACGGCATGCTGCTCTCCGAGCACATCCGGCTGATCGCCGCGTTCGACCACCGGCACATCTTCCTGGACCCGAACCCGGAGGCGGCGGCCTCCTTCGCCGAGCGCCGCCGGTTGTTCGACCTGCCGCGCAGCTCGTGGGCGGACTACGACACGAGCCTGATCTCGGCCGGCGGCGGTGTGTACCCGCGCACCGCGAAGTCGGTGCCGATCAGCGCGCAGGTGCGCCAGGCCCTCGGACTGCGCGACGGGCTCGTCCGGCTCACCCCGGCCGAACTGATGAAGGCGATCCTGCAGGCCCCCGCGGACCTGTTCTGGAACGGCGGCATCGGCACCTACATCAAGTCGAGCGGCGAGTCGCACGCCGACGTCGGCGACAAGGCCAACGACGCCATCCGGGTCAACGGCGCCGACCTGCGGGTCAAGGTCGTCGGCGAGGGCGGCAACCTGGGCTGCACCCAGCTGGGCCGGGTCGAGTTCGCGCTCGCGGGCGGGCGGATCAACACCGACGCGATCGACAACTCGGCGGGCGTGGACACCTCGGACCACGAGGTGAACATCAAGATCCTGCTCAACCAGGTCACCGCGGCCGGCGACATGACCGGCAAGCAGCGCAACCAACTGCTCGCGCAGATGACCGACGAGGTCGGCCGGCTGGTCCTGGCCGCCAACTACGGCCAGAACTGGGCGCTGGCCAACGCGGTGGCACAGGCGTCCAGCCTGCTGCACGTGCACATGCGCTACATGCGCCGGATGGTCCGCGACGGGCACCTCGACCGGGAGATCGAGTTCCTGCCGACGGATCGTCAACTGCGCGAGCGGCAACAGAACGGGCAGGCGCTGACCCAGCCCGAACTGGCCGTGCTCCTGGCCTACACGAAGATCGTGATGGCCCAGGACCTGATCGCCTCCGACCTGCCCGACGACCCGTTCCTGGCCCGGGAGTTGTACCGCTACTTCCCGAGCGCGCTGCGGGCGCGGTTCGTCGAGCAGATGGACCGGCACCCGCTGCGCCGGGACATCATCACCACCGTCGTGGTGAACGAGGTGGTCAACCTCGCGGGCATCACGTTCATGTTCCGCATGCGCGAGGAGACCGGCGCCTCGGCGGAGGAGGTTGCCCGGGCGCACATCACCGCGCGCGAGATCTTCGGCGCGGACCGGATCATGGGCGCCATCGCGGCATTGGACAACAAGGTCCCGGCCGAGATGCAGACCACCCTGCGGCTGCACAGCCGGCGGCTGATCGAGCGGGCCACCCGCTGGTTCCTGGGCAGCCGGCGCGAGATCGACATCGCCGCGCAGGTGGAGCTGTTCCGCGACGGCGTGGCCGAGGTGATCGCACACCTGCCCAAGGTGCTGCGCGGCTCGGACCTGGCCTGGATGGACGGGCTGTACGAGCAGTTCACCGCGGCGGGCGTGCCCACCGAACTGGCCACCGCGGTGGCCGGGATGTCCTCGGCGTACGCGGCCCTGGACATCGTCGAGGTGGCGACCGAATCCGATCGCGGCGTGGTCGACGTCGCCCAGGTGTACTTCGACATCGCCGACCGGCTGCCGATCGCGCACCTGCTCGACCGCATCATCGAACTGCCGCGCAGCGACCGGTGGAAGTCGATGGCGCGGGCCTCGCTGCGCGAGGACCTGTACGCGGCGCAGGCCGGGCTCACCGCCGACGTGCTCGCCTCCGGCGAGCCGGAGGACACCCCGGAGCTGCGGTTCAAGGCGTGGGAGCACAAGAACGCGCCGGTCCTGGTGCGGGCGCGGTCCACGCTGGAGGAGTTGCAGGAGGCGGAGAGCTACGACCTGGCGACGCTGTCGGTCGCCATGCGGGTGATCCGTACGCTGCTGCGCACGGGCGCCAAGAGCTGATCGACGCGAACGACCGCCGGCCCGGAACCCCCAGGGGTTCCGGGCCGGCGGCCTGCGGTGCGGTGTTCCGCGCGTCTTCTACGGTTCGAGCATGAGCAGTTCGTGTCGGCTGCGCTCGCGCACGGCCCACCAGCACGGCAGGTAGACCACCGCCGGCACCCCGGCCACCAGGATCGACCACGTCGGACAGGCCATCAGTATCGCCACCAGCGCGACGAACACGTGGATCAGGCCCACCGCGGCCGCGCGTCCCAGCGCGCCGGTGCCGCGCCGCAGCGCGTCGCGCACCCCGACCACGCCGAAACCGCACATCACGGCGATGCCCGCGCACAACACCGACGCGATCAGCAGCAGATCACCGAGCCCCTCCAGGCTCTTGCGGTCGTCGCGCACCGCGAACGACATCACCGCCAAGGTGCCCGCGCCCGCGCTCATCAGCAGTGTCTCGACGGCCAACGCGATCAGCAGCGTGCGGAGAAAACCGATCCGACGACTTCCCCTCATTGTTCCCCCGAAATGACGTTTGCCCCCCGTTTGATGCGCCCCCGAACCGGTTTCGCAACAGGGGTGGCACCCTACGCCTTCGGACGATGCCACACGGAATCGCGTTCCCGACGGCGGTATCCGTAACGAGTCCGGCACGAAACGCCGAGGCCGCGAGGCGGTTGCCCGGATGTTCCCGGACCGCCCCGCGGCCGTTGCCCACCGGTCGACTACTTCACGGCGCCCGCCATCACGCCCTGCACGAAGTAGCGCTGGAAGCCGAAGAACACGAGCACCGGGACGATCAGCGACAGGAACGCTCCGGGGGCCAGCACGTCGATGTTGGCGCCGAACGCCCGGGACTGCGACTGCAGGGCCACCGTCAGCGGCGCCGATTCGGTGTCCGCGTAGATCAGCGCGATCAGCATGTCGTTCCACACCCACAGGAACTGGAAGATGCCGAGCGAGGCGATCGCGGGCAGCCCCAGCGGCAGGATGACCCGGAAGAAGATGGTCAGGTCCGTACCGCCGTCCATCCGCGCGGCCTCCAGCAGATCGCGGGGGATGCCCGCGAAGTAGTTGCGGAGCAGGAACACCGCGAACGGCAGGCCGAACGCGACGTGGAAGAGCACCACGCCGGTGATCGTGCCGAACAGACCGGTGTCCCCGTACAACTTCGAGATCGGGATCAGCGCCACCTGCACCGGCACCACGAGCAGCCCGACCACGACCAGGAACAGCCAGTCCCGACCGGGGAATTCCAGCCAGGCGAAGGCGTAGGCGGCGAGCGAGCCGATCAGGATCACCAGGAGCGTGCTGGGCACGGTGATCCAGATCGTGTTGAAGAACGCCCGGGTCATGTCCTTGTTGTCGAGCAGCTTGTCGTAGTTCGAGAAGGTCAGGTCGCTTGGCTTGCCGAGCACCTTCCACCAGCCGGACTTGCTCATCTCCTGCGGATCGCGCAGCGAGGACACCAGCAGGCCGAACGTGGGCATCAGCCAGAACAGCGCGATCAGCGCCAGCAGGACCGCCGCCAGGCCGCCGCCGGTGCGGCCGACGATCCGCGAGGCGAGGCCGCGCTTGATCCCCATCTCCGGTCGTGGCGGCGGGGAGGGCTTCGTCAGGTCGGGGGCCGCGGGCGCGCTCACCGGTTCTCCCTTCGGAAGCGACGGATGTTGAACAACATCGCCGGCAGCACCAGCAGGAACAGCAGGATGCCGATGGCACTGCCCAGGCCCTGGTTGTTGCCGCCGCCGAAGGAGGCGATGTACATCTGCAGGGCCAGGACGTTGGCCTCCTTCTGCGACGAGCCCAGCGAGATGATGTACACCAGGTCGAAGATCTTCAGCACGTTGATCACCAGGGTGACCATCACCACCACGAGCACCGGCGCGAGCAGCGGGATGGTGACCCGGCGAAAGACCTGCCACTCGGTCGCGCCGTCCACCCGGGCCGCCTCCAGCGCGTCCCGGGGGATCGCGGCCAGGCCCGCGGCGATCAGCACCATCGCGAAGCCGGCCCACATCCAGATGTAGGCGCCGATGATCGCGGCGGTGATCAGGTTCGGCCCGAGCCAGTCGTAACCGGCGAACGACTTGGCGAAGTTGGACGCGGCCAGGCGCAGTTGCACCGGGCCGTCCTTGGCGGCGGACGCGGGCAGGGTGAACGAGCCGTCCTTGCCGGTGGTGGTGCTCGCGACGGTGTGTCCGCCCCGGACCGCCTCCACCTTCACGCCCGGCAGCCCCTTCTCACCCGGGTCGACCACGCCGGGTTTGCCGGCGTTGCCCTTGCTGAAGTCGACCCAGACCACGCCGCCCAGGCCGCCGGCGGGCGGCACGCCGGGCCGGGCGTTTCGCGCGTCGCCGGGGATCTTGTCCGCGGGCAGCGCCACCAGCGGCAGCAGCGCGGTGCCGTCGGCCGCGGTGCCGGCCTTGGTGAGGAAGCCGCCGCCCTGGGGGGCGAGTACGGCGTCGTTGCGCGGGCGGGCGCCCGGATACGGCGCGCCCTCGCTGAACATGTCGTGCACGCCGGTCATCACCGCGTTGGCCACGCCCTGGTCCGGGTCGCGGTCGTACACCAGCCGGAAGGTGATGCCGGCGGCCAGCATGGACACCGCCATCGGCATGAACACGATCAGCTTGAACGCGGTGGCGAAGCGCACGCGTTCGGTGAGCACCGCGAAGACCAGGCCGAGCGCGGTGACCGCGGCGGGCACCACCAGGACCCAGATCAGGTTGTTCTTCAGCGCGGTGAACGTGTTGTCGTCGGTGAACAGTTCCTTGTAGTTGTCGATGCCCACGAAGTCCGACCAGCCGTCCGCGCCGAACAGGCTGCGGATCAGCGACCACACGATCGGATAGGCGACCAGGACGGCGAGCATGACGACGGCCGGCAGCAGGAACAGCCAGCCGAGCAGGGTGCCCGAACCGAGCCCGCGCGGGGTGCGCGCGGGCGTCGGCTTTGTCTTCTCGGGCACCGCGACCTGTGCGGGTGCCTTGTCACTCATGGCCGTCGATCACCCGGCCGAGTAGGCCTTGGCGGCGTCCGCCTCCAGCTTGGCCTGCGCCCCCGCGACATCGGAGGGATTGCGCAGGAAGTCCTGGAGGTCGCGCCACTCGCCTTCGCCCTTGGTGCCGCCGAAGGCCGCAGGCGCCTGGTCGGAGAGGTCGAAGCGGAAGTCCTCGCCCGCCGCGATCAGGTTCTTCGCGATCCCGCGCGTGGTGTCGTCGCGATAGGCCGCGAAGTCCAGGTTCTTGTTCGGCGAGAGGTAACCGCCCTGCTCCGCCCACACCTTGGCCGCGTCCGGCGAGGCCAGGTACTTCAGCAGCGCCTGGGCGCCGGGGGAGTCCTTCATCGCCACCGCCACGTCGCCGCCGGTGACCACCGGCGCCTTGCCGGTGCCGACCGCGGGGAAGCCGAAGAACTTCGCGTCGGTGCCGATCTTGGCCTTGGTGTCCTTGATGATGTTGGTGCCGATGAAGTCGCCGCCCGCGATCATGCCCGCCTTCGCCGGGTCGCCGAACGCCTGCGGTACGGACGCGGGGAACTCGGTCTGGAGCACGCCGCCGGAGCCGCCGGGGAACCAGTCGCTCTTGCCGAAGACCTGGGCCAGCGTCTCCAGGGCGGTCTTCACCGAGGGGTCGGTCCACGGGATCTTGTGCTTGGCCAGTTGGTCGTACTTCTCCGGGCCCGCCTGGCTCAGGTAGATGTTCTCGAACCAGTCGGTGAGCACCCAGCCGTCGGCGCCGCCGATCGCGAACGGCGGTGTGCCCGAGTCGGAGATCAGGCCCGCGTTCTTGAGCAGGTCGTCCCAGGTCTTCGCCTCGGTCGCGCCGGCGTTCTCGTAGACCTTGGCGTTGTACCAGATCAGCGACTTGTTGGCGCCCTTGTAGTACACGCCGTAGAGCTTGTCCTGGTAGGAGCCGAGCTTTTGCCACTGGCCGGAGAAGTTGGCCTGCACGGTCTGCTGCACGTCGGGCGCGAGCGGCTTGATCCAGCCCTTTTGCGCGAACTGCTGGAGTACGCCCGGCTGGGCCAGGAACGCCACGTCCGGCGGCGCGTTGCCCTCGACCCGCTGACCCAGGAACGTGGAGGCGCTGTCACCGGTGGGGATGAACTCGGTCTTGGCCCCCGTACGCTTCTCGAAGTCGGCGAGCACCTTCTTGAACGCGGCCTGTTCGTCACCGGTCCACACCGCCGCGACGCTCACCGTGGTGCCGTCCAGCCGGGGTACCGGCGCACCGCCGCCGCTCGGCGTCGAGTCGCTCTTCTTGTCCTTGCCGTCGCCGTCGTCGCTGCAGGCCGCGAGACCCATGGCGAGCATCGAGGCGACCGCCAAGGCGCCCACAAGCCGCTTCACGCATCCTCCGTAATGGACAGACCCGTCTCCGGGTCGAAGAAGTGCAGCCGGTCGGTCGCCACCCGCATCACCACGCCGGCGCCCTCGCGGGCGCGGGTGCGCGGGCCGAAGCGGGCCACGAGTTCGGAGTGCGCCGCGTCCGGATCGGGCACCTGCTCCTCCGCGCCGACGTCGCGCGCCAGTTCCTGGACGTCCTCGGTCACCGCCGGCGGCGCGTCGAGGCTCACATGGACCAGCACCTCGGAACCCATCGCCTCGACCAGGTCGGCCTCGGCCCGCAACACCGCGCCCGGCGCGGGCTCGGCGCCCTCCAGGGCGGCGTCGTGCAGGTCCTCGGGCCGGATGCCGACGATCAACGAACGCCCGGTGTATCCGGCCAGCGCCGGCCGGGCGGCGAGCACCTCGGCAGGCACGGACAACCGCTGACTGCCCACGTCCACCGCGAAGTCGCCCGCCTTGTCGCGGGTCAGCCCGCCGGTGAGCAGGTTCATCGCGGGCGAGCCGATGAAGCCGGCCACGAACAGGTTGACCGGGTGGTCGTACAACTCCTGGGGTGGCGCGACCTGCTGGAGCACGCCCTTCTTCATCACCGCGACCCGATCGCCGAGGGTCATCGCCTCGGTCTGATCGTGCGTCACATACAGCGTGGTGACGCCGAGTTCGCGGGTCAGCCGGGCGATCTGGGCGCGCATCTGCACGCGTAGCTTCGCGTCGAGATTGGACAGCGGTTCGTCCATCAGGAACGCCTGGGGCTCACGGACGATCGCCCGGCCCATCGCCACCCGTTGCCGCTGTCCGCCGGAGAGTTGGCGCGGTTTGCGGCCCAGGTGCTCGGCCAGACCCAGCGTCCGTGCCGCCCGGTCGACCCGCTCGCGGATCTCCGCCTTGGGCAATTTCCGCAATCGGAGCCCGAATCCGATGTTGTCCCGCACGTTCAGGTGCGGATACAGGGCGTAGCTCTGGAACACCATCGCCACGTCCCGATCCCGCGAGGGGATCCGGTTGACCACCCGGTCCCCGATGCTGACCGTGCCCTCGCTGATCTCCTCCAGGCCGGCCACCATGCGTAACGCGGTGGTCTTGCCACATCCGGACGGACCGACCAATACCAGGAACTCTCCGTCCGCAACGGTCAGATCGAGCGAGGTGACCGCTCTCGTGCCGTCGGTGTAAACCTTTCCGACCCCATCCAGAACCACTTCCGCCACGAATTTCCCCCGAGGGTGGACAGATGTCGCCTTCCGATGTCCTGTCGTACGCCTGGTGTGGCGTTCGCCACAAGCCCTGCCCCGCGCAACGAGCCTTATTCGTGACTTTCGATCATCAGTGCGTGATGGGGAGACGGATGCCGGTCGCGCTCCGTATGCTGACCGTGCCGCGACTGGCGTACACGTGGAATGACCACGGGGGAGCGGCGGTTCCGCCGACGAGGTGTCGTCCGCCTGGGCACCCGGCTCACATTCAGCTGTGAACCGAGCCGGAGGAATGATGGACCGTCATGTCGAACTCGGCCGTACCGACCCGGAGATCGCGTCGCTCGTGCGGGCCGAGGAGGTGCTGCAGCAGGACACGCTGCGGCTGATCCCGAGTGAGAACTACGTCTCGGCCGCCGTGTTGGAGGCGACCGGGACGGTGCTCACCAACAAGTATTCCGAGGGATATCCCGGCCGGCGCTACTACGAAGGCCAGCAAAACGTCGACCCGATCGAGAACATCGCGCGCGAGCGGGCGAAGTCGCTGTTCGGCGTGGACCACGCCAACGTGCAGCCCTACTCGGGCTCGCCGGCCAACCTCGCGGTCTACCTCGCCTTCGCCCGGCCCGGTGACACGGTGCTGGGCATGGCGCTGCCGAGCGGCGGACACCTCACCCACGGCTGGGGCGTGTCCGCGACCGGGACGTGGTTCCGGGGCGTGCGCTACGGGGTGCGCGCGGACACCGGGCGCACCGACCTCGACGAGGTGCGCGACGTGGCCCTGCGGGAGCGGCCGAGGCTGATCTTCTGCGGTGGTACGGCCGTGCCGCGCACGGTGGACTTCGCCGCGTTCGCGGAGATCGCCCGCGAGGTGGACGCGATCCTGGTCGCGGACGTGGCGCACATCGCCGGGCTGATCGCGGCCGGGGTGCACCCCTCGCCGGTCCCGCACGTGGACGTGGTGTCCACGACCACGCACAAGACGCTGCGTGGCCCGCGCGGGGCGATGCTGATGTGCCGCGCCGAGCATGCCAAGGCGATCGACAAGGCGGTCTTCCCGGGCCTGCAAGGGGGCCCGCACAACCACACCACGGCGGCGATCGCGGTCGCGCTGCGCGAGGCGGCGACGGAGGACTTCCGGGCCTATGCGCGCCAGGTGGTGGCGAACGCGAAGCGACTGGGGGAGGAACTGGCCGCGCGCGGCTTCGAGTTGGTGTCGGGCGGGACGGACACGCACCTGCTCTTGGTGGACCTGACGCGGCGCGCGGTGCCGGGCAAGGTCGCGGCGCGGGCGCTGGATCGAGCGGGGATCGTGGTCAACTACAACACGGTGCCGTTCGACACCCGGTCGCCGTTCGATCCTTCGGGGATCCGGTTGGGGACGCCGGCGCTGACGTCGCGCGGCGTGGGGGAGGACGACATGGCGTTGGTCGCGGGGTGGATCGATCGGGTGGTCGGGGGATCGGAGGACGAGGAGGCTCGCGTGCGGGGTGAGGTGCGGGAGTTCCTGGGGCGGTTTCCGGCGCCCGGGTTGCCCTTGTAGTCGGTTGGCTCGGGTGGGGTGTACCCGCCCGTTGCGCTTGGTGTTCGGGCTTCGGGACCACCGCGTTCGGGGCGGCGCTTCGGCCTGTTGGGCTTGGTGGCTGCCGGGGTTGGGCTACCGGGCCTTTTGGGTCAGGTGCAAAGGGGCCCTGGGCCATAGGCGCGATTGCAGTGGGGTGCCCAGTTGTTCGGCGGCGCGGCGGACCGCGCCGGTGAGCAGGGCCAGGTCGGTGGGGCCGTTGCCGCCGCCGACCGGGGTGGGGCGGCGGGCCAGGCGGTTGCCCATCTCCTGCCACTCCTGGCGGACGACGGTGGGTCGCAGCGTGGCCGTGCGCGGCATCCGGCCGGTCACCCGGCCGCCCTGGAAGGGGATCACCGCGCCGTCGCGGCCGCGCACGAAACCCCGGCCCGGGTAGTCCTCGTCCACGCCTGCCGCGTCCTCGACGTCGATCAGCACGCGGGAGGACTGCGGATCGTCCACGCGCAGGGCGATCCGCAGTTCGGCGCCCGCCGCGGCCTCGATCTCCAGGCTCCGGGCGGGCCGGCCCGTGGTCACCAGCAGGTGTACGCCGTGCGCGCCGCCGCGGTGGGCCACGTCGGCGAGGCCCTTGACGCACCCCGGGTAGGTCTCGGCCAACAGGTCTATGTCGTCCACCGCCACCACGAGGCGGGGCAGCGCCCCGTCGGGGCCCGCCCGGTACGCCTCGAACGAGGTGCCGCGCAGCAGTCCCTCGCGGCGGTCCAACTCGTCGCGCACGGCGGCGATCGCGTCGCCCGTGGCCGAGACGTCGGCGGGCGAGCCCACCACGTGCGGCAGATCGGACAGCCCCTCCGGACCCCGGACCAGCGCGATGGCCAACTCGTCGGGCCGGTTCGCCACCGCGAGCGAGCACAACACGGAGGCCAGCAGCTCGGAGCGGCCCGAGCGGGCGGCCCCGCCGATCACCACGTGCGGACCCTCGGTGGACAGGTCGACGGTGATCGCCCCGCGCGCGTCCGAGCCGAGCACCGCGCGCGGCGAGTGGCCCGCCTCGCGCCAGCCCGCGAGCAGCTTGGCGGGGGTGAGCAGGTCCAGGTTGAGCAGGTCGAGCAGGCGCACCGACTCGGGCAGCGGCGAGGTGACCCGGCGGGTGGCCTCGCGCAGCGGGGCCAGCGCGCGGGCGAAGCGGTCCGCCCAGGCGGAGGACACCGCGTCGGCGACCACGTCGGTCAAGCGGCGGGTGCCCGGTCCGAGCAGGTCGATCCGGGTGCCCACCTCGCCGGTGACGTGGGCCACCGCCGAGCACTGCGCCGGCAGGTCCTCGGCCCGCTCGTCCAGGCACAGCGCGTGAACGCCGGCCGCGGGACCCTCGACCAGGAGCCGGACGATCTCCGGCCGGGCGGCCAGTCGGCCGGCGCCGTCGAGCACGACCACGGTGCGCCGGGCCGGCACCCGCTCGGCGGTGTCGACGCGATCGAGCAGTTCGCCGGCGCGGGCCAGCACCTGCTCCGGGCCCAGGCCGACCAGGAGTCGGCAGTCCTGGCCCTCGCCCGGCCGCAGATGCGGCAACCAGCGGGCCCAGGACCAGTCGGCGGCGGTGGCGGCGTCGGCACACAGCACGACCAGTTCGACGTCCTGCGGTCCGTGCAGCCCGGCGAGTTGGGCGACCACCGAGCGGGCCAGACCGAGCAGCCGAAGCCGCGGTCCGGCCAGGCCGAGGACGGTGTCCTTGATCGAGACGGTGACCGGTACCGAGAACGCGGTCAGCGTGCGCTCCGCGCCGTCGACGGCCGAGGCCGGCGGCTCCACCAGGGTCACCCGCGACGGCAGGTCGCCCACTCCCAGGCGCACGCTCAGCGCCTCCGGGTGGCCGGCCGCGCGCTCCCAGATCCGGCCCGCCGGACCCGGCTCGCCGGTGGCCAGCGCGTCGAGCAGCAGTGTGGCCGGGTCGGGCGACTGGTCGCGGCGCCAGCGCACCTCGTCGAGCAGCGCCGAGCGGGCCGCGGCCTCGATCGTCTCCCGCTCGGTGCCGCCCGCCTTGCGGCGCAGCGCGAACGGCCGGCGCCGGCCGGGCGCCTCCTCGGGCAGTTCGAAGCGGGCCCGGGCGGGCACCGGCAACTGCGCGCGGGCGACCCGGCGGACCTCGATGTGGCCGGCGCCGTCGGCCCGCGCCGGGGCGCCGGAGGCGTCGTCGGGCGAGCCGTAGGGCTGGGGCAGGAACGTCTGCAGGGTGGACTCGCCGACCCGCAGCAGCGATCCCGGCGGCAGGTCGACCGGTTCGCGTCCCACCGGCATGCCGTCCACGGTGGTGCCGTTGGTCGAGTCGAGGTCGGCGACCCGGATGCGACCGGGCTCTATCCACAGTTCGGCGTGCAGCCGGGACAGGTCCGGATCGCCCAGACGCACCTCGGCCTCGGGCGCGCGGCCGATCCGTACCCCGCCCTGGTGCAGCAGGTGCACGCCACCCGCGTCCGGCCCGCCCACCACCCGCAGTTGCGCGGACCCGGCGGAGGGGGAGGGGGAGCCGAGCGCGTCGACGGTGATCAGGGCGCCGTCCACCAGGGGTGGTCGGCCCACGGGGGTGTCGTCGCGCAGCCGCACGTCGCCCACCCAAAAACGCCGGCCGTCGGTACCGGAGGCGGTCCGCAGCGCGCCGGCGATCCCCGCGAAGGTCGTCCCGGACGGCGCGGTGACGAGCACGTCGGCGCCCGGTCCGGTCCGCTGCGGTCCGTGCACGGTGAGCCGGATCTGCATGCGCGCCCTCCCTCCTCCGAGCAGAAAACAAGAGGCATCCTCGCACCCACGACCGTCATGTCGCCCACGGCCGGACGGACGAAGGTTCTTGTCCGAATTTCGACCGCAAACGACCGGGTCGCCGGCGAATCGCCCGAACACGGGAGCGACCCCGACCCCCACCGCGCCGCCCCACGACGTCGACCCCCGTGTCGAGTATCCGCCGAGAACCCGATCGGACGAGGTTCGACCCCGGCGGCCGAACCGTACCTGCGATCGATGCGTCCCTACCCGAGTACCACCTAGGGTGGGAGGCAACCCGGCACCACCGCCCAGGTGGCGGACAGGACAGTGGGGAGCGGCGTGGACCGGCCGGTCGGCAGCAAGTATCTGCTCCAGGAGACCCTGGGGCGCGGAGCCAGTGGCACCGTCTGGCGCGCGAGCGTGCGCGACTCCGGCGAGGTGGTCGCGGTCAAGGTGCTGCGCGAGGAGTTGGGTACCGACCCGGACGTGGTCACCCGCTTCCTGCGCGAGCGCTCGCTGCTGCTCAACCTGCGCCACCCCAACCTCGTACACGTGCGCGACCTCGTCGTCGAGGGCGAGACGCTCGCCCTCGTGATGGACCTGATCGACGGTCCCGACCTGCGCACCTACCTGCGCGAGAACGGCCCGCTCCCGGCCGCCCCCGCAGCGCTGACGATGGCTCAGATCTGCGACGCGTTGAGCGTGACACACGCCGACGGGGTGATACACCGCGACCTCAAACCGGCCAACATCATGCTGGCCCGCAACGGCGACTCGCTCTACCCGATGCTGACCGACTTCGGCATCGCCCGGCTCGCCGACTCGCCCGCGCTCACCCGCACCCACGAACTCGTCGGCACCCCCAGCTACGTGGCCCCGGAGACCGCCGAGGGCCGCCCGCTCACCCCCGCCGTGGACGTCTACGCGGCGGGCGTGGTGCTCTACGAACTGGTCGCCGGACACCCGCCGTTCCGCGACACCAACCCGATCGCGCTGCTGCACCACCACCTGACCGAGCTGCCGGCGCGGCCGGCGGGAATGCCCGACGCCTACTGGCTGATCACCGAGCGCTGCCTGGCCAAACAACCCGAGGTGCGGCCCGACGCGGCGGGCCTCGGCCGCGCGTTGCGGATGGCCGCCGACGTGGTCTCCGGCGCGCGGCCCGACGACGGCTCGATCGCACAGGTGCTGGCCGCGAGCGCGTTCGGCGCCCGAGCCGGCGGCGGGGCCGCCGACGCCACCCGCGCGCTCCCGCAGACCCGGGCCGGCTACCCGAGCGCGCCGACCACTCCGCCGCCGACGCCGCCGGCACCGCCCGCGTCGCCGAACGCCACCCGGGTGATGAGCACGCAGCCGCCCGGCTACCCGCAACCGCAGCAACCGCCGCCCACACGGCCACAACCGGCGCAGCAGGCCCCGCACCACCCGCCGCCCGCCTACGCCGAGCCGGTGCAGCACAGCCGGCCCGGCCCGCCGGCGCAGGCCGACCCCGGCCCGCCGCCGCCCCCACCGCCCCCGTCGCGCTACCGCCGCGACGAGGCGGCCGAACGCGAGCCCCGACGCCGACCGCGCGCGGTGCGCGAGCCGGAGGAGCCCAGGGAGCGCGAGCCGCGCGATCGCCGCGAACGCGAGCCGCGCCGGCGGCGGTTCCGGCTCACCAGCATTCCCGGCGTGGGCTGCACCATCGGCTGTCTGCTGCGGCTGGTCATCATCGCCGCGGTCCTGTTCGCCGTCTACTGGTTCAGCCCGCTGCACGACTGGGTGAACTCCGCGATCGACACCTTCGATACCGTTCGAGGCTGGTACGACGACGTCAAGGACTTCGTCACCGGCAACGACGGCGGCGACAAGGGCGACGGCAGCGGCGGTGGCGGCAAGAACTGACGCGAAGTCATCCCCCGGTCGCCCGCGTCGAGGACGACCTCGTACACGCCGTCCTGTCCGACGGTCCCCGGATTCGGGGGCCGGCCGCGTAGGGTGCGGTCGGGGAAGTCCGCTGTGAGCACCACGCTCGCTGGGTCCACGGAGCTGCTTTGGCACGCAAGATCGGTAGCCGATACGTCGCCCTGAAGGTGCTCGGGCGCGGCGCCAGCGGGACCGTCTGGCAGGGCGAGGGCCCCGAGGGACCCGTCGCGATCAAGCTGCTGCGCGAAGACCTCGCGTCCGACCAGGTGTTGGTCGCCCGCTTCGTACAGGAGCGCACCGCGCTGACCAGTCTCGACCACCCCAACATCGTGGGCGTGCACGACCTGGTCGTCGACGGCACCGACCTCGCCCTGGTGATGGACCTGGTGATCGGCCCCGACCTGCGGGCCCGGCTGGAGCGCGAACGGGTGCTCACCCCGCGCCTGGCCGCCGCGATCGTCGCCGACGTCGCCGACGGCCTGTCCGCCGCACACGCGGAAGGGGTGATCCACCGCGACGTCAAGCCCGAGAACATCCTGATCGACACCTCGGGCGGGGTCTCCCGGGCCCGACTCACCGACTTCGGCATCGCGCGCCTGGTCGACGCGCCGCGCCGCACCCGGGCCACCCGGATCATCGGCACGCCCGACTACCTGGCCCCCGAGATCATCGAGGGCCTGCAGCCGACGGCCGCGGTGGACGTGTACGCGCTGGCCACCGTCCTGTACGAACTGCTCACCGGCTGGACGCCGTTCGGCGGCGGACACCCCGGCGCGGTGCTGCGCCGCCACGTCACCGAACCGGTGCCCGGCATCCCCGGGCTGCCCGACCCGCTCGCCGCGGTGCTCGCGTCCTGCCTGTCCAAGGCGCCCGCCGCGCGGCTGACCGCCCGCGAGTTCGGCGAGCGGCTGCGCTCGGCGCTGCCCGCGCTGATCGGCCTGCCCGCGTTCGACGTCCCCGACCCCAACGGCACCGCGGGCCGCCAGGACACCCCCGTGCCGCGCCCGGCCGGCGTGGTCCCGCTGGTCTCCGGCATCTCCGAGGCCGCCGACGGCAGCCGGGACACGCATACCAACCTGACCCGCCCGGTGTTCGAGGAGGCGGTCCCGGTGCAGTCGCACCGGCGCGGCAAACCGGCGCGCGGCGGCCGGCGCCGGTGGGTCGCGGTGCTCGGCGGCGTGCTGGCCGTGGTCGTGATCGGCGCGGGCGCGATGTGGTTGGGCAAGGACGACGACGACCCGGCCCGCCCCGCCGGACAAAGCTCCGGGTCGCCCACCGACACCGCGCCCGGACCGGCCCGCGGCTCCGAAGGACCGTCGCCGCAGCGGGCCCCCGGCAGCTACGCGTGGGCCGCGTTCGCACCGCTGCCCGCCGCGCCCGTGCTGCTCCAGGGCGGCCCCGCCGCGGCCCGGGTCGACGCGGACCGCAGCTACCTCGTGCAGCGCGACGGCGACGGCGGGCTCTGGTACGTCGTCGGC
This sequence comes from Embleya scabrispora, assembly GCF_002024165.1. Lineage (NCBI taxonomy): Bacteria > Bacillati > Actinomycetota > Actinomycetes > Kitasatosporales > Streptomycetaceae > Embleya > Embleya scabrispora. The sequence goes on from NZ_MWQN01000001.1 coordinate 4,302,255, forward strand.
GACGGCGCGCGCTGGGGCGAATGGCGCAGGCTGCCCACCTTCCGCACCACCGACGACCCCGCGGCGGTGGCCACCGGACCCGGTCGGATGGACGTGTTCGCCGTCGGCGCGAGCGACAAACTGCTGTATCGCGCCACGTTCGCCGACGGCCGCTTCGGCGAGTGGACCAGGACCGACGCCAAGACCAAGCTCACGGGCGCGCCCGCGGCGGTGGCCACCGGCGACCGGATCGACATCGTGGCCCGCACCGCGAGCGACGGCCTGGCCGCCGGGTCGCTCACCGGCGGCGGCTGGAGCGGCTTCACCACGGTGCCCAGCGCCGGCCGGATCGAGGCGGCGCCCGCGCTGACCGCGAGCGGCCCCGGCACGCTGGACGCCTTCGTGGTGCGCGCGGGCGACCACGCGGTGCTGCACATTCCCAGCGTCGACGGCACCTGGCGCGAGCCGGAGCGGGTCAACCTCGCCGCGTCGGCGCGCCCGGCCGCCGCCTGGAGCCAGGTCCGCGGCCTGGTCGTACTGGCCCGCGACGGCAACGGGCGACTGCTCGGCGCGGTGCCCGGCGAGGGCGGCTGGCGGCCGGTCGACCCGAACACCGCCAGCGCCGACGCCCCCGCCGCGGCGGCCGTCGGCGCCGACCGGGTCGACGTGTACGTCCGCGCCGACAACGGCCGCCTGCAGGCCGCCGCGTCGACCCCCGACGCGGGCTGAGTCCCGAGTCGGGCCGCCGTCCACTTAGGATGGGTGCGTGGCTGCCGTTGATCCTTCCGAAGAGCTCAAGTCCGTCGAGTCGACCATGGGGTCGATCGAGGCCGTCCTCGACCTCGACAAGATGCGGGCCGACGTGGCCGCTCTCAACGAGAAGGCGGCGGCGCCGGATCTGTGGGACGACCCCGAGGCCGCGCAGAAGGTGACCAGCCGGCTGTCGTTCCTCCAGGGCGAACTGCGCCGGGTCGAGGACCTGCGCCGCCGGATCGACGACGTGAACGTCCTGTTCGAGCTGGCCGAGGGCGAGGACGACGCGGACACCCGCGCCGAGGCCGAGAGCGAGCTGGCGTCGGTGCACAAGGCGGTCGGCGAACTCGAGGTCCGCACGCTGCTGTCCGGCGAATACGACGCGCGCGAGGCGCTGGTGACCATCCGCTCCGAGGCCGGCGGTGTGGACGCCGCCGACTTCGCCGAGATGTTGCTGCGGATGTACACCCGCTGGGCCGAGCGGCACGGCTACCCGACCGAGGTCTACGACACCTCCTACGCGGAGGAGGCCGGCATCAAGTCGGCCACCTTCGCGGTCAAGGTGCCCTATGCCTACGGCACGCTGTCCGTCGAGCAGGGCACGCACCGCCTGGTGCGCATCTCCCCGTTCGACAACCAGGGCCGGCGACAGACCTCGTTCGCGGGGGTCGAGGTGTTGCCGGTGGTCGAGCAGAGCGACCGGGTCGACATCGACGAGTCCGAACTGCGGGTCGACGTCTACCGTTCGTCCGGTCCCGGCGGCCAGGGCGTCAACACCACCGACTCGGCGGTGCGGATCACGCACATCCCGACCGGCATCGTGGTGTCCTGCCAGAACGAGCGCTCGCAGATCCAGAACCGCGCCTCCGCGATGGCCGTGCTCTCCGCCAAGCTGCTGGAGCGCCAGCGCCAGGAGGAGCAGGCCCGGATGAACGCGCTCAAGGGCGAGGGCTCGTCCTGGGGCAACCAGATGCGCTCCTACGTCCTGCACCCGTACCAGATGGTCAAGGACCTGCGCACCGAATTCGAGGTCGGCAATCCGCAGTCGGTGCTCGACGGCGAGATCGACGGCTTCATCGAGGCCGGTATCCGCTGGCGCAAAACCCAGCAGACCGCCGCCGCGTAGCCGCGGCCGGCCGCCGGAAATTCCGGTGAACAAGTCGATTTCACGGCCCGGGGCCCCCACGATTCGGCGGGGGTTCCGGGCCGTGTGGCGTTGCGCTTTCGTGCCGATTTTCGCGGCGAATCGGAATTAACCCCCGCAACCCTCTCCGAACGCCCTTGACGCGGCATCCGCCCGGTTACCAGTCTGAACAGCGGCATTACCGCGACGCATCCGATCAAGGGGAGTCCGAGGCGCATCGACAGATGGCACGGACGCGCGTCGGGTGATGCCCAACGGCGTTTGGGACCCCACCCGCGCCGGCGCGGATACGGGGATCTCATCCAACTGGGGTTAATTGATGTCAACCAAAATGCGCGTCCGGACGGCTCGGATAGCCGCCGCCGCGCTGTTCGCGGCGGGCGCGTCCTTCGCGGTCGCCGGTGTGGCGAGCGCGACGGACGGCGGTCCGGACGACGGGTGCGAGCAGACGCACACGTGCCCGGGCGGCCCCGGCGGCGCCTCGACGGGTACGTCGACCGGTACGTCCACGGGCACGTCGACGGGCACCTCCACCGGTACGTCGACCGGTACGTCCACGGGTACCTCGACCGGTACCTCGGCGGGCACGTCCACCGGCACCTCGACGGGGACCTCCACCGGCACGTCGACGGGTACCTCGACCGGTACGTCGACGGGGACGTCCACGGGCACCTCCGCGGGTACCTCGACCGGCACGTCCACGGGGACCTCGACGGGCACCTCCACCGGTACGTCGACCGGTACGTCCACGGGTACCTCGACCGGTACCTCGGCGGGCACGTCCACCGGCACCTCGACCGGTACGTCGACGGGGACCTCGACCGGCACTTCGGCCGGTACGTCGACGGGGACGTCCACCGGTACCTCGACGGGCACCTCGTCGGGTACTTCGACGGGCACGTCGACGGGCACGTCGGCCGGGACCTCCACGGGCACCTCGACCGGTACGTCCGCGGGCACCTCGACGGGCACGTCGTCGGGCACCTCGGCCGGGAGCACCAAGGGCAACTCGGGCGGCTCGGGCGACACCAGCAAGGGCAACTCGGGCGGCAGCACCGGTGGCAACACCTGTGACGCCACGCACGCCTCCGGCGGGCTGGACCTGAACTGCGGCGGCGACGGGAACACCCGGACGAGCAGCGGCAACGACCAGCAGAACGCCCCCGTCCGCGACTTCGGCGGCGGCGACACCGCACCGGCGCAGCAGGCCGCGAAGAAAGAACTGGCCGACACCGGTTCCGGCGCCAACATGGCGTTCCTGATCGTCGGCGGTGCCGCGATGGCGGCCGGTGGCTTCACCTTCACCGTGCTCCCCGCGCGGCTTCGGCGCCGCCAGGCCGAGGCGGCCTGAGTCGAAGACTTGTGCCCCGGCGCGGCGGTGCCGGGGCACTGAATCCGCCGTCCCGGTGTTCCGAGCCGGGCGCACCGCGGTCATCGCGAGTGCGTCTGTGAAACGGTCGGCCCGGAACCGGGGGCGGTGGGCGGTTCCCGCGGTACGCGGTCGGGCCCTGTGCCCGGCCCGAGAACGGGGCGCCCGCTCGGATCGGTCCGCGCCGGACAGCTGCCGGCAAGGGCGGGTCCGGGTTCCGGAAGCCGCGGAGCACCGCTGCACAGCGCGAAGGCCCTGGGGGCACCCAGGGCCTTCGTCGTGTCCGGTCTCGGCCTGTGCCGGGCTCTCTCTCGGCGGCCGGCGCGCTTCGGGCGGCTCAGCCGCCCACGCGGGCCAGCAGCAGCGCACACGCCAGGACGAGCAGGGCGAGTGCCGCCAGCATCGCGGGGTTGATCCCGCCGGAGCCCCGGAGGCGTTCGCGACTGGCCCGGCACGTCGGGCAACGACCCTCCGTGACCAGTCCGGCGCAGTTCGCACACACCAGGCGGTCCAAGGTCATCTCGACTCCTCCGCCTCGATTGCTCCGTTATCACGCATCGATACGCATAACGCTCACGACGCGGCGGGAAGTTCCCGTCCGCCTCCACTGTGCCGCTTACACTCACGGAATGGCCATGCCCGACGACCACTCTGTTCGAGCCTGGGCGCCCGGCTCCCGACAGTGTGGTCCCTTGGCCTCCTCTGTGCCCCCAGCTGCATGCCCTGCCCCCTACACTGGCGCACCGTGATGCAACCGTGATCCGATTCGACAACGTCAGCAAGACCTACCCGAAGCAGCCGCGCCCCGCGTTGCACGACGTCTCCCTCGAAGTGGAGAAGGGTGAGTTCGTCTTCCTCGTCGGGTCCTCGGGCTCGGGTAAGTCCACCTTCCTGCGGCTGGTCCTCAAGGAGGAGCGGCCGTCCCTGGGCAACATCTTCGTGGCGGGCAAGGACCTCGGCCGACTGTCCAACTGGAAGGTGCCCGCGCTGCGCCGCCAGGTGGGCACGGTCTTCCAGGACTTCCGCCTGCTGCCGAACAAGACGGTGTACCAGAACGTCGCGTTCGCGCTCGAGGTGATCGGCAAGCCTCGGGGCACGATCCGCAAGGTGGTACCGGAGGTTTTGGACCTGGTGGGGCTGGGCGGCAAGGAAGAGCGCATGCCCGGCGAGCTGTCCGGTGGTGAGCAGCAACGGGTGGCGATCGCCCGGGCCTTCGTGAACCGGCCGATGATCCTGATCGCCGACGAACCCACCGGCAACCTCGACCCGCAGAACAGCGTCGGCATCATGAAGCTGCTCGACCGGATCAACCGGACGGGCACCACGATCCTGATGGCCACGCACGACCAGGCGATCGTGGACCAGATGCGCAAGCGCGTCATCGAGCTGGAGCAGGGCCGACTCGTCCGCGACCAGTCTCGCGGCGTGTACGGCTACCAGCACTGATCCACCGGACCACCCCGGCGCGGCAGTCCGGCCGCGCCCCTAGCGACTAGGACATCATGCGCGCCCAGTTCGTCCTCTCGGAGATCGGAGTCGGTCTCCGCCGGAACCTGACCATGACGATCGCGGTGATCGTCAGTGTCGCGCTGTCCCTCACGCTGGCCGGAGCGGGTCTGCTGCTGCGGGTTCAGGTGAACGAGATGAAGGACTTCTGGTACGACCGGGTCGAGGTCTCGATCTTCCTGTGCGGCAAGAGCGACCACGGGCCCGGTTGTGAGGGCGGCGAGGTCTCGAACGAGCAGCGTGAGGGGTTCCGCGCGGAACTCAGCCGGATGCCCCTCGTGGAGAAGACCTACTACGAGACCAAGCAGGAGGCGTTCCAGCACTTCAAGGAGCAGAACAAGGAATCGCCGATCTCCGGCAGCGTGACCGCCGATCAGCTGCCGGAATCCTTCCGGGTCAAATTGAAGGACCCGACCAAGTACCAGGTGGTGGCCAGCGCGTTCCAGGGGCGCCCGGGTGTGCAGTCCGTCCAGGACCAGCGCAAGATCCTGGAGCCGTTCTTCAAACTGCTGAAGAACGCGCAGTGGGCGGCGCTCGGGGTGATGGTCTTCATGCTCCTGGTGGCGATCCTGCTGATCGTCAATACCGCCCGGGTGTCCGCGTTCAGCCGCCGGCGGGAAACCGGGATCATGCGCCTGGTCGGCGCGTCGAACCTGTACATCCAATTGCCGTTCATCATGGAATCGGCGATCGCCGGGCTGCTGGGCGGTCTGATGGCGACCGGGTTGTTGAGCGCCGGGTTCTACTTCGGGGTGAAACAGGGGCTCGGTCAGCAGTTCAGCGCGTTCGATCTGATCGGCTGGGGCCCGGTGTTGATGACCCTGCCGTGGCTGATCGTGTTCGGCGCGGTGATGTCGGCGATCGCGTCGTTCTTCACCCTGCTGAAGTACCTCAAGGTCTGAGCACCGGCCGGACACCGGCTACCCGGAGCGGCCCGAGAGCCCCGCGGCGCCACGGCGCGGCGGGGCTCTCGAACGTCTGTATGCGGCCGGATGGGTTTCGTGTGGGTTCGTATTACTTCCATACCGGTGTGTTCAGTGGCAATTCATGTGCGTTCCGCGTTTCTTGTGATCATGCGCAGAACTCGGACCAGGCGACTCGGATTGTCGGTGCTCGTGGTGATCACGGCCGCCGCGGTGGGTTTCGTGCCCGCGTACGCCGACGGCGACGGCGACGGGGACGTGCGGGCCCGGAAGCAGCGCGCCGACGCGGCGGCCCGGGACATGCGGGCCGACCTGGACGCGTCGCTGGCCCGGTTGTCCGCGGCGGAGAAGGCGTACGCCGAGGCCGAGGCGGCCGCGCCGGGGGCCCGGGCCGCGGCCGACGCCGCCCGGGCGAAGGTGGCCGAGGCGCGGGCCCGTACCGCCGAGCTGAGCCACGGCGTGGAGCTGGCGGACGCCGCGGTGACGACCGCGGAGGCCGAGTTGCGCGACGTGGCCGCCTCGACCCAGGCGGTGCGCGACGACGTGGCGCAGTTGGTGGGTCGGGCGTACCGCAGCGGGCAGATGGCGCAGTTGTCGATGATCCTGCGCGCGCAGACCCCCGCGGAGCTGCTGAGCAGCCTGGAGAGCTATCGGCGCATGGTGCAGACGGACCACGAGACGATCGCGCGCCTGGAGCGCACCCGGGACGCGGTGGAGGCCCGCCGGGCCGAGCTGGAGCGGCGCCGCGAGGAGGCCCGGCGCAGGCACGCCGAGGCCGGGCGGAACCTGGCCGAGGTGGTCGCGCTGGAGAAGACCGCGACCGAGGCGGCGGCGAGGGTGACCGCGCTCGGCGCGCAGCGCGAGGCCGCGCTGGTCACCGCGCGCGAGGAGAAGGCGGCCGACCAGCAGCGCTACGAGGCGATCCGCACCGAGCAGAAGCGGCTGACCGAGCTGGTCAACCGCAGCAACGCGCCCGCCCGCGGGGTCGGGTCGCAGCCGTCCTCGGCCAAGGGCGGCGCGCTGTCCTACCCGGTCCGCGGCTCGATCAGCTCGGGCTTCGGGATGCGCTACCACCCGATCCTGGAGTACACGAAGCTGCACACCGGCACCGATTTCGCGGTCCCCGAGGGCACCGCGGTGGCCGCCGCCCGCGAGGGCACGGTGGTGCAGACCGGCTACAACGCGGCGTACGGCTACCGCGTGGTGCTCTCCCACGGGCGGGTCGGCGGCGTCGCGCTGACCACGACGTACAACCACCTGTCCCGGATCACCGTGCGCGAGGGGCAGCGGGTGGCCCGGGGCGGCCAGGTCGGCCGCTCCGGCAACACCGGCTGGTCCACCGGCGCGCACCTGCACTTCGAGGTGCTGGTGGACGGCGACTTCGTCGACCCGGTCCTGTGGATGTAGCCCCCGTCGGGGTAATGGGCTTGCGGCCATGCGCGAGAATACAGAGATCATGGCGAAAGAGATCGGGCGCAAACTCATCGCCCAGAACAAGAAGGCGCGGCACGACTACCTGATCGAGGACACCCTCGAGGTCGGGCTCGTGCTGACCGGCACCGAGGTCAAGTCGCTGCGGGCCGGCAAGGCGTCCCTGGTGGACGGCTTCGCGAGCATCGACGGCGGCGAGGTGTGGCTGCACAACGTGCACATCTCGGAATACTCCCAGGGCACGTGGACCAATCACACGGCGCGGCGCAAGCGGAAGTTGCTGCTGCACCGGCACGAGATCGACAAGCTGGTCCAGTCGACCCAGGAGACGGGCCACACGCTGGTGCCGCTGAGCCTGTACTTCAAGGACGGCCGGGCGAAGCTCGAACTGGCGCTGGCCAAGGGCAAGAAGAACTACGACAAACGACAGACCCTGCGCGAACAGCAGGACAGGCGGGAGACGGAGCGCGTGATGTCGAAGTACGTGCGCGGCCGTAGCCACTGAACCGGCGGCGAGGGTGACCGGCGGGGAATGAAGTGGACCGGTCCGACGTTGGACCGTACGATGTGCCTGGTTCGGCTCGAGCAAGCGTGGCGAGTCGGGCCGTCGAGCAGGACACCCTCGGGTGGTTGCTTGAAAATTCAATAGGGGGTGATCGGTTTCGACTGCGGCTGTCGAAGCAGAGGAAGCGAGCCGAGGAAGCGACAATGATCTCGTTAACCATATGTCGCAAACAAATAATCGCCGATACCAAGCGCGATTCCTTCGCCCTCGCTGCCTAAGCGAGTATCCGAAGGTGTCAGACCGGGTGCGTCCCCGCCCCGGACCCTGGCATAATCTAGGGGACTTCACCGCCCGACCCGGTTACGGGGTCGTTCGGGACAAAAAACAGTAACTGGGCCCGTCGGTGTCTTGTCCACGTGAACACCGGGGCCGAGAAAATCGTTGTGGACTGCGCTCGGAGAAGCTCTGGTTCCGCACCGTAGGACGCGGGTTCAATTCCCGCCACCTCCACCCCTGTTGAAAAGCAGTGAAAGCAGAGCCCGGTGTGTCCGCACACCGGGCTCTGCTTCGTTCTGCCGCGCTGGGCGTTTGAGGCGGTCCCGGCATACGAAAGCGGCGGTCCCCTGGGGGCCGCCGCTTTCTGCGTCGAGGACACCGACCCGCCAATGCTCGCCTCTCGGCAAGTGGTCCCTCGTGGGGACTAATGGTTGGGCCCGGGGGCTTGGATCGAGCCGGTGTCGTCGACCAGCGTAACCGACCGTCCCGTCGAGGCCGGGAGGATCGGCGAAGGACGAGGATCACAGTTTGCGTGGTCGGGGAGTCCGGGTAGGGGCGGGCCCCGGCTGCCCCGGCCGGCACGCCGATGTCCACGAAGTGAGACCATCGGGAGCGATGCGACGTCGTGGGAAACGGGCGTCGCAGCGATCGGAGGAGAAAGAGTTCATGCCCGCAGCGCCCAGCGCCTCGTACTCGATCACGGCTCGACTGGAGGTCCCCGCAGGGGGTCCGTCGGTCAGTCGGCTCACCAACACGGTGGAATCCGCCGGGGGGTCGATCACCGCGCTCGACGTCACCGCGTCCGGCCACGAGCGCCTGCGGATCGACGTCACGATCGCCGCTACCTCGACCGATCACGCCGACCGGCTCGTGGAGGCGATCCGCGAGATCGAGGGCGTCACCCTCGGCAAGGTCTCGGACCGCACCTTCCTGATGCACCTCGGCGGCAAGATCGAGATGCAGTCCAAGCACCCGATCCGCAACCGCGACGACCTCTCGATGGTCTACACCCCGGGCGTGGCGCGGGTGTGCCTGGCCATCGCGGAGAACCCGGACGACGCGCGCCGGCTGACCATCAAGCGCAACACCGTCGCGGTGGTCACCGACGGCTCCGCGGTGCTCGGCCTGGGCAACATCGGCCCCAAGGCCGCGCTGCCGGTCATGGAGGGCAAGGCGGCCCTGTTCAAGCGCTTCGCGGGGATCGACGCGTGGCCGATCTGCCTGGACACCCAGGACCCGGACGAGATCGTCCGGGCCGTGCAGGTGATGGCGCCGGGCTTCGCCGGGATCAACCTGGAGGACATCTCCGCGCCGCGCTGCTTCGAGATCGAGCGCCGGCTCCGCGAGACGCTGGACATCCCGGTCTTCCACGACGACCAGCACGGCACCGCGATCGTGGTGCTCGCGGCGCTCACCAACGCGCTGCGGGTGGTCGGCAAGAAGATCCAGGACGTGCGCATCGTCATGTCGGGCGCGGGCGCGGCCGGCACCGCCATCCTCAAGCTGCTCCTCTCCGCGGGCGCGGGCCACGTGGTGGTCGCGGACGTGCGCGGCGTGGTGCACACCGGGCGCGAGGACCTGGGCACGGACCTGCGCTGGATCGCCGAGCACACCAACGAGCAGGGCCTGACCGGCACGCTCAAGGAGGCCGTGGTCGGCGCGGACGTCTTCGTGGGCGTGTCGGCGCCGAACGTACTCGACGGCTCCGACATCGCCGCGATGGCCGCCGACTCGATCGTGTTCGCGCTGGCCAACCCGGATCCCGAGGTGGACCCGGCGGCGGCCCTGGAGCACGCCGCGGTGGTCGCCACCGGGCGCAGCGACTTCCCCAACCAGATCAACAACGTGCTGGTCTTCCCGGGCGTCTTCCGCGGCCTCGTGGACGCGCAGAGCCGGCACATCAGCGACGACATGCTGCTCGCGGCCGCGCGGGCGCTGGCGTCGGTGGTCTCCGACGACGAAGTCAACCCGAACTACATCATCCCGAGCGTTTTCCACCCGGAGGTCTCCTCGGTGGTCGCCGCGGCGGTGCGGGACGCGGTGTTGGCGGAGCGTCAGAACCCTGCGGGATGATCGTCGTACTGTCGGTCCGTATCCCGGTTGCGGGGCCCCCCGAACGGCCCCGTAATCTGCCGGAACCGCGAAATCACGGGGCTTTCCCAGTGATTTGGCGTGTCCTTGATTAGCTTCCGGGCATGGATGAGTGCAGGATTCGTCCCCGGGGCAAGAACAGCGAGTTGGACTGAACCACGTTTGCGACCACGTTCCGTGGTCGTCGGCGGAGGTCAGCAAGACACGGGAGTGACACATGAACCGCAGTGAGCTGGTGGCCGCCCTCGCGGAGCGCGCCGACGTGACCCGCAAGGACGCGGACGCCGTACTGAGCGCGCTCGCCGACGTGGTCGGCGAGATCGTCGCCAAGGGCGACGAGAAGGTCTCCATCCCGGGCTTCCTCACCTTCGAGCGCACCCACCGTGCCGCCCGCACCGCGCGGAACCCGCAGACCGGCGACCCGATCGACATCCCCGCCGGCTACGGCGTCAAGGTTTCGGCGGGCTCGAAGCTCAAGGCCGCGGCCTCGGGCAAGTAAGTCCGTAGCAGCCCCGGTGGAAACCGGAAGGGCGGCTTCCCCAGCGGGGGAAGCCGCCCTTCCGGCGTTGTGGGGCCCGAGCGGCCCCGCGCGGCCCTCCTCGGGCCCCTGAGACCCCGGGAAGGGGCCATCGTGCACCGAGGGGCCGCGGGAAACGGCCGACGAACGGCTAGGCGACGCTCTCGGCGACCCGCATCGGCAGCTCCACGCGGGCGCCCAGCGCCTCCAGCTTGGCCTGGAAGTCCTCGTAGCCGCGCTCGATCAGGTCGATGCCGGTGACCCGTGAGGTGCCCTCCGCGGCGAGCGCGGCGATCAGGTACGAGAAACCTGCCCGCAGGTCGGGGATGTCCAGGTCGGTGGCGTGCAGCTTGGCCGGCCCGGAGATGACCGCGGAGTGCTGGAAGTTGCGCTGGCCGAACCGGCAGGGCGTACCGCCCAGGCACTCGCTGTAGAGCTGGATCGTGGCGCCCATCTGGTTCAGCGCCGAGGTGAAGCCGAGCCGCCGCTCGTACACCGTCTCGTGCACGATCGACAGCCCCGTGGCCTGGGTCAGCGCGACCACCAGCGGCTGCTGCCAGTCGGTCTGGAAGCCGGGGTGCACGTCGGTCTCCAGGGCGATCGCGTTGAGCGGCCCGCCCGGGTGCCAGAAGCGGATGCCCTCGTCCTCGATCGAGAACGCGCCGCCGACCTGCCGGAAGACGTTCAGGAACGTCATCATGTCCAGCTGGCGGGCGCCGCGGACGTAGATGTCACCGTGCGTGGCCAGGGCCGCACAGGCCCACGACGCGGCCTCCAGCCGGTCCGGCAGGGCGCGGTGGTCGTAGCCGCCGAGCTTGGCGACGCCCGTGATCCGGATCACCCGGTCGGTGGTGACCGAGATGATCGCGCCCATCTTCTGGAGCACGCAGATCAGATCTATGATCTCCGGCTCCACCGCCGCGTTGGACAACTCGGTGGTCCCCTCCGCGCGCACCGCCGCGAGCAGCACCTGCTCGGTGGCGCCCACGCTGGGGAACGGCAGCCGCACCTTCGCGCCCTCGAGGCCGTTGGGCGCCTCGATGTAGAGCCCCTCGGGGCGCTTGGTGATCACCGCGCCGAACTCGCGCAGCACGCTCAGGTGGAAGTCGATCGGCCGGTCGCCGATCATGCAGCCGCCCAGGTCCGGGATGAACGCGCGGCCGAGGCGGTGCAGCAGCGGGCCGCAGAGCAGGATCGGGATCCGGCTGGAGCCGGCGTGCGCGTCGATGTCCGCGACGTTGGCCTGTTCCACCTGGGTGGGGTCCATCAGCAGTTCGCCGGGCTCGTCGCCGTCGCGCACCGCCACGCCGTGCAGTTGCAGCAGGCCCTTGACGATGCGCACGTCGCTGATCTCCGGGACGTTGCGCAGTCGGCTCGGCGCCTCGCCCAGGAGGGCGGCCACCATCGCCTTGGGCACCAGGTTCTTGGCCCCCTTGACCCGAACCTCGCCTTCCAGCGGGGAACCGCCGTGAACCAAGAGCACGTCGTCTTGCATGAATCCTCGCACTTCTGTGGGTGCCGGAACCGACAGGGAAGATGGGCCGACAGCGCTACACGGTAGTCGGATCCGCACCGGTCCCGTGGCGGGTTGTGGTGCCGACGAGGCCCGGGGAACCCGGGGAAAAGCGGCGTCGTGCCGTGGACGAGGAGTGCGGATGGCCGGGGGAACATGGGGCGGCAGGCTCGCGTACTGCGCGTTCGCGGCGGCGGTGCTGGTAAATCTCTACCTCCTGTTCAATCCCGGCAGTCCGGGTGACCCGGCGCCGTTCGTTCCACATCGTGACAAGATCGTGCATTTTCTCTCCTTCGCCGCCATTGCCTGGACGGGTCGGCGTGTCGGAATCGGTGCGCTGCCGCTCGGCGCGCTGCTCGTGGGGCACGCGGTGGAGAGCGAACTGGTCCAGCACTTCCTGCTGCCGCACCGCAGCGGCGATCCGTGGGACGTGCTCGCGGACGTGTGCGGGATCGGCGCCGGCCTCGCCCTCGCCGGCCGACTTCCTCGCCGGGCGGCGCACCCTGACGCGGCGGTTGCGGGATCATGAGCCCTATGACCGAGGTATCGCTCACCGGACGCCTGCTCGTGGCCACGCCCGCGCTGGCCGATCCGAACTTCGACCGGTGTGTGGTCTTCCTCCTGGAGCACGACGAGGACGGCACCCTCGGCGTGGTGATCAACCGACCCAGCCCGGTGGACGTCGACGACGTGCTCGTGCCCTGGTCCAAGATCGTCAGCGAGCCGTCCGTGGTGTTCCAGGGCGGGCCGGTCGCGATGGACTCGGCGCTCGCCATCGCCTCGGTACCGGGCGGCGCGGAGCCGCTGGGGTGGCGTCGGGTGCACGGCGGTCTCGGGCTGGTGGACCTGGACGTGCCGCCGGAGCTGGTGGCCGCCGACTTCGGGTCGATGCGGGTCTTCGCGGGCTACGCGGGGTGGGGTCCCGGGCAGTTGGAGACCGAGCTGCGGTCGGGCGCGTGGTACGTGGTCGACTCCGAGCCGGGGGACGCCTTCACGCCGACGCCGGATCGGTTGTGGCGGGCGGTACTGCGGCGGCAGGTGGGCGAGTTGGCCATGGTCGCCACGTACCCGGAGGACCCGACGTTGAATTAGCGCGGTCGCCAGGGTGGTGGGCGGGCCGGCCGTGGGTGTGCTCGGTGGGGTGGTCGTGGGTGTGGCCGACGGCGCGTCGCCGGTGTGCTCGGCGCTCGTGCGCACGCGCCGATCGATGCGGCCGGCGTCTGGCTATCCTGGTGGGTATGACCACTCCCCAGAGCTTCCCGGAGCCGGAGCACGGGACGGGCACCGGCACGCTGATCGAGGAGACGCCGAAGCTCTCCCACGGCGACGGTGACCACGAACGCTTCGCGCACTACGTCCAGCGCGACAAGATCATGGAAAGCGCGATGTCCGGGAGCCCGGTCATCGCTCTTTGCGGGAAGGTCTGGGTGCCGGGTCGCGACCCGAAGAAGTACCCGGTCTGCCCGATGTGCAAGGAGATCTACGAGACCATGCCTGCGGGCGGGTCGGGTGACAAGGACAAGAGCGGCGGCAAGCAGTAGCGGTAGTGGCGGCGGCAGTCGCTGAGGTGTGCTGGGGGCGTCGGCCGGTTCGGTCGGCGCCTCTTTGCGTGGTGCGTGGTGCGTCGTGTGGGTGGGTGGTCTCGGCCGGGTGGGTGGCGCCGGTCTGGTCGGGTCGGGATGTGACTCTCTGTTCATCCGATGTGTTTGGGTTCCGGGGCCCGGTTCACCGGGTGGGGTTTCGGCTTGGCTCAAATCTCGGCCGGGTCCGCTCGTTTCGTGGCCGCGTGGCAATAGGGTGGGCGGCGCTGTGGACGCGACGATCTTGATGCCGTTGTCGCTCGACGAGGCCGTGGACGCCCTCGCGCGCGATCCCCGGGCACTGCCGGTGGCCGGGGGGACCGACCTCATGCCCCGTGTCAACGCCGAACTGGTGCGACCGTCGGCCCTGGTGGGCCTGGCGAAGGTCGCCGACCTGCGGCGATGGGGTTACGAGGACGGTTTCGCCATGCTTGGCGCCGGGCTCACCTGGGCCCGGCTCGCGGACGCGGACCTGGCCGCGCTCGTCCCGGCGCTGGCCGCCGCCGCCAACGAGGTGGGCACCGCGCAGGTCCGCGCGATGGGCACGCTCGGCGGCAACATCCTCGCGAGCGGCCGGCCCGCCGACTCGCTGCCCGTACTCGCGGCCCTGGAGGCCACCGTGTCGTGCCGTTCGCCCGGCGGGGTGCGCGAGGTCGCACCGCACCTGCTCGAGCCCCGGTCCGGTCCGATCGCCGAACAGCTTTTGCGGCCGGGGGAGTTGATCACCGGCGTGCGGGTGCCGCTGCTGCGCGGGGTGCAGGAGTTCGTCAAGGCCCCGGTGGGCGCGGGCCGCCATCTGACCCTGGCCCTGGTGGCCGGACCCGTGGTCGGCGACGTGCGGTGCGCGGTCGGCGGGGCGCACCCCGGGCCGGTGCGCGCGTTCGGGGCCGAGCAGTGGTTGGCGGGGCGGATGGACGCGCGCACCGGGCGGCTCGCGGACGCGCGCGACGCGGCCGACTTCGGCCGGCTCGTCGCCGACGAGGTGCGCCCCGAGGCCGAGCAGCGGGCCGCCCGCGCGCATCTGCGGCACGTGGTCGCGGTGTGCGCGCGGCGCGCGGTACAACGGGCGTTCGGCGGATGAGCGGGCCCGGATTCGGGGACGCCCTCGGGGGCGACGCGACCCCGACGACGTCGTACGTGCTGCGGGTCAACGGCGAGGCCCGGCTGATCGAGAACGCCTGGATCGGCGAGAACCTGCTGTACGTGCTGCGCGAGCGGCTCGGCCTGCCGGGCGCCAAGGACGGCTGCGGGCAGGGCGTATGCGGCACCTGCACCGTGCAGGTGGACGGGGTCGCGGTGGCCGCGTGCCTGATCGCCGCGGCCACGCTGGGCGATCGTGAGGTCCGCACCATCGAGGACCTGGACAACGACCCGGAGACCGCCGGCGTACAGCGCGCGCTGATCGAGGCCGGCGCGGTGCAGTGCGGGTTCTGCGTGCCGGGTGTGGTCGCGTCGGTGTGCGCGCTGCTGGCCCGGGTGGCGGAGCCGAGCGAGGTGGAGATCCGGCGGGCGCTCGACGGGCATCCGTGCCGATGCGCGGGGCCGCATCCGATGGTGGACGCGGTGCGGATCGCGGCGCGCCGGCGGGTTCCGCGCGAGACCCACTCGACGATGATGTTCAACGTGATAGCGCCGCCGTCCGGCGGCGCCGAGTGAGCGGGCGGAACCGGTGATCGGCGAGTCCGCGCCGCGTCCCGACGGTGACGCCAAGGCCCGGGGGCGGTTCTCGTACACCGGCGACCTGTGGGCGCCGGGGTTGCTGTGGTGCGTGCTGGTGCGCTCGCCGCACCGGCACGCGCGGATCCTGGGCGTCGACGCCGGAGCGGCCTACGCGGTGCCGGGGGTGCGCGGCGTGGTCACCGCCGCCGACCTGCCCGCGGGGGCGTGTCACGGGGCGATCGTGGCGGATCGGCCGGTACTGGCCGACGGCGTGGTGCGGTTCGCCGGGGAGGCGGTCGCGGCGGTGGCGGCGGAGACCCTGCAGGCGGCGCGGGCCGGCGCCGCGGCGGTGCTCGTGTCGTACCAGCCGCTGGAGCCGGCCGTCGACCCCGAACACGCCTTCGCCGGGCCGCCGTTGCATCCGGACGGGAACGTGCTGCGGCACATCGCGCTGCGGCACGGGCGGCCGGTCAGGGTGCGCCGGGACGGTACGCCCGTGGAGGAGGTGGTGGTCGAAGGGCTGTACGAGGTGCCGGTGCAGTATCAGGCCAATCCGGCCACCGACGCGGCGCTCGCGCTGCCCTCGCCCGACGGCGGGGTCGAATTGCACGTGGCCACGCCGTATCCGCACGCGGACCGCGATCAGGTCGCCGAGTGTCTGGGGCTGCCCGCCGGCATGGTCCGGCTGATGCCCACCGGCGCGGGCGGCTCCGGGGGCAGCCGCGAGGACGTCGGACTGACCACCGTGGTGGGGCTGTTGGCGCTGCGGACGGGGCGGCCGGTCAAGGCGGTGCTCGATCGGGACGAGTCGCTGCGCGCGGGCGGGCATCGGCACGCGGCGCGGATGAAGTACACGCATCGGGCGGACCGGGACGGCCGGCTGCTCGCGGTGGAGGCGCAGATCATCCTGGACGGCGGCGCGTACGCCGGGGTGTCGGCGGAGGTGGTCGGGCGGCTGATCGGGTGTGCGGCGGGGCCGTACATGGTGCCGTACGCGGCGGTGGACGCGTGGGCGGTGCGGACCAACAACGCGCCGGCCGGGGCGATGCGGGGGCCGGGCGCGGTGCAGGTGTGCTTCGCGCACGAGGCGCAGATGGACAAGCTGGCGGACGCGCTGGGGATGGACCCGGTGGAGCTGCGGCTGCGCAACGCGCTGAGCAGCGGGACGATGTTGACGACGGGTCAGGTGCTGGACGGGCCGGTGCCGGTGGGGGCGGCGTTGCGGGCGGTGGCCGAGGCCGCGCCGCCGGCGGCGCCGCCCGCGCCGGGGACGTTGCGCGGGACGGGGTACGCGGTCGGGCTGATGCCGCTCCTGGGGATCGAGGGGGCCGACGAGTCGTCGACGGCGACGGTGCGGCTCGACGGCGGGGTGGTGACGGTGACGTGCGCGGCGGTCGAGGTCGGGCAGGGCTTCGTGACCCTGGTGCGGCAGATCGTCCACGAGGTGCTGGGGGTGCCGGACGCGATCGTGCTCCAGGCCGGGACCGCGCTGCCGACGGCCGGGGCGCCAGGGGTGGGGCGGCACACGTGGCTGACCGCGGGGGCGGTGGAGCAGGCGGCGCGGGAGATTCGGGAGCGGCTGTTGGCGCCGGTGGCGGCGCGGTACGGGATGACGGCGCGGTTGCTGGATGTGCGCGACGGGCGGATCCGGTCCTACGACGGGCTGATCGACCTGCCGGTGGACGTGATGTACGAGGACACGGCGACGGTGACCACGGCGGGCGCGTGTCGGGCGCCGAGCACGGAGCCGTTGGACGACGCGGGGCAGGGCAACGCGTATCCGGCGGTGGCGTTTTCGGCGTGTCGGGTGGTGGTGGACCTGGATCCGGAGTTGGGCACGATCCGGGTGGTGGACGTGACCGGGGCCTACGACGCGGGGCGGGTGCTGGATCCGGCGCAGGCTCGGGTGCGGGTGGAGAGTTCGGTGGCGATGGGGGTGGGGCTGGCACTGACGGAGGACGCCGAGGCGGTGTGGGCGCCGCCCGGGCCGTGGGACGTGCCGTCGGTGCGCGTCGCCGCGTGGATCGAAGAGCCGCAACCGGGCGCCCCCTTCGGCGCGAAGGGCCTCGGCGACGCCGCGGTCGTCCCGGTCCCGGCAGCGCTGGCCGCAGCCGTCCGCGACGCAACGGGCCTGGAAATCCCCCGCCTCCCCATGCGCCCACGAGACGTGGTGGCGGACTGACACCACCCGGAGAAACCCCCCACGAACAAACCCCGACCGCGCCTCCGGCCCGCATCGCGGTACACCCGGCGGCCCGCGCCTTCCCCCGTCGTGTCCGCTCCCGCATCGCCCGCCGCACGGGCGGTCGCACGCGTTCGCACGCCGGTCGGCGGGGTTGAGAAGGCGGGGCGATTGCATTGATAAGTAGGGCGATATGACAGGGCCTAGGCTGTCGCGGTGACAGCCGTAGGGGAGTCGAAGTCCGCGCGCCGGGACGCCGCGAAGTCCGACGATCGGGAGCCCGGGGTACTGACCCGTCCCTATCGCCACCTCACGCTCGGGATCGTGTCGGTCGTGCTGCTGATCGCCTTCGAGGCGATGGCCGTCGGAACCGCGATGCCGGTGGCGGTCAAGGAACTGCACGGCGTGCCGCTGTATGCGCTGGCGTTCTCCGCCTTCTTCACCAGCAGCCTGCTCGCCATGGTGCTCTCCGGCGAGTGGTGCGACGCTCGTGGACCGCGACTGCCGCTGTTCGGGGGGATCGGGACGTTCGCGGCCGGCCTCGTGCTGGCCGGTACCGCACAGTCGATGTGGCCGTTCGTCGTCGGCCGGGCCGTCCAGGGCCTCGGCGGCGGGCTCGTGATCGTGTCGCTGTACGTGGTGGTCGGAAAGGCGTATCCGTCCACGCTGCGTCCGCGCGTGTTCTCGGCGTTCTCGGCGGCGTGGGTGCTGCCCTCGATCGTCGGGCCGCCGGTGTCCGGCCTGGTCACCGATCACCTCGGCTGGCGCTGGGTGTTCCTGGCCATCCCGGTGCTCGTCGTGTTGCCGATCGTGATGATGCTGCCGCAACTCGAGCGGATGACGGGCGAGCGGGACCCGGACGCGCGGATGAACCGGCGTCGACTCGGCGCGGCGGGTGGTGCCTCGGTGGGCGCGGGCATGCTGCAGTACGGCGGCCTGAACCTGGACGCGGTGGGCATACCGCTCGCGGTCGCCGGGTTCGCGCTGATGGCCGTGACGGTGCCCCGACTGCTGCCGCGGGGCACGTTGCGCGCGGGGCGCGGACTGCCGGCGGTGATCCTGTCCCGGGGCGTGCTCGCGGGCGCGTTCTTCGCGGTCGAGTCCTTCGTACCGCTCATGCTGACCAGCGAACACGGCCTGTCCCCGACCCAGGCCGGCCTGACCCTGACGGTGGGCGCGCTGTCCTGGGCGATCGGATCGTGGTATCAGGGCCGCTCGCCGCGCGAACGCCGCCCCGGGCTGGTCCGGATCGGCTTCCTGCTCGTGGCGGTCGCGATCGGCGGGGCACTGCTCGCCCTGGTCCCGGGCATGTCGCCCTACACGGTCACGGTGGGCTGGTTCTTCGGCGGCCTCGGCATGGGCCTGGCCGTCTCATCGGTGAGCGTCCTCACCCTCGACCTGTCCACCCCCGAGGAATCCGGCACCAACTCCTCGTCCCTCCAGGTTGCCGACACCCTGGGCAACATCGTTATGGTCGGCCTCGCCGGTGCCATCTTCGCCGCCCTCCACGAGGGCACCGGCAGGGACGCCGGTGTCTTCACCCTGATCTTCGCCATCATGCTCGTCACCGCCCTGCTGGGCGCCGTGCTGGCCCCGAGAGTTCGCCCGCCGCATCCCAAGTCCTGATCCGCCCCACCCGTGATCCGGGCCCGCTCGGGCCTGGCACCGGATCGACGCGGTGACATCCCCATCCGCCGGCATGTTGCGGGTCGTAACGAGACCGTCGAGTTGATCGGGTTTCGCGTTGTCGAGCACGACGTGCCGATCGACCCGGACGTTCGAACGGTGGACGAACTCATGGGAGTCGAATCGGTGGCTCGTGCGATGAGCGTGTCGTCCGATTTTCGGTTGACCTTTACCCTCGCTCCGGACCATCTCGAGTGCTGCCGGGCCGAGTTCGCCGCCGTCGATCCGGGGGCTTCGTCGCGACGCTCCCGGAATGGGGCGGTGCGGTGTCGGCAACCCTGCCGGGATTGCGGGCGGGGGCTGCGCCGCGTACCCGGAACCGGCACGCTGGTCGGGCTCTCGGGCAACGGTGGGGTCGTGTTCCGGGGAAGTCGGCGGGGGGTCGGGTAGCCTGAACGCTTGCCCTCGATCGATCCTCAGCCTGGAGCAGAGCCGTCGCAGTGAGTACCGCAGCCGCGTCCCATCTGTCCCCGGCCTTTCCGAACCGTGCCCCGTGGGGTACGGCGAACAAGCTGCGTGCTTGGCAGCAGGGGGCCCTTGATCGGTATTTGGAGCGGCAGCCTCGGGACTTTCTCGCGGTGGCCACGCCCGGTGCCGGGAAGACCACGTTCGCGTTGCGGATCGCCTCCGAGTTGCTCGATGCGCATGTGGTGCATCAGATCACCATCGTGGCGCCGACCGAGCATCTGAAGAAGCAGTGGGCCGAGGCCGCCGCGCGGATAGGGCTGCGGATCGATCCGAATTATTCGAGTTCGTCGGGGCCGGTCTCGCGGGAGTATCACGGCATCGCGGTCACCTACGCGGGTGTCGGCGTGCATCCGATGTTGCATCGGCGTCGGGTGGAGAACCGCAAGACGCTGGTGATCCTGGACGAGATTCACCACGCGGGCGACAGCAAGTCGTGGGGCGAGGCGTGCATGGAGGCGTTCGAGCCGGCCACCAGGCGGCTCGCGTTGACCGGTACGCCGTTTCGGTCGGACATCAACCCGATTCCGTTCGTGGCGTACGAGGAGGGCAAGGACGGCATTCGGCGGTCGTCGGCCGACTACACCTATGGGTACGGCCACGCGCTTTCGGATGGCGTGGTGCGGCCGGTGATATTCCTGTCCTACTCCGGCGATCTGCGCTGGCGGACCAAGGCCGGGGACGAGATCGCGGCCTCGCTCGGCGAGCCGATGACCAAGGACGCGATCAGTCAGGCCTGGCGTACCGCGCTGGATCCGCAGGGGTCGTGGATGCCGCAGGTGTTGCGGGCCGCCGACAAGCGGCTGGGCGAGGTGCGCAAGGCCGTCCCGGACGCGGGTGGGCTGGTGATCGCCACCGACCACGAGTCGGCTCGGGCGTACGCGCGGATGATTCGGGAGATCACCGGTCAGGGCGCGACGCTGGTGCTCTCCGACGATGCCGGCGCCTCGAAGAAGATCGAGGACTTCTCCGCCTCCGAGGAGCGCTGGATGGTCGCGGTGCGGATGGTGTCCGAGGGGGTGGACGTGCCTCGGCTGTCGGTGGGTGTGTTCGCGACGACGATCTCGACGCCGCTGTTCTTCGCCCAGGCCGTGGGGCGCTTCGTTCGGGCCCGCCGGCGTGGTGAGACCGCGTCGGTGTTCCTGCCCTCCGTGCCGACGCTGCTCCAGCATGCGAACGAGATGGAGATCGAGCGCGACCACGTGTTGGACCGCCCGAAGAAGGAGGGCGGGATGTACGACGAGGAGGACGCCCTCCTCGCCCAGGCCAATGCGCAGAAGGACGAGCCGGGACAGCAGGAGGAGTTCGCGTTCGAGGCCCTGGAGAGCGAGGCCCGGTTCGACCGGGTGTTGTTCGACGGCGCGGAGTTCGGCCTCCAGGCGCACGTGGGCAGCGAGGAGGAGCAGGAGTACCTGGGGCTGCCCGGGCTGCTCGAACCCGACCAGGTGCAGATGCTGCTGCAATCGCGGCAGGCCAAGCAGGTGGCCAAGAGCCGACGCCGGCCGGACCACGAGGCCGACCTGTCGGAGAAGCCGGCCGATCAGCGTCCGGTGGTGACGCATCGTCAGATGACCGCGATGCGCAAGGAACTCAACACGATGGTGGCCGCGTGGCACCACCGCACCGGGCAGACGCACGGGCAGATCCACAACGAGCTGCGGCGGGTGTGCGGCGGGCCGGCGGTGGCCCAGGCCTCGGCGGGGCAGTTGGAGGCGCGGATCGGGAAGATCCGGGAGTGGGCCACGTCGGGGCGGTGAGCTTGGGGTCGGGTGGCGTGTTGAGGGGGCGGTGAGCCCGGGGATGGGTGGCGCGCCGAGGGGGTTGGTGAGCCCGGGGCCTTGCGGTTGATGAGCTCAAGTCCGAGCCGTTGCCGTTGCCGTTGGTGAGCCCGAGCCCGAGTCCGATTCCTTGCCTGAGCCGGAGCCTCGGCCCGAGTCCGCGCCTTCGCCCGAGCCCGCGCCCGAGCCCGCGCCCGAACCGGAGTTTTCGCCCGAGCCCGAGCCCGTGCCGAGTCGGAGTCTTCGCTGAGCTGAGTCGAGCCTGGTCGATAGGTGATCGATCCGGGCGCTGTCCTGCGATTCCGGGCCCATGGCGGCGGTCGGAATTCTTTTGGTTTTGGTGATCCGACGGGTTCGGGGGCTGTGGGACGCACTGCGTCTGATCTCAGGGGTTGGGACGTGGTGTCCGTCTGGTGAGTACGGGGCTACCCGGATACCGCCTTGCGGGCAACGTGGCGAGGATCGCATGTTGTGGATTGGTTTATTTGTGGTTTGTGTCCTGATTCATCTGATATTTTAGCTGTCCGTATCTCGGATATCCGGTGCCAAAGCCTTCCCCTCTGGTTAGCGTGATCCTCTGACGCCTCGCACAGGAGAAACCGTCCTGCGTGGGCGTGGGAATCCGTTCGGCCTGCCCGCCGAATGGTGACGAGTACGTGTCCTGGCCCCATGACCTGGCGCCGCACAGCCTCGCGAATGTGGCGTTCCGTTCGGGGATCGAACGCCGCCGCTGGACGTAAATGCAACGTCACGCGAAGGGAGGGGGGCCGGTGGTCGCCGAGACGTCACAGACCCTGGACCGAGGACTCAAGGTTCTCGAACTGCTCGCCGATGCCTCGGACGGTTTGTCGGTGTACGACATCACCGCCGCGCTGGGCGTCAACCGCACCGTCGTCTACCGCATTCTCGCCACCCTTGAGCAACACGGCCTGGTCCGCCGCGACGAGAGCGGACGTACGAAGCTCGGCCTCGGTGCGCTGCAACTGGCCCGTCGGGCCCACCCGCTGGTCCGCGACGCGGCGGTGCCGTGTCTGCGTCGGCTCGCCGAGGAGACCGGGGCCACCGCGCACCTGACCATCGTGGACGGCATGGAGGCCCTCGTGGTCGCCGTGGCCGAACCCACCTGGACCGACTACCACGTGGCCTACCGGGTCGGCTCGCGGCACGCGCTGGACGCGGGCGCGGCGGGGTTGGCGATCCTGGCCGCGCGTCGGGTGATGGCCGGGCTGGACGGGCCCAGGTCCTATGTGTACGCCCCCGGCGACGGTCGGAACACGGTGCCGGGGATCGCCGCGGCGGTGCCGGATCTGGCGGCGGTGGAGTCGAGCGTCGGGATCGTCTCGCTCGGCAACCTGGACACCGAACGCCTGGGGCGTCGGGTGGCCGAGGCGGCGGCCGAACTGTCCAACGAACTGGGCGGCGTGCGGGTATCCGCGGCGTAGCTTCGGGGTCGGCGCGGCGCCGGCGCGGTACCTGTGGGCGGCCGCGGGGTCGGGGAGGCGAGTCCGGTACGGCGTGGGCAGTCGCGCCGTGTTTAATTGCCAAGCGTGGCCCGAACCAAGCTCACCCTGCCGGTGTCTCTGCTCCTTGTCGCGTGCCTTCTCGGCTTCGCGTTCCTGGTGCCGATGCCGTACGTCCTGATCACGCCGGGCTCGGTCGCCGACACGCTCGGGGACGATGGGGGACGGCCGGTGGTCGAGATCTCGGGGCCGGCCGCCGTGTACCCGACGACCGGGCACCTGTTGCTGACCACGATCCACGCGAGCGGTCGGAACGAGAAGCATCGCCTCGCATCGCTGCTTTCCGCGTGGTGGGACGAGGAGGAGTCGGTGGTGCCTCGGAAGTCGATCTACCCGGACGGCAAATCGGTCGAGCAGGTCGTCGAGACCAACGTCAAGGACATGGTCAAGTCGCAGGACAGTGCGACGGTCGCGGCACTTCGGTATCTGGGCAAGTCGCCGGAGGACGTCAAGGTCACGCTGCACCTGTCCGATGTCGGCGGGCCGAGTGCCGGGCTGTTCTTCGCGCTGGGCATCGTGGACAAGATGACCGAGGGGCAGCTGACCGGCGGGCGGACGATCGCCGGCACGGGGGCGATCGACACGAGTGGCAAGGTCGGCGAGATCGGTGGGTTGCCGATGAAGCTGTTGGCGGCGAAGCGGGCGGGGGCGACGGTGTTCATCCTGCCGAAGGGCGAATGTGGCGAGGCGGGGAGGGTGGGGAGTTCGGGGCTGAAGCTGATCCCGGTGGAGACGCTCTCGGGGGCGGTCGATGCGTTGAACGCGCTCAACACGGGGGGCAAGGTTCCGTCGTGCTGACGCCTTTCGCCTCTAGCGCGGGCCGGGCCGGTTTGTCGTCTGGCTGACGTCGGGCGTTGGTTGGCTTTCTTGGCCTCAAGCGCCGGTCGGGCTGGGTGTGTTGTCTGGCTGGTGTTGGATGTCGGTCGGCTTTTCGGGGCTTGGGTGTATGTCCCCGAGGTTTGCGCTTTTGGTTGCGGGCCGGCCGGTGCGGGGTCTGTTCGAGTCGGTGGTGGCCGCTGTCGGCGTTTGGGGCCCGGGACGGTGGGTTCTCGGCGAGGCGGGTGCGTTGGTCGGCGAAAACCGTCGGCAGCGGGGGAGTGGGAGGGCGGTCGGGTCGGGTTCCCCGGGGTGCCTTCCCGAGGCGGTCGGGCGTTCGCGGCGCGCGTTGTGCGTTGTGCGTTGCGCTGCGAAGGCTGGTGCGGGGTTTGGCCGAATCGGGTGGTGGGCCGCCGCCGGCGTTCGGGGCTCCGAGATGAGGGTTCTAGGTGAGGCGGATGCGTTGGTCGGCGAAAACCGGCCGGCAACGAGGGCAGGGGGCGCTCGGGTTGAGTTCGCCGACGAGCGTTCCCGGGTCGGTCGGGCGTTTTCGGCGGGCATTGCGCCTTTGGCTCCGTGTGGTTGGTTCGGGGTTTGGCCGAGTCGGTGGTAGGCCGCCGCCGGCGTTCGGGGCTCCGAAAGTCGGGCTTTCGGCGAGGTGACCGCGTTGGTCGGCGTAGACCGGCCGGCAGCGGCGGGTGGGGAGACGGGTCGGGTCGAATCCTCCGGGGAGCCTTCGCGAGCGGGGCGGGTGCTTTCGGCGGGCGGTGGCATGTGGGTGACGAGGTTGGCGAACCCGGATCGCGTGGGGTGCTGTTGACTCGATGTGGGAGAAAACTGCAGGTCGGCGGGGTCCGTGGCGGTTTCGAGTGCCTCGGGATCCGGCTTCGGCTTTCAGTGGGCACTTTTCGGTCTCCTTGGCGGCCTCTGTGAGGTCGCAGCGCCCGACGCTGGGTCTCTGACCGAGCGATATCGGCCTTCAGAGTGGCGTTGCGAGGGTCGGAGCGCACGAAACCGGCACTCGACGCCCGACTTTCCGCCCCGATCACGTAAAACCGCAGGTCATCGAAGCTCGAAGCCCACAGCCACCCGCCGAGATCCGGTTTCGAATCCCAGCTTCTCTCCCGACGCCCCTGAATCGCCCCGATCCACTCGGGAAGGGCCTCCGGAGGACCCAAACCGAACCGAACCCCTTCCCATCCCGCCGCTGCCGGCCGGGTTTCGCCGATCGATGTGCGCGTTTCGTCGAAAGGGCGGGTCTTGGAGCCTCGAACGCCGGTGGCGGCCCATCACCGGCTCGGACCAGCCTCGGACCGGCCGGCCACAGCCCGAGGCGCAAGGTGGGCCGTAAGCGCCCGACCCTTTCGGGAAGGTCCTTCGGGGAACCCGACCGGGCCGCCCTCCCGCTCTTCCGCTGCCGGCCGGGTTTTGCCGACCGATGTGCGCGTCTCGTCGAAAGGGCGGGTCTTGGAGCCCCGGGCGCCGGTGGCGGCCCACCACCGACTCGGACCAGTCCCGGACCGGCGGGCCGCAGGCCGGGGTGTGGCCTGCGGTGGGAAGTGCCCGGCCTCTTACATGGCAGGCGTCACGCCAGGCCGATTGCCGGGGTGGCATGGCCGGTGTTGGCCGGTGCCAGGGGGACGGCGCCGGTCGGCGACTCGTGTTGGATCCGGAGCGGGATCATCACCCGGTTCATCCTGATCCTGTGTGCGGTGTCCACAAGCTGTGGATCGACGTGGGCGGTCCGACGAACGTGTTGCGCACGATCGGGAGCAGTGTGTACGGCACCAGCGCGCTCACGGTCGGTGCGATGCCGAGGCGAACGACGGGAGGGTCGGGACGGGCGTGGGGGCACCGATCGCCAGGCGCGGGGCGAGCGCGCTGCAGTGGCGACCTACACGCACCGCGCCGGAACACAGCAGCGGAGTGCATCCAGGTTTCGATCCGGAACTGCTTGCGGCGAATGGAGTCCCGGAAGCTTGAGGCGGCCATTCCGGCCTCGTGGTGCCGGCCGTCGGCGGTTAGCGCCGGCCGTTGCCCGGGCAGCGCGCGATAGGCCGAGCGGGCTCGATCGTCATCCGCTCAGCCCTCCGTCACCGCGCACTCGACCAGCGGCAATACCCGATACGGCACCGGGTTCTCCATCGCGATCGTCGTGGAGGCGCGAACCACCGCGTCCAGCTCGACGATCCCCTCGATCACCTGCTGCAGATGCGCGTTGGAGCGGGCCACGATCCGGCACAGCAGGTCGCCCCGACCCGTGATCGTGTGCACCTCCAGTACCTGCGGCACACACTCCAGGTGTTTGCGCACGTCCCGCCCCTGCCCCTGGCGGATCTCCAGGGTCATGAACGCGGTCACCGGGAAGCCGAGCGTGGCCGGGTCCACGTCCGGCCCGAAGCTCCTGATCACGCCGGCCTCGCGCAGTCGGTCCAGGCGCGCCTGGACCGTCCCGCGCGCCACGGCGAGCCGGCGCGAACACTCCACGACACCGATCCGCGGCGTCTCCACCAACAACCTGATCAGCGCGGCATCCAACCGGTCGATCTGCACGGTGCCCTCCCTCGGGGTACTCGGTTCCCGGTGCCTACCCTGGGGCCATGGGCCATCCACGGCCACACCGGGAGGCAGCATGACGACCGACCTGATCGCGGCGCTGCGGGAGGAGCTACCCGCGCACGTCCTGGTGACGGACGCGGACATCGCCGCATCGTACGCGCGTGACATGGCCGGCCTGTGTGCGGCCGGTAACCCTGCGGTGGTGGTCCTCGCCGAGACGACCGAACAGGTGCGGCACGTGATGCGGGTGGCCACCCGGCTGCGGGTGCCGGTGGTCCCGCAGGGCGCCCGGACCGGGCTGTCGGGTGGGGCCAACGCCGTCGACGGCTGCATCGTGCTGTCGCTGGTACGGATGAACCGGATCCTGCGCATCGACCCCGTGGACCGGGTCGCCGTGGTCGAGCCGGGCGTGGTCAACGCCGACCTGTCCAAGGCCACCGCCGAGTTCGGCCTGGTCTACCCGCCGGACCCGTCCAGCTGGGAGACCTGCACGATCGGCGGCAACATCGGCACCGGCGCGGGCGGGCTGTGCTGCGTCAAGTACGGCGTGACCGCCGAGTACGTGCTGGGCCTGGAGGTCGTCCTCGCCGACGGACGTGTCCTGCACACCGGGCGGCAGACCGCCAAGGGCGTCGCGGGCTACGACCTGACCCGCCTGTTCGTCGGCGCCGAGGGCACGCTCGGCGTGGTCACCAGGGCCACCCTTGCGCTGCGCCCCACCCCGCCGCCCGCGCTGGTGACAGTGGCCCAGTTCGCCGACACCGCCTCGGCGGCCCGCGCGGTCTCCGCGATCATGGCGGCCGGGCACACGCCCTCGCTGATGGAGTTGATGGACGGCACCACGCTGCGGGCGGTGAACGCGCTGGCCGCCATGGGCCTGCCGGAACACAGCGCGGCGCTGCTCCTGATCGCCGTGGACACCTCGGAGCCGGCCGCCGAGTTGGCCGCGATCGAGGCGATCTGTACCGGGGCGGGCGCGTTCGAGGCGTTCACCGCCGAGGACGCCGAGGACTCGGCGATGTTCATGCAGGCCCGTCGGCTCGCGCTGCCCGCCTTGGAGCGGCTGGGCACGAGCATGATCGACGACGTCGCGGTGCCGCGCTCGCGACTGGGCGACATGCTCGACGGGGTGGCGGCGATCGCCGAGCGCCACGACACGGTCATCGGGGTGTGCGCGCACGCGGGCGACGGGAACACCCACCCGATCGTGATCTTCGACGCGACCGACCCGGCCGCGGTCGAGCGGGCCGGGCTCGCGTTCGACGCGATCATGCGACTCGGCCTGGACCTCGGCGGCACGATCACCGGCGAACACGGCGTGGGCATGCTCAAGCGGGAGTGGTTGGCGGAGGAACTGGGGCCGGTGGGCGTCGAGATGCAGCGCGGCGTCAAGGCCGCGTTCGACCCGCTGGGCATCCTCAATCCGGGCAAGGTGGTCTGAACGAACCGCGACCGAGGGGTGCCGCGGAGCAGTCGCTTCTCCTTCGGAAGTCCCGTCGACTGCTCTCGGGGTGGCATGCCCGGGGGGTACCTCGGGGTCCGGGTCGTCCTCGGGTAGTAGGCGTGATCGGCACTCCCGGCCGACGCCCGAATGGGGGTACGACACCTAGGTTTGGCTGTGTCGCCCCTGCTGGGGCACACGGTGTCGCTTCTCTCGGGGCGGACCGGGGTTCGTTCGGAGGTGGCGGTCGTGGAGAAGCGGGACAGTCGAGAGGTACGAGTCGCGGCAATCGCGCTGCGCCGCCGTCGACAGGCACGCGCGCAGGCCACCGCCCGCCTCGTCACCGCGATCCGCCGGGCCGCCTGAGCGGGTCCGCTTTCGATGTACGACCTCCGCCGCCGAGGCGGGGGTAGCCGCGCGCCGGCCGCGACCGCGGCGCGCAGGGGTGGGGCCGGTCGCGGGCGAGACCCCTTCGACCGCCGACCCCGGGGATGTCGTCCGGGGACTGCGGATCCAGGGACACATGGTCCCTGGATACCGCGCCGGCCAGGGCCGATGCTGAGGACATGAGCGATCGACGCGAACTCGCCGGCTTTCTGACGCGCGCCCGGGAGCGGTTGTCCCCGGTCGACGTGGGACTGCCCGACGGCTCTCGGCGGCGCACAGCGGGGCTGCGGCGCGAGGAGGTCGCTCGGCTGGCCGGGATGTCGGTCGACTACTACGCGCGGCTGGAGCAGAACCGGGGCCCCAACCCGTCGTCGCAACTGCTCGCCGCGCTGGCCCGCGCGCTGCGGTTGGACCGGGACGGCCGCGATCACCTCTTCCACCTGGCCGGGCAGGTGCCGCCGGGGCGCTCGTCGGGCCGCGACGCGCACGTGCCGCCGGCGATGTTGCTGGTGCTCGATCGGTTGTACGACGTGCCGGCGCAGGTGATCTCCGATCTGGGCGACGTCCTCGCGCAGAACACGATGGCGGTCGCGTTGATGGGGCCGGAGGTCGGGCGCAATCTGCTGGTGCGATGGTTCACCGAGCCGGGGTCGCGGTCGCGCTTCCGGGCGGAGGATGTCGACGCCGTTTCGCGTATGTACGTGGCCGATCTGCGGGCCGCGGTCGGGGGGCGGGCCGGGGATCCCCGGGCGGCGGCGCTGGTGGCCCAACTGTCGTCGGGGTCGGCGGAGTTCGTGGAGTTGTGGGCCGCGCACGATGTGGCGGTGCGGTGGTCGATGGACAGGACGATCCGGCATCCGTCGATCGGCGACATCACGGTGCGGGGCCAGGTGCTGGTCGTGGCCGAGGCGGATCAGCGGTTGATCGTGTACACGGCCGAGCCGGGGAGTCGGGCGGCGGAGCAGTTGGCGCTGCTTCGGGTCGTGGGCGTGCAGACCATGACGGCCTCGGCGGAGGCGGGCACGGGGCGGGATTGAGCCGAGCGGGCCGGGGTGGCCTGTGTCGGTGTTGGCCGGCCTCCGGCCCGGTTGTCCTCAAGCGCCGGACGGGCTGGTTGGGCTTGGGTCGACCGGTTGTGTGGGGCTTTGGGTTGGGGTTGCGCGTGTGGTGTGGGCCTGTGTCGGTGTTGGCCGGCCTCCGGCCTGGTTGTCCTCAAGCGCCGGACGGGCTGGTTGGGTTCTGGGTGACCGACCTGTCGTGCTGGGCTTCGGGCGGGATTGGGCCGGTGTTGGTGTCGGCCGGCCTCCGGTCCGGTTGTCCTCAAACGCCGGACGGGCTGGAAGGGTGCTTTCGGTTGGGGTTGGGTTGGTCGGCTGCGTTGGGTTCGGGTGGGAGCGCAGGGGTTGGTTGCTCTTTCGGGAGCCGGGTTGGGTCGTCGGGATTGGTTGGTTGACCTGGGGCCGGCCCGGTTGTCGGGGTTCGCTACCTGCCGTTCGGGTTTGGGGGGAGTGTTGGCAGGAGGGTGCGTAGGTGGGGGTGGTCCACCGTCAGGCCGGACTCGCGTGCCGCCTCGATGGTCAGGTCCGGGGGGTAGCCGTGGGAGTCGTAGAGGGTGAATACGGTTTCCGCCGGCAGGTCGGATCGGCCTGCCTCCAGGCGACGGCGGATTGCGCGGTCGACCAGGCGCGTGCCGCGGGTGAGGACTCGGTCGAAGGACTCCTCCTCCCGCGCGGTCACCTCCTCGATCAGCGGCGCCGCGAGGGTGAGTTCGGGCCAGGACGGGCCCAGATTGCGCACCACGCTCGCGGTGATCGGCGGCAGGATCGCTCCTTCGATGCCGAGCCGGCGGCCGTGCCGGATCGCGCGCCGCATCAGCCGGCGCAGGACGTACCCCGTGCCCTCCTTGCCCGGCCGGATGCCGTCCGCGAGCAGGAACGCGATCGCCCGCGCGTGGTCGGTGACCACCTCGAACGAGACCCGGTCGGGGTCCTCGCGGTCGGCGGGGCAGTAGCCCCGACCCGCCGACTCCTCGACCACCGCGAGCGTGGGCCGCAGCAGGTCGGTCTCGACCGTGCCGTCCACGTCCTGGAGGATCGTCGCGAGCCGGTCCAGTCCGAGCCCCGTGTCGACGCCGGTGCGCGGCAGTTCGCCGAGGACGGGAAAGCTCCCGTCGGGCCCGCTCTCGCCGCGCACGCTGCGCATGAAGACCAGACTCCACAACTCGACGAAGCGCTCCGAGTCCACCGCCGGTCCGCCGTCCGGCCCGAACGACGGGCCCCGGTCGTAGGTGACGTCGGAGCACGGCCCGCACGGCCCCGGCACGCCCATCGACCAGAAGTTGTCCGCCGCGCCCATCCGTTGGATCCGCGACGACGGCACCCCGACCGCGCGCCAGATCCGCTCCGACTCGTCGTCGTCCTCGTACACCGTGATCCACAGCCGGTCGCGGGACAGGCCGAAGTGTTCGGTGAGCAGTTCGTACGCGAACGCGATGGTCTCCGGCTTGAAGTAGTCGCCGAAGGAGAAGTTGCCCAGCATCTCGAAGAAGGTCGAGTGCCGACGGGTGTACCCGATGTTGTCGATGTCGACGGTACGGACGCACTTCTGGACCGAGGTCGCGCGCGGGAACCCGGGCTCGACGTCGCCCAGGAACCAGGGTTTGAACTGGTTCATCCCCGCGTTCGCCACCAGCAGGCTCGGATCGGGCGGCAGCAGCGAACCGGACGGCACCGCGCGGTGCCCGCGCGCGGTGAAGAAATCGAGAAAGGTGGAGCGGATGTCTGGAGAGAGCATGGCGCATCGGCCTTCGCGAGAGCAGCGGGCGGTGGGGGTACACACACGCCGAGCCGGGCCGAGGCGCGCTATCGCGCCCGGTTCGCCGGCCCGACGCCGGTAGCTCGCTGCCCGTGGATCTCCATGCCCCCGACGATAACGGGACGCTTCGCCGGGGTCGACGGGATATCCGGGGCGCGGGCCCGGATCTCCCGGTGCGGGCCCGGCGAACCGGCTTCTCGCGCCGGTCGGCATGCCCTACCGTGCCGATCATGAGCGAGCAGCCACGCAGCGAGGTCCCGGCCGGCGACGGCGGCGACCTGCGCCCGGACATGGCCGATCGACTGCGCTCCTACTGGGGCTTCTCCGCCCAGCGCGAACGCCAGGCCGCGATCGGACGCGCCGCGCCGCGCAAGCGGCGGCACGTCGAGGTGCAGTGCGGCAAGTGCGGCTCGACCAAGGTGAGTACCGACATCGTCGGCGACTACGTCTGCGGCTCGTGCGCCGCGCGCTGGCGACCGCCGACCGCCGCGGACGGGCCGACCTGTCCCGAGTGCGGTTCGGGCAAGGTGTCCTCGATGCCGTACGGGGACCGCAAGTGTCGGGACTGCGATCACCAGTGGCGACCCAGCTGAGCTGCGGATTCGCCGGTACGCCCTTGTTTTGTCGCGCGGTTGCCGATACCCACCGAACCCACGAGAGCACAACGATCCACGTGGGAGGCAGCGCATGGCAGAACGTCTTCGGGACCACGTCGCGGTGATCACCGGCTCGGGCGCCGGCATCGGGCGCGGGATCGCCCGGCGGTTCGCGGCCGAGGGGTGTCGGGTCCTGGTCAACGACATCCGTGGTGAGGCGGCGGAGCGGGTGGCCGCCGAGATCACCGACACCTTCGGCGTCGAGACGCTCGCGGTGGCCGCCGACGTCACGGTCAAGGCCGAGGCGGTCGGGCTGGTCGAGGCCGCGCTGTCCCGGTGGGGACGCCTCGACACGCTGGTCAACAACGCGTGGGGCGGCGGTCGGATCAACCGGATCGAGAACAAGACCGACGAACAGTTCCGGCACGGCCTGGACATGGCGATGTGGGCCGGGTGGTGGACGATGCGCGCGGCGTTCGAGCCGATGCGGGACGCGGGCGGCGGCAGCGTGATCAACATCGCCAGCCTGAACGGGGTCAACGCGCACCGCTTCACCGCCGAGTACAACGTCGGCAAGGAGGCGCTGCGCGCGCTGACCCGCTCGGCCGCGCGGGAGTGGGCGCCGCACCAGATCCGGGCCAACGTGATCTGCCCCGGGGCCAGGACCGAGGCGTTCGAGGCGTACGCGAGGGCGAACCCGGAGGCCGCCGCGGCCGCCGAGGCGCTGAATCCGATGGGACGGATGGGTGACCCGGAGACCGACATCGGCGGCGCCGCGCTGTTCCTGGCGAGCGAGGATTCGCGCTACGTGACCGGCAACACCCTGTTCGTGGGCGGCGGGACGCACATCAACGGGTCGACGTGGGCGCCCACACCGGAGGAGGATCGAGTCGGGTGAATGTCCGAGATGGTTTGTAAATGTCAGTGATAGCGGCGGAATTTCCGTGATGCGCGCCACTCTTGCGAGTAATCGTCAAACTGACGCGTAATCGTGTTATGCTGACGACATGGACACCGCAACCACGGCATTGCTGACGGATCACTACGAGCTGACGATGCTCGAAGCCGCACTGCGCAGCGGTGCGGCGCACCGTCGTTCGGTGTTCGAGGTCTTCGCCCGCCGGCTGCCGGACGGCCGCCGCTACGGCGTGACCGCCGGCACCGGGCGCCTGCTCGACGCCATCGAGAACTTCCGCTTCGACGACGAGACGCTGAGCTTCCTCGACGAGGCCGGCGTGGTCGGCCGGGCGACGCTGGATTGGCTGGCCGGCTACCGCTTCACCGGTGACGTGTGGGGCTACGCCGAGGGCGAGTGCTGGTTCCCCGGCTCGCCGCTGCTGGTGGTCGAGGGCAGCTTCGCCGAGGCGGTGGTGCTGGAGACGCTGATCCTGTCGATCCTCAACCACGACGCCGCGGTCGCCGCCGCCGCGTCGCGGATGACCTCGGCGGCGGCCGGGCGGCCGTGCATCGAGATGGGCTCGCGCCGCACCCACGAGGAGGCCGCGGTCGCCGCCGCGCGCGCCGCGTACATCAGCGGCTTCGCGAGCACGTCCAACCTGCGGGCGGGGCAGCGGTACGGGATCCCGACCCGCGGCACCAGTGCGCACGCCTTCACGCTGCTGCACGACGACGAGCGCGAGGCGTTCGCGGCGCAGGTGGCCGCGCTGGGGGCGGACACCACGCTTTTGGTGGACACCTACGACGTGGCGACCGCGGTGCGCACGGCGGTGGAGGTGGCCGGGCACGAACTCGGCGCGGTCCGGCTCGACTCGGGCGACCTGCTCCTGCTCGCGCACCGGGTACGGGCGCAGCTCGACGAACTCGGCGCGGCCAAGACCCGGATCGTGGTCACCAGCGACCTCGACGAATACGCGATCGCCTCGCTGCGGGCGGCCCCGGTGGACGCCTACGGGGTGGGCACGCAGCTGGTCACCGGCTCGGGGCACCCGACCGCATCGCTGGTGTACAAGCTGGTCGCGCGCGCGATGAGCGACGAGCCGGACGCGCCGCTGGTGCCGGTGGCCAAGAAGTCGCCGGGCAAGCCCAGCCACGGCGGGCGCAAGAGCGCGGTGCGGCGCTACGACGCCGACGGGGTGGCCGAGGCCGAGGTGCTGCGGCCGTTCCGGGCGGATGCGGAGCCGGTGCCGGGGGAGCGGGAACTGCTGGTCCCGCTGGTGCTCGGCGGGGAGGTCGTCGGGCGCGAGCCGCTGTCGGCGGCGCGGGCGCGGCACGAGCGTTCGCGTGAGGAACTGCCGCTTTCGGCTACGCAGCTCTCGCGCGGGGAACCGGTACTTCCGACGATTTACGAGTAGGCGCGAGCGGGTTCGTCGGTGGCGACGGGCCGGTCACGAGGAGGCAGGCGGCGATGACCCGGGCATTGATCGTGGTGGACGTACAGAACGACTTCTGCGAGGGCGGAAGCCTCGCCGTGACGGGCGGCGCGGCGGTGGCCGAGGCGATCCGGCACCATGTGGCGGCCAACGCGGCCGAGCAGCCGCCGGACCCGGTACACGCGGAGACGCCGGCGTATGCGCACATCGTGGCGACGCGGGACCACCACGTGGATCCCGGGGCGCACTTCTCGGCGACGCCGGACTACGCGGGCTCCTGGCCGGTGCACTGCGTGGCGGGGACGGAAGGGGCGCTCTTCCATCCGGCGTTCGCGTCGGCGGTCGAGTCGGGGCGGGTGGAGGAGGTCTTCTCGAAGGGCGCCCACGCCGCCGCCTACAGCGGCTTCGAGGGAGCCGCCCCCGACGGAACGTCCCTCGCCACGTGGCTGCGGGAGCGGGGCGTCACACAGGTGGACGTGGTGGGCATCGCCACGGACCACTGCGTCCGGGCAACGGCCCTCGACGCGGTGGCCGAAGGCTTCGCCACACGCGTACTCCTGGGCCTCACAGCCGGAGTGGCCCCCACGAGCACCGCCACGGCGCTCACCGAACTGCGGGGAGCCGGCGTGGAACTGGTGGGCGACCCGGCCGGGGGGTGACGGCGGGGCGGGGGCGGGGGCGGGGGCGGCTCGGGGCGGGGCGGCCTCAAACGCCGGCCGGGCTGAGTGGCTTGGGTTCGGGGCGTGAGGCGGGGTTTGTGCTTTGGCTGGGTCAGGGTGACTGGGGCCGCTTGAGCGAGTCGGGTTGCGGTAGCGGTCGCGAGGGCACTGGTGCGGGGCCGATCCGGCACGCATGGTGGGCCGCCGCCGGCGTTCGTGGCTTCGAGACGGGCCTCCGGCGAGACGGGTGCGTTGGTCGGCGAAAACCGGCTGGCAGCGGGGGCAGGGTGGGTGGTCGGGTCGAGTCCTCCGGCGAGCCTTCCGGAGTGGGTCGGGTGTTTCCGGCGTGCGTTGTGTTTGTGGTTGCGGGTGGCCGGTGCGGGGTTGGTCCGAGTCGGAGATGGGCCGCCGCCAGCGTTCGGGGCTCCGAGACGGAGGGTTCTCGACGAGATGGGCGCATTGCTCCCCGAAAACCGGCTGGCAACGGGGGGCAGGGTGGGTGGTCGGGTCGAGTCCTCCGGGGAGCCTTCCGGAGTGGGCCGGGTGTTTCCGGCGCGCGTTGCGCTTGTGGCTGCGGCCTGGCCGGTGCGGGGTTGGTCCGAGTCGGTGGTGGGCCGCCGCCAGCGTTCGGGGCTCCGAGACGAAGGGTTCCCGACGAGACGCGCGCATTTCGAGTCCCCCGGGGAGCCTTCCCGAGTGGGCCGGGCGTTCCCGGCGGGTGGTGGCATGTGGGTGACGAAGGTTCACGAACCCGGATTGCGTGGGGTGCCGGAGCCTTGGCGTGAGGGAAAACCGCAGGTCAGCGTAGGGGGGCGGCTGTTTCGGGTGCCTCGGGATCCGGTTTCGGCCTCGACTGGGCACTTCCGGTCTCCTCGACGGCCTCTGGAGGGCGCAGCGTCCGAAGCCGACCTCGATCGGGCAGTTTCGGTCTTCTCGCTGGTGTTGAGGAGGCCCGAGCGCACGAAACCGGCACTCGACGCCCGACTTTCCACCCCGAGGCCACAAAACCGCAGGTCACCGAAGCCCGAAGCCCACAACCACCCATCGCGATCCGGTTTCGAACCCCAACTCCCCTCCAAACGCCCCCGAAACGCCCCGACCCACTCGGGAAGCCTCCCCGGAGGACTCGACCCGACCACCCACCCTGCCCTCCGCTGCCAGCCGGTTTTCGCCGAGCAATACGCCCATCTCGTCGAGAGCCCTTCGTCTCGGAACCCCGAACGCTGGCGGCGGCCCATCTCCGACTCGGACCAACCCCGCACCGGCCACCCGCAGCCACAAGCGCAACGCCCGCCGGGAGCGCCCGGCCCGCTCGGGAAGGTTCCCCGGAGGGCTCGACCCGACCACCCGCCCTGCCCCCGCTGCCGGCATCGGGGACCCTTCGTCTCGAACCTCGAACCTCGAACCTCGAACGCCGGCGGCGGTCCGCCTCTCGAACCGGGCCGCTACTGTGTCGGCCTTCCGTTGCCCTGGGTGCGAGGCGGACTTGGGCCGGCCGCCTGCCCCCTGCGGTGGGAGTGTCATGAGGTTGATTTGGTGATTGTGACTCTTGTGGCGCCGCCTGTTCTGGTGAGGCCTTCCGTTTGGATTTGTACGCCGGTGTGGGGGACCTTTACGCCTGTGGTGGGAGAGGCCTGGGACCAGTACGTGGTGGCTGTGTCCGTGAAGGTTGGGGTGCCTGGGCGGGAAGGGAACGTGCCCAGTCGGCCCAGGGTGATTGCGGAGGTTTGTTCGGATTCCGCGGTCAGGGCCGCGTCGGCGGTTTGGAAGCGCGTGGGCAGGGGCTTGCCGCTCGGGTCGCGGAGGGGGTCCGGGTGGATGTCGATCGGGAGGATCAGGCCTTCGCCCGGGTGGCGGGAGACGTCGTTGTCGGTGAACGCGGTGTCCCACAGCCAGATCAGTACGCCCTCGCCGTAGGGGAAGTGGGTGGCCACGCGTTTGCCGGCGGTGAGTTGGTACGGGCCGTCGACCAAGGCGGTGTCGGCGCCGACGTATTGGCGGTTTTCGACGATGTACCAGCGTTTTGCGCCGTTGGGGCGCGGGGGGAGTGGGATCAGCAGGGCCTGCGGGTCGCCTGTGGACTGGTTGGGGGCCAACTGCACCACGGTTTTCCGGGTCGGGTCGATGACGCGAACGTCCAGCCAGCCGAGTTGGAGCTTGTCCCACGCGGACAGCGCGCCCGGCAGGGAGCCCGCGCCGTCCTCGTCGCCGAGGTAGGCGCCGAGGGCCATCAGGGACCAGAAGCCGGGTGGGCCGTCGGTGGAGTCGCCCTGGTCGTACAGGTCCGGCAGGCCCAGATTGTGGCCGAACTCGTGTGCGATCACGCCCAGTCCGCCGTTCTCGGGCTGCATCGTGTAATCGCCGACCCACATCCCCGAGTCCCCGATCGGCACCCCGCCCGCCCGGTTGCCGGCCGGGCCGGTGCGGCCCACCTGGTCGGCCTCGGCGTACCAGCGGTGCGACCAGATCGCGCCGCGGCCCTGTTCGCCGCCGCCCTGGGCCTTGTCCACGCCGGCGTGCACGATCTCCACGTTGTCCAGGTAGCCGTCGGGCTCGTCGAAGTTCCCGTCGCCGTCGAAGTCGTCCCGGTCCCACCGGTCGAACGAGGCGAGCCGCTCGCGGATCCGCGCGGCGCTCAGCCCCTCCGCAACCCGCCCGTCGTACCAGGCCCTCAGCGCGTCGCGGACCAGTGCCCAGACGTCCCGGCACACGTTCCGGCCGCACGCGTCGTTGCCGTAGCGCGCCTCGTTGTACGGCACCCGCACCCAGTCGGCGACCTCGCCGTCGATCGAGTAGCGCCCCGCCGACTGCCGCAGGTAGTACGACGCCAGTGACGGCGCGACCGTACCCGGACCGAAGAACAGGTCCCGGTAGTGGTCACGTTCGTAGCTCGGCCGCCACATCGTGGTGGTGTCCTGGGTCCGGTCCGGCGCGGGGATCGTGTTGTGCCGGGGGCCGGGGCGTGAGCCGTAGCGCTGTCCGTTCGGGCCGTCGAGACGATCGCCGAATTCGACCAGGATCACGAACACCCGCGACTCGGCGGGCGGTCGGGTCTCGGCGCTTCCCGCCGCCCCCGCCGGCACGGTGCGCGAGGTCAGTCCCGGCTTCTCGGTCATCGCCCGCACGGCCGCGTCGCGCCGCTGTCGGCGCCGCTCGCTGAACGGGTGCGACAGGTCGTGGTCGCGTTCGGCGAAGGCGCCGGAGTCGGCCCCCGCGGCCGGTTCGTCGAGTCTCGGCGCCGCACGGGTGGGCACCGCGGCGAGGACCAGCAGCGCGCACAGCACGGTGACGAGGGCGGGTGTGACGCGCCTGGGATTCACGAGGATGCTCCGGGGCTCGGGTGGTCCGAGATCGAGGCTCACCACCCCGACCGGTCGCGGGAGGGTGCCCGGAGTCGGGACCGATAAATCCCGATCGCAATCGAATGCTTACATTGCGCGTCGCGCGCAGTAGCGTGAAACAGGGGGGCGTGCACAAAGGGGTGCAGGGGAGGTGGTGCGTCGTGGCAAGAGGAGATTTCTTCCGACTCGGCTACGGCGTATTCGTCACGATCGTCTTGACGGTCTCACTACTCGCGGCCTGGGAACCGCGCACCGTGGCGGGGGCTGCCGTCGCCATGGGCATCGGGGTCGCGCTCGGCACGACGACGGCAGTACTCGGGATCCGCGCACGGCACCACGCGCCTCGGGTCACGCCCCGCGGATGACCGTGGTGCGCGCGACCTTGTCGTGCAGGCACTGGTGCCAGGGCTGATCCCAGAACTGCCACAGGACGTTCACCAGCCAGAACAACGTGCCCAGACAGGGCACGATGACCGGAAGGGTGTACACGCCGGCGCGGGTCCACGCGATCGACCCCGCGATGGGCCCGCCGTCGGCCACCCGGACCACCCGGATGCCCATCACCCGCTTGCCGAGGGTGCGGCCGACCCGGTCGAGTTGGAAACCCTCGTAGAGGAAGTAGAGCAGCGAGAAGATCAGCCCCGACGCGAACTGCGCGCCGAACGACACGTCGTCGTAGTCGTTGCCGGTGATCGGCCAGGAGATCAGGCCGGCGACCACGCCGACGATCAGGCTGTCGATGATCCGCGCGACGAGACGGCGCAGCGGCCCGCCGAGCGTCGGCCCACCGCCGTATCCGCCGCCCGCGCCCGTGCCCGCGCCGTGGGTCGGCTCCTGGCCGTACGGGCCGCCCTGGCCGTACGGGCCGCCCTGGCCGTATGGGTACTGGCCCGTGGGGTCCTGGCCGTACGGCGGTTGCTCGGACGGATCGCGTCCGTAGGGCGGCTGTTGCCCGCTCGGCGGCTCCTGCCCATACGGAGGTTGATTGCCGGCCGGCGGTTGTTGTCCGTACGGATTCCCGCGGGTCGGGTCGTTGCCGGACGGGTCGGAAGGCGGCGGGGGCGGTGGGCTTCCTGTCATAAAACTGAGTAAAGCGGACAAAAGCCGACGTGAGCGTGACGCCTCGACCGAGCCTGGCGTGTCGCGTCTGTACGGGTGACGGGTGACGGGTGACGGGCGGCCGGCGGGCCGGCAGGCGAGTCGGGCGCGCCGCGCGGACCGCCCGCCCGCCGACCCGCCGCCTCAGTCCCGGGCGACGAACGTGCGGGCCGCCTTGTCGTGCAGGCCCTGGCGCCACGGCCGATCGAACAGCCCCCACAGCGCGCCGAGCACGCCGACCACGAACACGCCCGGGACGTACAGGACCAGCCAGCGCCGTACCGACTGCCACAGCGTGGGGGTGTCGTGGCTGTCCAGGTCGGCCACCCGCAGGCCGAACAGGGTCTTGCCCAGCGAGCGGCCCCACTTCCAGGTGGGCAGCGCCTCGTACAGCAGCGCCGCCGCGAGCACGGTGCCGAGCACGATCGCGAGTGCGGTGCCGGTGGTGCCGTCGAGCAGCCACACGGTGGTGTCGCGACCCTCGTAACGGGCCCGGTCGATCTTGTCCCGGATGTGGTCGACCGCGTCCGGCACGATCGGGATGGCCACCGCGATGCCGGCCGCGAGCGGCACCAGCGCGTCGGCGATCCGGGCGAGCAGGCGGCGGCCCAGGTGCGCCGGCCGCCGCTCGTTGCTGCCGAACAGGTCGGCCTGTACCGGCCGCCACGGCCCCGCCTCCCCGTCGGCGCGCGGCGGCGGCACGGTCTCGGCCGGCGGCGTCGTCCCACCCGCCCCCCGCGCCCCTCGCACCCCACCGGTCGGCGCGGTCGGACCCGTCGGCCCCGAACGCGGCGCGCCCCCGCCCGGTCCCGGCTCGGCGCTCGGCGGCGCGTACATCCCGGTCGACGACATGTCGTACGGCGCGCCCGTGCTGGTGGACAACACCTCGCCGCGGATCACCCGGCCGCCCTGCCCGATCGCCTCGGGCGGGTTGGCCCGGATCGCGCCGCCGCCCGCGTCGGCGGTCGGGCCGTCGGCCGGCCGGCTGCTGTCCGGCACCCAGGCACCGCCGTCCCAGTAGCGGATGTGGCCGGTGATCTCCGGGTCCGGGTACCAACCCGGTGCGGGCGCAGAGGACATGCGCGGGATTTTGCCGTACCCGAGGGGGGACGGGTACGCCCCGGGTCACATCCGGGCACGCCCGCCCCCGTCGAGCCGGTTCGCCCGGGCCCTGGCCTGATGGCAGCATGGGTCCCATGAGTGTCGCTCCCATCGAGGTCGAGAAGCATCAGCCCGACGAGGACGTCCGGGCCGAGACCCCGTGGGTGTGCATCGTCTGGAACGACCCGATCAACCTGATGTCGTACGTCACCTACGTCTTCCAGTCCTACTTCGGTTATCCGAAGCGCAAGGCCGAGAAGCTGATGCACGACGTGCACAACAAGGGTCGGGCCGTGGTGTCGTCGGGGACGCGCGAGGAGATGGAGCGCGACACCACGGCGATGCACGGGTTCGGGCTGTGGGCGACCCTTCAGCACGACAAGTGACGCCCGCGCGGTTCGAACGACCCGGCCGGCCCCTCGGGTGGCCGCCGCACCCTCTCCTCGCCCATCTTCTCCGGGAGTTGCACAGCCTGTGAACGGCCTCTTCATGCGCGGACGCTCGGGACGGCCCGAGATCGTCCTGGAGGACATGCACGTGCGAGTGCTGGCCGATCTGTGCGGTCAACTGGTCGAGATGGTCTCGCCCGACGACGAGGCCGCCGATCCGCTGGCCGCCGAACTGGGCCTGACCGGACTCGGCTCGACCGAGGCGCCGGCCACTCCGGAGGACCCGGCGCTGGCCCGCCTGTTGCCGGACGCCTACGCCGACGACGCGGAGGCGGCGGCCGAGTTCCGCCGGTACACCGAGACCGACCTGCGGCTGCGCAAGCGGGACAACGCGCGGATCGTGCTCGCCGACCTGGCCGAACTGGTCGACCTGACCGAACCGGCCGAGGACGACGCGGTCACGAGCGGCCGCGAGCACCGGGTGGTGCTGGACGCGCCGGGTGTACAGGCCTGGCTCGGCACGCTCAACGACCTGCGCCTGGTGATCGGTACACGACTGGAAGTCACCGAGGACATGGAGGAGTTCGAGGCCAAACTGGCCGACGACGACCCGCGCCGATGGTTGTTCGCGGTGTTCCACTGGCTGGGCGGCCTCCAGGACTCGCTGCTCGGGGCGTTGTAGCCCCGCAGCGGGCGAACGCACGCACGGTGAACCGGCCACCCCGGCCACCCCGGCCATCCCGGCCATCCCGATCAAAGGAACACGCCGGAACAATCGGAATACCGGTTTCCACCTCCCGTCGTTGGTAATACGGCCTCCGTACCGACGAACGGGAGCGATCATGACGGAGACCGAAGCCGGCTCGACCGCCGCGGCGGCCGGGCCCGGTGCGGATGCCGAGGGCTACGAGCGGGGGCTGAACGGCCGGCAGATCCAGATGATCGCCATCGGCGGGGCGATCGGCACCGGGCTCTTCCTCGGTGCGGGCGGGGCGATCGAGAAGGCCGGGCCGTCGTTGATCGCCGCCTACGCGGTGGCCGGCGTACTGATCTTCTTCGTCATGCGCGCGCTGGGCGAGTTGCTGCTGTACCGCCCGGTGGCGGGCAGTTTCGCGGAATACGCGCGGGAGTTCTTCGGTCCGTTCGCCGGGTTCGTCACCGGGTGGACGTACTGGATCATGTGGGTGGTCACCGGGATGGCGGAGATCACCGCCGCGGGCGTCTACGTGCAGTACTGGTGGCCGGCGGTTCCGCAGTGGGTGACCGCGCTCGTGGTGCTGACCGTGTTGTTCGCGGCCAATCTGATCTCGGTCAAACTGTTCGGCGAGTTCGAGTTCTGGTTCTCGATGATCAAGGTGACCGCGATCATCGGGATGATCCTGGTCGGCATCGGGGTGCTGATCTTCGGCTTCGGCGAGGCGGGCGACCAGGCGTCCGTCTCGCACCTGTGGTCCGACGGCGGGTTCGCGCCCAACGGCGTCGGACAGACCCTGCTGGTGCTCCAGATCGTGATGTTCGCGTTCCTGGGCGTCGAACTGGTCGGGGTGACCGCGGGCGAGGCGCAGAACCCGGAGAAGGTGCTGCCGCGCGCGATCAACACCATCCCGTTCCGGATCGGGCTGTTCTACATCGGCGCGCTGTTGATCATCCTCTCGCTGGCGCCGTGGACCGACTTCCACGCCAAGGAGAGCCCGTTCGTGCTGGTCTTCGACCGGGTCGGCATCCCCGCCGCGGCGGCGATCATCAATTTCGTGGTGCTTACCGCGGCGCTGTCCTCGTGCAACTCGGGGCTGTACTCGACCGGTCGCATGTTGCGCACGCTCGCGGTGGAGGGGCAGGCGCCGCCGCGGGTGAGCGGGCTCAGTTCGCACCGGGTGCCGGCCATGGCGATCACCGTCTCGGCGATCGTGATGGGCCTGGGGGTGCTGGTCAACGCGCTGGTCCCGGACAAGGCGTTCATGTACATCACCTCGGTGGCCACCGTCGGCGCGCTGTGGACGTGGGGCATGATCGTCGGCTGCCAGATGCGCTACCGGCGCGCGGTGGACCGGGGGCGGCTGGCCGGGCACGGCTTCCGGATGCCGGGCGCGCCGTACACGGGGTGGGCGGTGCTGGCGTTCCTGGCGATGGTGGTGGTCCTGCTCGGCTTCTCGGCGGACACCCGGATCGCGCTGTACGTGGTGCCGATCTGGGTGGCGTTCCTGGTGGTGGCGTACATCCCGGTGCGGCGCGGGCGCGGGGCGCGGGCCTGAGCGCGGGGGCGGAGCCGGCGCCGGCCGCACACCCACGCGAGTCGCGCGGGTGCTCAGTACGCTCGGGGCATGCTCACCATCACCGCAGCCCTACGCGATCGCATCGTCGCCCACGCCCGTGCCGACCACCCCGACGAGGCGTGTGGCGTCGTCGCCGGGCCCGAGGGCAGCGACCGGCCCGAGCGGTTCATCCCGATGCTCAACGCCGCGCGCTCGCCCACGTTCTACGAGTTCGACTCGGCCGACCTGTTCAAGCTCTACCGGGAGATGGACGACCGGGACGAGGAGCCGGTGATCGTCTACCACTCGCACACCGCGACCGAGGCGTACCCGTCGCGCACGGACGTCTCCTACGCGTCCGAGCCGAACGCGCACTACGTGCTCGTGTCGACGCGGGAGGAGGACACCTACGAGTTCCGGTCGTTCCGGATCGTCGACGGCGTGATCACCGAGGAGGAGGTCCGGGTGGTGGACGCCTACTGAGGGGGCCTTCCGGACGTCGTCGCGCGCTCGTTGCGCGCTCGTCCCGCCCCGCTCGGCTTTCGTCCCGCCGGTCGTCTCACCCGTCGATATGGGATGTTCCGGCATGCGAGATCACATCGGAGCGCCCCGGAGGAATGGCTAGCATGACCATATGCGTTATGCGGGCGTGAATACGACGGAAGCGGTGCCGGGCGGAGCCCCGGGTGCCCTCCTTGTCGCACGCCTGCACGTCGACCTGTGCCGACTCTCCAGCGCCCTCTGTCGCGCTGCGCGCGTGGGCTGATCCCGAGGTCGGATCGGCCCACCAGGCACCCCAGGCGGCAGGCACGTCCCGCAGCACCGGCGCATCTGAACGACCCCCCGCCCCACCGCCTCCGATGGAGCGTCGGGGGCGCGGCCCGCGTCCGGACTGCGTTCTCTCCGTTCGCGTCACAACCAGAGGAGCGCATCCATGGCCATCGAGGTCCGCATCCCGACCATCCTCCGTACCTACACCGACGGCGCGAAGGCGGTGCCCGGCAGCGGCGCCACGCTCGCCGACCTGCTGGTGGACCTGGAGGTCCGGCACCCGGGCGTGCGCGCTCGACTCGTCGAGGAGAACGGTGAACTGCGCCGCTTCGTCAACGTCTACCTCAACGACGAGGACGTGCGCTTTACCGGCGGTCTGACCACCAAACTGGACGACGGCGACACCGTGACGATTCTTCCGGCGGTCGCCGGCGGCTCGATCTGATGCGTTACGAATCGTTGCTCGACTCGGTGGGCCGGACCCCGCTGGTCGGCCTGCCGGCATTGTCGCCGTCG
Organism: Embleya scabrispora; assembly: GCF_002024165.1. NCBI lineage: Bacteria > Bacillati > Actinomycetota > Actinomycetes > Kitasatosporales > Streptomycetaceae > Embleya > Embleya scabrispora. The sequence continues at coordinate 4,346,202 of NZ_MWQN01000001.1, forward strand.
CCGACCGTGCGGGTGTGGGCCAAGCTGGAGGACCGCAACCCGACCGGTTCGATCAAGGACCGTCCGGCCCTGCACATGATCGAGGCGGCCGAGCGGGACGGGCTGCTCACGCCGGGCTGCACGATCCTGGAGCCGACCTCGGGCAACACCGGCATCGCGCTGGCGATGGCGGCCAAGCTCAAGGGCTACGAGATCGTCTGCGTGATGCCGGAGAACACCTCCGAGGAGCGCCGCGAACTGCTGCGCATGTGGGGCGCGCGGATCATCGCGTCGCCCGCGGCGGGCGGGTCGAACACGGCGGTGCGGGTGGCCAAGGAGCTGGCGGCCGAGCATCCCGACTGGGTGATGCTGTACCAGTACGGGAACCCGGCCAACCCGGACGCGCACTACGCGACGACCGGCCCCGAACTGCTGGAGGATCTGCCGACGATCACCCACTTCGTGGCGGGTCTGGGTACCACCGGCACGCTGATGGGCGTCGGGCGCTACCTGCGCGAGAAGGTCCCGGGTGTGACGATCGTGGCGGCCGAGCCGCGCTACGACGACGTCGTGTACGGGCTGCGCAACCTCGACGAGGGGTTCGTGCCGGAGCTGTACGACGGCGACGTGCTGACCACGCGCTACTCGGTGGGCTCCGCCGAGGCGGTCGGGCGCACCCGCGAACTGCTGGAGAAGGAAGGCATCTTCGCGGGCATCTCGACCGGCGCGGTGCTGCACGCCGCGCTGGGCATCGCGCGCAAGGCGGTCAAGGCGGGAGAGTCCGCCGACATCGCGTTCGTGATCGCGGACGGTGGGTGGAAGTACCTGTCGACCGGGATCTACACGGCCGAGTCGACCGAGGCCGCGGTGGAGGGGCTGCACGGGCAACTCTGGGCCTGAGCCTCCTTTTCGTTCCCGTTGTCGAGGCCGCTTCCCGCCTCCCGGTTCACGCCGGGGGTCTGGAGGCGGCCTCGACGCGTCGGGGGCGCGGGTGTTCAGGCGGCGGTGAGCAGGGCTTCGGCCAGGGTGCGTACGGCGGCGGCCACCCGCTCGCCCTCGCCCCGCTCGAGCAGGCGCAACACGGATTGGCTCTGCAAACCGGCGAGCAGGAGGTGGGCCTGCGTCTCGCCGTCGAGGTCGGGGCGGCGGGCGGCGAGCAGGTCGGCGATGTGTCCGTGCCAGAACCCGTAGACCGGGTGTGCGGTGCGCGGGTCCTCGGTGGGGTCGGCCGCCGCTTTCGGGGCGGTGCTCGCGGCGTGGCCGAGCGCGGCCATCAGGCCCTTGTTGCGGGCGACCACGTCGACGATGGCGTCGAGGAAGGCGAGCAGGCGCTCCCGGGGCGGGGCGCCGGGGCCGAGCGGCGGCGGGCCGGTGGTGACCGCCTCGGTCAGGGCGAGTGCGCGCTCCGCCATCAGGGCCTCCATCAGGCCCATCCGGCTGCCGAAGCGGTGGAACACCGTGCCCTTGCCGACGCCCGCCGCCGCGGCGACCTGCTCCATCGAGATCTGCTCCGGGCGGTGCCGGGCCAGCAGCTCCTCGGTGGCGCGCAGGATCGCCCGCCGGTTGCGGGCCGCGTCGGCGCGTTCGGGGCGGTCGGTGGGGGCTTCGGGCATCGCGTTCCTCATCCCTGGTCGGGGCTTGTGACCCGTGGACAACTTGACTGGCGGTCCAGTACGTTCGGAGTCAACTTGACCGGTGGTCCAGTTTTCTGCCGGTCGGGTATCTCCCATGTTCTCCTGCCGCCCGGAGGGTCGAATGCGACGAGTCCGCTATCACGAGTACGGTGACCCGGAAGTCCTCACCGTGGAGGAGGCCGACGTGCCGACGCCCGGACCGGGACAGGTGCTGATCCGGAGCGAGGCGATCGGCGCCAATTTCGTCGACACCCGGTTTCGGCGCGGGCCCGCCGCCGGTCCGCTGTTCCAGCGGCCGCTGCCCGGTGTGCTCACCGGTGACGTGGTGGGCCGGGTCGAAGCGCTCGGCCCGGGGGTGGACGGGCCGCCGGTCGGTGCGCGGGTGGCGGCATTGGCGGAGGACGCGTTCGCCGACTTCGTGCTCGCCGACGCCGAGTGGTCGGTGGAGGTGCCCGACGGGCTCGACGCCGGCGCGGCGAGCGTGTTGCCGCTGGCCGCGCCGGTGGCGCTGCGGGCCGTGCGGACCGGGCGACTCGCCCCGGGCGAGACGGTGTTGGTGCACGCCGCCGCCGGGGGCATCGGCCACCTGGTCGTGCAACTGGCCAAACTGCTCGGCGCCGGTACGGTCGTCGCCGCCGTCGGGTCGGCCGCCAAGTTCGACTTCGTCCGGGCGTACGGCGCCGACTTCGCCGTCGACTACTCCGTCGCCGACTGGCCGGAGCGGGTGCGGGAGATCGTGCCCGCGGGCGTGGACGTCGTGCTGGACTCGGTGGGCGGGGAGATCCTGCGCCGCGGCTTCGACGTGGTGGCGCCGTTCGGGCGGGTCGTGGTCTACGGCGCGGCGAGCGGCGACGTGTCCGGTATCGCGCTCACCGATCTGTTCGCCCTCCGGTCCGTGGCCGGCTTCTCCCTTCTCGCCTGGCGCGCCGCCGCTCCCGAGCGGGCCCGCGAGGAGACGGCCGAACTCGCCGAACACCTGGCGTCGGGCCGGCTGCGGCCGGCGGTCCACACGACCCTCCCGCTGACCGAGGCGGTACGGGCCCACCGAGTGCTGGAAGAACGCACCCAACTCGGCCGGGTCCTGCTCGTCCCCTAGGAGCCGCCGAGGCGGGCCGGTATGACGTCGGTTACTCCGGGGGCGTTGTGTGGGGGCGCGTGGGGGGTCTCTGCGTACTCTCGGGGGGTGGTATTCGTATCCAGCGGCGCGCCGAGCGGGATCGTCGATTCCGGTGTCGGTGGCCCTCCCGTGGCCCGGGCCGGGTTCGAGCGGTCGCCGCGTGCGGCCGGTCGGCCGATGCGAGGCGTGCTCGGAGTCACCGGCGTCGACGTGTTCGGAGCGCTCGCGTGAAACTTACCGTCGTCGGGTGTTCCGGCAGCTTCCCCGGACCGGACAGCCCCTGCTCGTGCTACCTCCTGGAGGCCGACGGGGTGCGGATCCTGGTCGATCTCGGCAACGGCGCGCTCGGTGCCCTCCAGCGCCATGCCACGCTCGGCTCGATCGACGCCGTACTGCTCAGCCACCTGCACGCCGACCACTGCCTCGACCTCGCCTGCTACTTCGTGGCCCGCAAGTACTGCCCGGCCGGGGAGTTGCCCCGGCTGGCGGTCTACGGGCCGGCCGACACGCACGAGCGGATCGCGCGCGCCTACGACGTCGAGGGCGCGATCGACAACGGGCGCATGGCCGAGGTGTTCGACTTCCGCACGGTGGTCACCGGCACCTTCGAGGTGGGCCCCTTCCGGATCACCGCCGACCGGATGCCGCACCCCGTCGAGTCCTACGCGTTCCGGATCGAGGCGGGCGGGCGATCGCTGGTCTACTCCGGCGACACCGGGGTCAGCGACGACCTGGTGCGCATCTCGCGCGGTGCCGACCTGCTGCTGTGCGAGGCGTCGTTCGAGCACGGCCGAGAGGACCTGCCGCACGTGCACCTGAACGGTCGACAGGCCGGCGAGCATGCCGAACGGGCGGGCGTGGGGCGGCTGTTGCTCACCCACATCCCGCCGTGGACCAGCCGCGAGCGCAATCTCGACGACGCCCGCAAGACCTTCACCGGCGCCGTCGACCTGGCGCTGCCGGATGCCTCGCACACGGTCTGAACCCGGCGCCGCCCGGTCCGGACCGGCACCTGCCACGGCTTAGGCTGGAGGCATGTCACGAGTAGACGGCCGTACCCCCGAGCAGCTCCGCCCGATCGGCTTCCAGCGCAAGTGGCTCGACCACGCCGAGGGCTCGGTCCTCGTCGAGTTCGGCCGCACCCGCGTCCTGGTCGCCGCCAGCGTCACCGAGGGTGTGCCGCGCTGGCGCAAGGGCAGCGGCGAGGGCTGGGTGACCGCCGAATACTCGATGTTGCCGCGCGCCACCCACACCCGGGGGGACCGGGAGTCGGTCAAGGGCCGGATCGGCGGGCGTACCCACGAGATCTCGCGGCTGATCGGCCGCTCGCTGCGTGCGGTGATCGACACCAAGGCGCTCGGCGAGACCACCATCCACCTGGACTGCGACGTGCTCCAGGCGGACGGCGGCACCCGGACCGCGGCGATCACCGGGGCCTACGTCGCCCTCGCCGACGCGGTGACCTGGGCGCGCGAGCACAAGCTCACCCGCAAGGGCGCCAACCCGCTGATCGGGTCGGTGGCGGCGGTCAGCGTCGGGATCATCGACGGGGTGCCGATGTTGGACCTCCCGTACGAGGAGGACGTGCGGGCCGAGACCGACATGAACATCGTCTGCACCGGGGACGGCCGCTTCGTCGAGGTGCAGGGCACCGCGGAGAAGGAGCCCTTCGACCGGGCGCTGCTGAACGACCTGCTGGATCTGGGCGCTCGGGGCTGCGCTGAGCTGACGGCGCTTCAGCAGCGCGCCCTGGAGGGCTGAACGGCCGAGCGGCGCGGTTCCGGGGGCCGCGAGGCCCAGGCCTCGGGTCCCCGGGTCTCCGGGGAGGCAACGGCGGTGCCCCGAGGGGGCGTTGGCGGCATATCGTGGCAAACGGTGGTCACGCGTCGATTGCGAGTGTCACGTACGCGCAACCGACACGCACCGGGTGTGCGACCGTCGGCCCGTCGCGGCCCCGGACACCAGTACGGTCATGGCACCTGGTCATTTCGATCAGCGGCAGCCACGACCGGGCCGATCGGCCCGTCCCTGACGAGGAGCACCATGTTCCGCGCCACGTACCGTCCGCGCCGGGTCCTGCGCGTCACGATCGCCGCCACCGCCATGGCAAGCGCGTTGTTCGCCACCGCCGCGTGCAGTGAGGCGCAAAAGGCGATCTCGTGCGCCGAACTGGCCATGAACCTCACCAACGACGTCTCCGATCTCGGCAGTGTGCTGAACGACCCGCCCGCCGCCCGCAAGGCGCTCGACAACCTCCAGAAGACCTTGAACGACAAGACCAAGGACCTGGACTCCGACGACGCGAAGAACGCCGCGAACGGCCTGGGCGACGTGATCACCCAGCTCAGCACCAAGGCGGCCAACGGCGGCAACCTCAGCGCGAGCGACGTGCAGCCGCTGATCAACGGCGCGAAGAACCTGACCACGATCTGCGTCAAGTAGGTTGCGCGGGCCCGGCGGTTCGAGTGGTTCGACCGGATCGAGCAGCACACGCGGGGGGTGCCACGAAGGACGCGCCGCGGTCCGCTCGCGATCGTCCGCGTCGAAGCGCAGGATGGAAGTGGTGACCTCCGAAGGAGATGATCCACCATGCTCGCTGTGCGATCGATCAACGAAGCCGACGAGAGCCGCGACATACCGCACGGTCACCTGGACGTGGTCAGTCTGGAAGGCGTCGATTTCGGCGTTGCCCGATTCGAGCCGGGCTGGCGATGGTCGCGGGACGTCGGGCCCATCGCCGGGACCGACAGTTGCCAATTCCACCACAACGGTTACGTCGCCCAGGGACACGTACACATCCGCATGGACGACGGCGAGGAGAAGGACCTCAAGGCGGGCGACGTCTTCGTCTGCGACCCCGGCCACGACGCGTGGGTCGTCGGCGACGAGACCGCGCTGGTCTTCGACTTCGCCGGCAACATCCACGACTACGCCAAGTAGCCGCCGACGAAGCGGCGATCCGGGCGCCCGCGCCCGGACGTGATGACCCGCACGCCGGATTCGGTCGGTGGTCGGGGCGACCCTAGGCTTGCGCCATGAGCCGTCTCGTACTCGCCACGCGCAACGCCAACAAGGTCGTGGAGCTCCAGCAGATCTTCGCGGCCGTCGGACTCGACGTCGAACTCGTCGGGATGGACGCCTACCCCGATGTCCCCGACGTGCCCGAGACGGGGCTCACCTTCGCGGCCAACGCGCTGCTCAAGGCGCACGCCGTCGCGCGGGCCACCGGACTCCCGGCGATCGCCGACGACTCGGGCCTGTGCGTGGCCGCGCTCAACGGGATGCCCGGAATCTTCTCCGCCCGCTGGGCCGGTACACACGGCGACGACTCGGCCAATCTGCGGCTGCTGCTCGCCCAACTGTCCGACATCGCCGACGAACACCGCGAGGCGTGGTTCGCGTGCGCGGCGGCGCTCGCGCTGCCCGACGGCACCGAGCGGGTGGTCGAGGGCCGGTTCGAGGGCACGCTGACCCGCGAGCCGCGCGGCACCGGCGGCTTCGGCTACGACCCGATCCTGCAGGTGGCCGGCGACACCCGCACCGCCGCCGAATTGACCGCCGCCGAGAAGAACGCGATCAGCCACCGGGGCAAGGCGTTTCGCGCACTGGCCCCGATCGTGTCCGAGCTGATCGGTTGACCACCTCCGCTCCCGGCTGCCCGCATCCGTCCATTCCTGCCGGGATCCGGCAGGGTTGGTAGCGTCTTCGTGCCGGATTCCCGGCAGCGAAGCGGGGCCACGGGGTACGGGGGAAAGGCGTGAAGAGCGACGACGGGATACCCGCCGAGTTCGTGCACGACTGGGCCGAACTGCTCGGCGAGATCTCGATCACCGGGCGGCTGTTGCGCCGCGCCGAGTTGGACGTGCTGGCCGATCTCGGCGAGCGGGCCGCGGAGGCCGGACACCACTGGCGCGCGCTGGTCGACCTGTACCTGTGCGAGACCCGCCGGGTGTGGACCACCCTGCCGGGCGTCGCCCGCGCCGGGAGCGTGGGTGAGGCGGCCCGGGCGGGCGAGGCGGTGCTGACCGCCTCGGAGGCGGCGATCACCGCGCTGGGCGCCGGCCACGAGCGGGCCCAGCGGTTGGCGGTCCGCCAGGAGGAGGCCGCCCGTCGCGAGTTCATCGACGACCTGTTGTACGGCCGCAGCGACCCGGGCCGACTCGCCGAGCGCGCCGAGCGGTTCGGGCTGCGGCTGGCCCGCGCGCACGCGGTCGCGGTGGCGGTGGGCGCGGTGGTGTACGACGAGGCGCACCCGCTTGTGCGCCGGGTCGAGCGCGAGTTGATCGGCCGATTCGGCGAACGCGACGTGCTGCTGACCACCAAGGGCGGCCGACTGGTGTGTATCGCGCCGGACGACGAGCGGCCGGTGCTCGCCGCCTTCGCCAAGTACGCGACCTGGTCCGGTGGCGGCGGCCGGGAGGGTGTCGACCGGGTCGCCCTGGGCCGATCGCACCCGGGCGCGGGCGGCGTCGTGCTGTCCTACGAGGAGGCGCTGGGCGCGCTCGACCTGGCCGAGCGGCTGGACCTGCCGGGTCCCGTGCTCGACGCCGCCGAGCTGCTGGTCTTCCCGGTACTGCTGCGCGACCGGGCGGCGATGGCCGATCTGGTGCGCACCGCGCTCGGACCGCTGGTGCACGCGCGCGGCGGCGCGGCCCCGCTCCTGGAGACGATCACCGCGTGCGCGGCGGCGGGCTACGTCAACGCCGAGGCCGCGCGCCGGCTGCGGATCAGCGTACGCACGCTGTCCTATCGACTGGAGCGGATCCGGACGCTGACCGGATACGACCCGGGCGACGCGTTGCAGCGCTACACGCTGGAGACCGCGGCGCTCGGCGCCCGCGTCCTGGGCTGGCCGGGCACTCCCCTTTGACCTGGCTTTTCCCGGGTCGCGGATCGGACGTCAAGGGGCGACCAACACTGCCGGCTTCCGGCAATGCGCGCGGATCCGCGGCGGTGCCACCATGACGGCGCACGACAGGCCGAGGGGGTGGGACGGTGGGGGATTTCGTGCGGGCGGCACTGGCGTTTCCCGCCGTCCTGTTCAGCTTCGCGCTCGTCGTGGTGGCGGCCTACTGGCTGCTGGTGTTGATCGGCGGTGTCGCCGTGGGCCATGGCGGCTCCGGGGGTGGTCATCATGGCGGGCACTGGGCCCACGGGGGTCATGACGGTCACGGGGGCCATGGGGACCACGGCCCGGGCGACACCGCCGGTGTCCCGGTCACGGTGACGATCTCGATCGCGATCGCCGTGACCTGGTTCTGCTGCCTGGTCGGTACCGCGCTGACCGAGCGGTGGTGGCTGCGCGCCGCGGCGCTCCCCGCGGCGCTCGGTGCCGGATGGGTGGCCGCGCGCCTCGCGCGGGCGCTGGGCCGCCGCTTCCTGAAGGCCGAACGGCCGTCCCTGCGGGCCGACTTCGTCGGTCGTACCTGCCTGATCCGGACCGGTCGGGTGGGTCACGACTTCGGTCAGGCCGAGGTTCGGGCCGAGGACGGCTCGACCGCGCTCCTCCAGGTCCGCACGGACGAGAGCGGGCTGGTCTCCGGCAGCACCGCGTTGATCTTCGACTACGACGTCGCCGGCGAGTTCTTCCGGGTCACCCGCTTCGACAGCGCGCTGGACCCGGACCGCGTCACCGGCTGACCCCCTCCGTGCCCCCGGCCGCCCCGAGCCGGTCCACGCGCACGCGCCCACCCGCCGCCTCGCCCGCCCGTCCTGCGCCCTGTCCGTCCGCCGCCGCGCGGCTTTGCCCGTGCGGTTCCCAACGTCCCGTTCGACCAAGGGATTTCACTGATGGATGCCATCACCGTGGGCATCGGCGTGCTCGTCGCCGTCGTCCTGCTCGTCGTGCTCGTCGTCTTCCTCGCCGTGACCCGGCTCTACCGCAAGGTCTCGCAGGGCCAGGCCCTGATCATCTCCAAGGCCAACACGGTCGACGTCACCTTCACCGGCGCCGTGGTGCTGCCGGTGCTGCACCGGGCCGAGACCATGGACATCTCGGTGAAGACCATCGAGATCCGCCGGACCGGGCGCGAGGGGCTGATCTGCCGGGACAACATCCGGGCGGACATCCACATCTATTTCTTCGTCCGGGTCAACAAGACCGTCGAGGACGTGATCAAGGTGGCCCAGGCGATCGGCGCGGACCGGGCCAGCGACCGGGCGGCGATCCAGGACTTCTTCGCGGCCAAGTTCGCCGAGGCGCTCAAGACGGTCGGCAAACAACTCGACTTCGTCGACCTGTACACCAAGCGCGAGGAGTTCCGGGACCGGATCCTCGCGGTGATCGGCACCGACCTCAACGGCTACCACCTCGACGACGCCGCGATCGACTTCCTCGAACAGACCCCGATGAGCCAACTCGACGCCGCGAACATCCTGGACGCCCAGGGCATTCGCAAGATCACCGAGCTGACCACCATCGAGCACGTGCGCACCAACGAGTACCAGCGCACCGAGGAGAAGGAGATGACCCGGCAAAACGTCGAGGCCCGCGAGACGGTACTCGAACTGGAGCGCCGCCAGGCCGACGCGGAGATCAAGCAGCGCCGCGAGATCGAGATCAGCCGCGCCCGGGAGGAGGCGGAGACCTCCCGGGTGCAGGCCGAGGAGCGGCTGCGCGCGCAATCGGCGCACATGAAGACCGAGGAAACGCTCGGGATCCAGAACGAGAACCGGGAGCGCGAGGTCGCCGTCGCGCAGAAGAACCGCGAGCGGGTGATCGCGGTGGAGAACGAGCGGATCGAGAAGGACCGCCTTCTGGAGGTGATCGCCCGCGAGCGGGAGACCCAGCTGCGCCGGATCGCCGGTGACAAGGAGGTCGAGGCGGAGAAGCGGGACATCGCCGAGGTGATCCGCGAGCGGATCGCGGTCGAGCGCACGGTGGCCGCGCAGGAGGAGGAGATCAAGAAGCTGCGGATGGTCGAGGAGGCCGAGCGCGAGCGGCAGGCCCGGATCATCCTCGCTGAGGGCGAGGCCCAGGGACGACTGGTCAAGGACATCAAGGCGGCCGAGGCCGCCGAGCAGTCGGCCGGACACCGCGCGGCCGAGCAGCTCACCATGGCCGAGGCCCGGCGCAAGTCGGCCGAACTGGACACCCAGGCCGCGATCCGCGCCGCCGAGGGCAAGCGGGCCGAGGCCGCCGCGGTGGGCCTTGCCGAGGCGGAGGTGACCGAGCGGATGGCCGAGGCGGTGTCCAAGCGCGGCCACGCCGAGGCCGCGGTGACGCGCGAGAAGGCGCTGGCGAGCGCCGACGGCCTGCGCGAGCGGCTCAAGGGCGAGGCCGAGGGCCTGACCGAGAAGGCCGCCGCGATGGCCGCGCTCGACGAGTCGAGCCGGATGCACGAGGAGTACCGACTGCGCCTGGAGGCGGAGAAGGAGATCCGGCTCGCCGGCCTGGAGGTGAACCGGCGGATCGCCGAGGCGCAGGCCACCGTGCTGGCCACCGGCCTGGAGAACGCCAAGATCGACATCGTCGGCGGGGACAGCGTGTTCTTCGACCGGATCGTGGGCGCGATGGCCGCCGGGAAGAGCGTGGACGCCTTCGTCGACCGCTCCGACACCGTGCGCACGATGGCCGCCTCCTGGCTGGACCCGAACGGTTCGACGTTCGTCGACGACCTCGGCGCGCTGGCCGCGGGCCTGGGCTCGGGCGGCGTGCGCGACCTGACCCTCGCGGGCGCGCTCGGCGCGCTGATCGCCGGCGGCGGACCGCAGTCGGCCACTTTCCAGGGCCTGCTGGACGCGGTCCGGGCCGGCGGGCTGGGCGAGACCCGGCTCGCCGACCTGACCGCCCCGGCCCGGCTCAACGGCCTGGCCAAGTAGCGGGGCCGCGCGATCACCGTGCCGGACAAGGAAGTCGACCCGAACATGAGCAGCCAGGAGGCCGGCCCGGAGGCCGAACCCGGGACCTACGAGGTGCTGCGCGACCGACTGCTCGCCGCCGCCCGCGAACTGGGCATCCGGGCCCGGACGTTGAACGAGCGCCGGGTGCGCACCTACGGGGGCGGCGCCGTGGAGCTGACCGGTACCCACCGGTTGCACACCGAACGGGCCGTGGTGGCACGGGACATCGTCCAGGTCGGCGGCCTGCTCCTGGCCGGCTGGAGCACCGACGGCGGGCTCGATGGCGAGGTGGGGCCCGCCGACGTGTTCGCGCTGTACCGGCGCACCCCGGAGGGCTTCGCGCCCGCCCCGACCGACGCCGTCCCGGGCCTGCTCGACGACGCCCGTTTCCGGCAGGACCTCACCGAGCTGTACCGCTACTTCCGGGACACCCGGCTGCTGCAACTGCGCGACACCGGGACCCATCTGCTCGCGGTCTTCCGGGTCGGCGAACGCCTCGCCGACATCCGGGTGTTGCGCTGGCGACTGGGCCCCGACGGCGCCCCCGCCTACCTCGACGCGCAGGGCGAGCGCGAGCACGTCTTCCCGGACGCGTACGACTTCGCCTGGACCGCGAGCACCCGCGCCGACCACGTCCCGGGCCGGCATCCGCACATCGCGATCGCCGACACGCTGTACCTGGCCACGTCGGGCGGCCGGCTCGTGGTCAAGGCCGAGAACGACACCGAGACCGCCGAGGGCGTCTACGCGGAGCCCCTCGACGACCCGCTCCAGTCGTTGGCCGACGCCGAGGTCGCGCACGCCCGGGTCGGACCGCTGCTGCTGGTTCGGGTGCGCCCGTACAACGAGAGCGACCCGCGCCACCTGGTGTACAACACGCGCACGGCCGAGGTGCGCCGCCTCGACGGCATCGCGGCGGCCTGCCGGCGTCTGCCCGACGACCAGGGCATCGTCTTCCCCGGCGGCTATCACCCGAGCACGGGCGGCGCGCGCACCTTCGACATCGACACCACCGACGCGGAGTTCGAGGCTACGGTGCGCTCGCCCAACGGCGAGGACGTGCTGTACGTGTTCCACGCCCGGGCCGAGGGCCGCACCACGCTGCTGTCCTACAACGTGATCCGTGAGGAGGTCGCCGCGCCGATCGTCGGGCACGGCCGGGCGTTCTTCGCGGACGGCACGATGGCGATCCTGCGGGTCGTCGACGCCGAACCCACCCGCACGCACACCGTCCAGGTGTGGGACACGCCGTACACCTCGGACGCGTACGCCGCGGCGCGCCCGCCCGGCACCGGCCCACTGGCCCGGATCGGCAACCCGGAACTGGTCCGCGGCATCGCCGACTGCCTCGCGATCGCCGCGATGGCCGAGGAGACGGCGCCGACGACCGCCGTCTTCACCGCGATCACCGCCGCCGCGGCCCGGGTCGAGGACACCCACCACTGGCTCGGCGACGCCGAACTCGGTTCCCTCGCCCAACCGTTGGCCACCGTGCGCGCCGCCGCCGCGGATGTCGTCGAGGAGTTCCGCCGGGTCCTGGACCTGCGCCGGATTGCCGCCGACACGCTCGCCGAGGCGGTCGCGAGCAGCACGGCGCTGATCCGGCGGGTGCGGGGCGAGGTGCCGGACGGCGCCACTGCCTGTGTCCGGCAGCTCGGCGAACTGCGGCACGCGCAGGGCCGGTTGGCGAGCCTGCGGGATATCCGCTACGTGGACGCGGAGGCGCTCGCCGAGGCGGACGCCGGGCTGGTCGCGGCACTGGCCGAGGCGGGCCGGCGGGCGGTGGCGTTCCTGGCCGACGACGACGCCTTCGCGGCCACCCACCGGATCGTCGAGGAATCGACCGCCGAGGCCGCCGCGTCCGCCACCGTGGCCGAGGCGGGCGCGCTGACCGCCCGGATCGACGAACAGGCCGACGGGTTGCGCGTGGTCACCGAGGTGGTCGGCACCCTCGACGGCACCGACGCCGGCGTGCGCACCACGATCCTGACCCGCATCGGCGAGGTCCTGGGCGGGATCAACCGGGCTCGCGCGACCCTGGACGCGCGCCGCCGCGACCTGCTCGACGCCGAGCAGCGCGCCGAGTTCGCCGCCGAGATGGCGCTGTGGGAGCAGACCGTGGTCGGCGCGCTGGCCGCCGCCGAGACGCCCGAGGAGTGTGACGAACACCTGGCCCGGCTGCTGGCCCGGATCGAGGACCTGGAGGCCGGATTCGGCGCGCTCGACGAGCACCTGGCCCGGATCGGCGCCGAACGCGAGCGCGTCCACGACGCGTTCTCCGCCCGCAAGCAGGCCCGGCTCGACGAGCGGGCCCGGCACGGCCGCCGCCTCGCCGACTCCGCACAGCGCGTCCTCACCACCATCACCCGCCGGATTCCCACCCTCGCGAGCATCGACGAGATCAACACCTGGTTCGCCTCCGACGCCCTGGTCGGCAAGGTCCGCTCCACGGCCGGGGAACTGCGCCGCCTCGGCGACCCGGTCCGCGCCGGCGAGTTGGAGGGGCGGCTCACCGCGGCCCGCCAGGAGGCCGTCCGGGCCCTGCGCGACCGTGCCGAACTGTACGACGCGGCGGGCACCGTACGGCTCGGCCGGCACCGGTTCGCGGTGCACGACCGCCCGATCGAGTTGACCCTCGTCCCGCACGGGGACACCCTCGCGTTCGCGATCACCGGCACCGACTACCGCGAGGTGGTGCGCGAGCCGCTGCCCGCGGCCCATCGCGTCTTCCACGACCAGCCGCTGAGCTCCGAGTCGCCCGAGGTCTACCGGGCCGAATACCTCGCCGCGGTGGTACTCGCGGAGGCTGAGGGTCGCCCGATCGACGCGCTGCCGGCGGAGGAACTGCTCGCCGAGGTACGCCGGATCGCGCTGTCCCGTCCCGGCGAGGGCTACGACCGAGGGGTGCACGACCGGGACGCCGCCGCGCTGCTCGCGGCCGTCCTGCGCCTGCGCGCCGGGGCCGGGCTGCTGCGGTTCGCGCCGGAGGTACGGGCCGCGGGCCGGCTGTACTGGGCGCACGGCGTCGCCGCCGACGCCCGGCAAGCCTGGACGACCCGGGCCCAGTCGCTCGGCCGGGCCAGGGACACCTTCGGCCCGATCCCCGCCATCGCCGACCTGGCCGCCGAACTCGGCGAGCGGGCGACCGGGTTCCTGACCGAGACCCTCGCCCCGCCGACCGCGCCCGGCACCACGATCGGCGCCTACCTGTTCGAGGAACTGGCCGCCGGCGGCACGAGCTTCGTCACCGGCGCGGTCGCCCGCACACTCCTGACCGGCTTCCGTGCCCGGCTCGGCGGCGACGACGCCCCGGCGGCCAAGGACTTCGCCGAGGATCTGCGCGCCCTCGACGGCGACCTGGCCGCCCGGCACCAGCTCGTCGGCGCCTGGCTCGGCGCCTACGCCGCCCGCCTCGACACCGGCCCGCCCCCGGAACTGGCCGAGGCGATCGCCGTCGAGGTGTGCGGGGCGGCGCTGGAGGGACACCACGTCGACGCCCCGATCGGCGCCACCGTCACCGGCCTGCTGGGCGCGCACCCGCGCGTGGCGAGCGGCGGCACGCTGGAGCTGCGGCTGGACGAATTCCTGGTGCGCACCGACGAGTTCCACCGCGTCCGCGTGCCCGCGTACCGGGCGTATCAGCGCCGGCGCGCCGACCTGCTGGCCGCCGCCCGCGAGCGGTTGCGGCTCGACGCGTACACCCCCCGGGTGATGTCGGCGTTCGTTCGCAACCGGCTGATCGACGAGGTCTACCTGCCGCTGATCGGCGACAACCTGGCCAAACAGCTGGGCGCCGCGGGGCCGGACCGGCGCACCGACAGCCAGGGGCTGCTGCTCCTGCTGTCCCCGCCCGGCTACGGCAAGACCACGCTGATGGAGTACGTCGCCGCCCGACTGGGCCTGCTGTTCGTCCGGATCGACGGCCCCGCGCTCGGCGCGCGCACCACGTCCCTGGATCCGGCCGCCGCGCCGGACGCCGCCGCGCGGCGCGAGGTGGACAAGATCGGGTTCGCCCTGGAGCTGGGCGCCAACGTGCTGCTGCACGTGGACGACATCCAGCACGTCTCGCCCGAACTGCTCCAGAAATTCGTTTCGTTGTGCGACGCGCAGCGGCGGATCGAGGGCGTGCGCGACGGCGAGTCGCGCAGCTACGACCTGCGCGGGAAACGTTTCGCGGTGTGCATGGCCGGCAACCCGTACACCGAGTCCGGCGCACGTTTCCGGATCCCGGACATGTTGGCCAACCGGGCCGACGTGTGGAACCTGGGGGAGGTACTCGGCGGCCGCGAGGAGCTGTTCGCGCTCAGCCACATCGAGAACGCGCTGACCGCCAACCCGATCCTGGCTCCGATCGCCGGGCGCGACCGGGCCGATCTGGACCTGCTGATCCGGCTGGCCCGCGGCGATGACACCGTGCGCCCGGATCGGCTCGCGCACCCGTACGACGCGACCGAACTGGACCGCGTCCTGGCCGTGTTGCGCCGACTGCTGCACGTGGTGGAGACGGTGCTCGCGGCGAACCGGGCCTACATCGCCTCGGCCGCGCAGTCCGAGGCGGCACGCACCGAACCGCCGTTCCGGCTCCAGGGCTCGTATCGGGACACCAACAAGCTGGCCGAGCGCATCCTGCCGGTCCTGGACGCGGCCGAGGTCGAGCGGCTGCTCGACGACCACTACGCGGCGGAGGCGCAGACACTGACCACCGACGCGGAGGCCAACCTGCTCAAGCTCGCCGAGCTGCGCGGCCGGTCGACCCCCGAGGAGCGGGAGCGGTGGGCGGAGGTGAAGCGGGCCTACCTGGCGGCGCGCGGCTGAGCGGAGGCGGGCTCCGGCGCGGGCTCGGCGGCCTGCGTCGGCTCCGGGATCCACGCGGCGGTGAGCACGCCGTGCTGGGTCCACCCCAGAGTGCGGTACAACTCCCGCCCGGCGGCGGTGGCGACCAGGACCCCGGTCCGGGCGCCGCGCGCGGCGGCGGCGTCGGCGAGCACGGTCATCATCACGCTGCCCAGGCCGCGCCGACGGTGCGCGGGGTCGGTGTGGATCTGGTCGGCCACCGCGGTGTCCCCGGTGACTCCGATCCGCCCGTGGGCCGCGACCGCGCCGTCGGCGGCGAGCAGCCGGCCGAAGGTCGTTTCGTCCCGGGTCTCGACCTCGACCGTGTAGCCGGCCGGCGCCCGCACCGACTGCCGGCGCAGCGGCCCGGTCATCGGGTACTCCGGCTCGCCCACGGTCCACGCGGAGGTGAGCGCGGGCCGCACCCGCTCGACGGGCGCGAGGGTCTTGATCCAGGTGCCGGGCTCGGCCCGGGCCCGGACCACCTCGGCCGGCCGGTCCGGGTCGAAGAACACGTAGCGCACCCGATGCCCGGGCAGTCCGACGTCGAGCCGATACCCGCCGTCCACCGCGACCGGCGCGGTCACCGCCCGAGCCACCGCCCACCCGCCGACCCAGGCCCGTATCAGCTCTGCGTCGGACATGACCCGTTCCCGATCGGCGGTGCTCACGACAACTCCCCATGACGGCGGCGACACGAACCGATCAAGCTTATTGCAAGGCATTCGCAACAAGCCCGCGGGTTTCCGGCCGCCGGGCCGCCGACGCTTCGTCACACAACGGTAAGCAGGCGAATCGGCCGCGGCCCGGGTGGGGGCGCCAGGATGAGGGGAGGCGGATATCGAGCGTGAGGTGGGCGTGGTGCGGCGTGCCGGCGGGATCAGGGCCGCGGTGGTCGGCGTGGTGTCGGCCGCGGTCGCGGTGGGGGTGGCCGAGGCGGTCACGGCGTTCGTCCGGCCGGAGGCCACGCCGTTCGTGACGATCAGCGGGGCGGTCACCGACCGGGCGCCGACGGGGCCGCGCGAGTGGGCGATCCGTACCTTCGGGACCGGCGACAAGGCGTTCCTGCTGACCGTGATCGCCGTGTTGCTCGCGCTGTTCGCGGCCGGCCTCGGGGTGCTGGCCGCCCGCCGGCTGCGCTACGGCGTCGCCGGGGTCCTGGCACTCGGCGGCTTCGCCGCGTGGACCGCCGCCGACCGGCCCTCGTACCGCGCCGCCGACCTGGCGCCGACGCTGGTCGGCACGCTGTTCGGGGTGCTCGCGCTGGTCCTGCTCACCCGCCCGGACCTGGTCGACCGCCGGCCGCTCGCCCGCCCGCTGCCGGTCGCGCCCGAGGACGACGTGGCCGAACCCGCCCCGGACACCGCGCGCCGCACCGTACTCGTGGTCGGCGCCGCCGCCGCGGCCGCGCTGGCCGGGTTCGGCGGCCGGATGCTCCAGCACGCCCGTTTCAACGCGGAGAAGTCCCGGGCCGGCGTCGCGGGCACACTGCCCCGGCCGATCAGCGCCGCGGCCCCGGCGGGCGCCGGCTTCGTCGCGCCGGGGCTGACCTCGTACCTGACCCCGAACGGGGACTTCTACCGGATCGACACCGCGTTCACCGTGCCGCAACTGCGCGCCGAGGACTGGGAACTGCGCATCCACGGCATGGTCGACCGGGAGATCCGGCTGAGCTACGAGCAACTGCGGGCCCGCTTCCCGATCGAGCGGGACATCACCCTCGCCTGTGTCTCCAACGACGTCGGCGGCGACCTGATCGGCAACGCCCGATGGCTGGGCACCCCGCTGGCCGACCTGCTGCGCGAGGCGGGGGTGCGGCCCGGCGCGGACCAGATCGTCTCCCGTTCGCCGGACGGGATGACCATCGGCACCCCGCTGCGCGAGGTCATGGACGGGCGCGACGCGATGCTGGCGTACGCGATGAACGGCGAGCCGCTGCCGATCAGGCACGGCTTCCCGGTCCGGATGGTGGTGCCGGGCCTGTACGGGTACGTGTCCGCGTGCAAGTGGATCGTGGACATCGAGGTGACCCGGTTCGCCGCGTTCAGCGCCTACTGGGTCCGGCTCGGCTGGGCCCGCCAGGCCCCGATCAAGACCCAGTCCCGGCTGGACACCCCCCGCGACGCGGCGGACCTGCGCGCCGGCCCCGTCCCGGTCGCAGGCGTCGCCTGGGCCCAACACCGAGGCATCACCGCGGTGGAGATCCGGGTCGACGACGGCCCCTGGCAGCCCGCCGAACTCGCCCCGCAGACCACCACCGACACGTGGCGCCAATACCGGTGGACATGGGACGCCACCCCGGGCCGGCACACCCTGCGGGTGCGCGCCACGGACGGCACCGGCGCGGTCCAGACCGACAGGTCGGCCGACGTGATCCCCGACGGGGCCACCGGCCACCACCACATCGAGGTCACGGTCCGCTGAGCG
Organism: Embleya scabrispora; assembly: GCF_002024165.1. NCBI lineage: Bacteria > Bacillati > Actinomycetota > Actinomycetes > Kitasatosporales > Streptomycetaceae > Embleya > Embleya scabrispora. The sequence continues at coordinate 4,364,034 of NZ_MWQN01000001.1, forward strand.
GTAGGTCACGCCCGGCCCGGCGGCCCGCACCGCCGGGCGGTGCGCCCCTACTCCTCGATCAGCCCCCAAGCCTTCGCGATCAGCTCGTACGACCGGATCCGCGCGTCGTGCCCGTACACGTTGCTGATCACCATCAACTCGTCCACCTGCGTGCGCTCGCGCAACTCCCGCATGCCCGCCCGCACGTCGGCCAGGTCCCCGCTGATGTGCTGCCGCTGGTAGCTCTCCACGAACTCGCGCTCGGCCGGCGTCCACGGATACGCCTCGGCCTCCTCCGGCGACGGGATGCGCCCGGGGTTGCCGCCGCGCAGCTTCAGCATCGACAACGCCTGGGACAGCGCGAGCCGCTTGGCCTGCTCCCGGGTGTCGGCCGCGATCACCCCGGCCGCGATCATCGCGTAGGGCTCCTTGAGCGACGCCGACGGCTGGAACGACTCGCGGTACAGCTCGAGCGCGGGCAGCGTGTGCTGTCCGCTGAAGTGGTGCGCGAAGGCGAACGGCAGACCGAGGATCCCGGCCAACTGCGCGCTGTAACCGCTCGATCCGAGCAGCCACACCGGCGCCTCCCCGGTGGCGAACTCGCCGCCCGCCTCGATCCCGGACGCGGGGCCCGGCACGGCGTGCATCCGCGCGTACGGGTGCTCTTCGGCGAACCGCCCGGTGACGAAGCCGATCAACTCGCCGAGCGCCTGCGGGAACTCGTCCACCGACTCGGCCCCGCCGCCGCGCCGCAGGGCGCGCATGGTGACCTGGTCGGTGCCCGGGGCCCGGCCGATGCCGATGTCGATCCGGCCGGGGTGCAGCGCCTGCAGGGTGCCGAACTGCTCGGCCACCACGAGCGGCGCGTGGTTGGGCAACATCACCCCGCCCGAACCCAGGCGCAGTGTGGTGGTGTGCGCGGCCAGATGCGCGAGCAGCACCGGCGGGGACGAACTGGCGATGCCGGGCATGTTGTGGTGCTCCGCCACCCAGAACCGATGGAAGCCCCATCGCTCGGCCCGCTTGGCCAACTCGGTACTCGTCCGTAGCGCCTCGGTCGCCGAATATCCCGTCCCGACCGGTGCCACGTCCAGTACCGACAGCTTTACCGCGTCCACTCCGCGTCCCTCTCTCCGGCCCGCTTTCGGCCGTCACTCGGCCCGTTCCCGGCCGCGTTCCGGCCCGTCTCCCGCCCGCCGTCCCGCACGCGGGCGCATCGGTGCTCTGAGGTGCAACCGCGGCAGAGCCCGTGCTGTTCCGCCGTTCAGGCGTGCCGGAGAGCACATCGGGCATACGGGGACCCGGCGCCGTACGAGGACGACGACGGTCGGGCGGTGGTCGTCGCTCAGGCGCCGCTGGGCTGCCACACCGACCCGGAGCCGACCGGGACCAATCCCAGGCCCTGCTGACCGCCGACCCGGTCGCCCAGCCCGAGGGCGGCTCCGTTGCGGGCCACGAGGACCACGCCGGAGCCGCTGGGCTGCGGCTTCCACATCTGGTTCTCGGCGCGCCCGCAGTCGTCCTGGTAGGCGCGCGGCTCCCGGCCGCCGGACACCTCCAGGCACTTGCGCGAGAGCGCCGACTCGAGCCGGACGAAGCCGCCGCCCGCGTCGCGGATCACCCACTGCTGGTTCGCCTTGCCCGGTCCCATCGGGTACGCGATCACCGCGGCCCGATCCCGGTCGCTGGCGCCCATCACGTCCATCGCCCGGCCGTCCGGCAACAGCAGCACATAGCGCCCGTTGGCGGCCAACGGCGGTTTGGCGGACGCGCTCTTGGACGGCGTCGGCGACGCCGAGGTGGGCGGGGCGCTGGTCGGCGGCGCGGAGCTGATCTGCCCGGCGGTCACCGCCGTCGGCGAAGGCGACGTGGTCGTCGGCACCGGCGAGGTCGCCGCGGCATGCGAGGAGCCCCCGTCGCCACCGCCGAACACCCCGACCAGGCCGCCGGCCAGGAAGCCCGCCAGGGCGACCGCGCACAGCGCCGCTATCCAGATCCGACGTCGCGGCATCTGTCCCTCTCCTCGTGGCCGGTCTTCCCGCGGATCGGGTCATCCTGGCAGAAGAGTTCACCCCGAGGGGTGAATCGGCCGGTGTGGGCCGCCCGATGGTGAACGGACCTTCCGTCCGGCGTGCGAAGGACGCCGCCGCCCGATCCGCCGGATCGGGCGGCGGCGGGGCGCGCTAGAGATACAGGCCGGTGGCCTCGCCGGAGACCTCGATGCGTTCGGCGGCGACCGCGTGCAGGTCGCGCTCGCGCAGCAGGACGTACGGCACCCCGCGCACCTCGACCTCGGCGCGCTCCTCGGGGTCGTACAGGACACGATCGCCCGGCTCGACGGTGCGGACGTTCTGGCCGACCGCGACCACCTCGGCCCACGCCAGCCGCTTGCCGACCTGCGCGGTCGCGGGGATCAGGATGCCGCCGCCGGAGCGGCGCTCACCCTCCGACGCGTCCTGGCGGACCAGAACACGGTCGTGCAGCATGCGGATGGGCAGCTTCTCGCCGAGGTCGTGGGCGGTGTTGTTGCTCGAAGACTGGGACCTGTCGGAACTCACGCTTCGACAAGCTACCCGTCCGAGGCCGAACGTGCGTCACCGGGAGGTGTGATGTCTCGATCCGCTCCGGCCCGGAAGCGGTCCCGCATCGGCCTCGGCCGGGCCGCACGCGGCCGGACCCGGCGTCGGCCCGACCGGCGTGCCGCGGTGGTCAGCGCTTCCCGGCGGCCTTGGCCTTCTTCGCCGCGGCCTTGTCGCGGCCCCGGCTCTTGACCAGGACCACCAGCAGGACCAGCCCCGCCACGCCGCCCGCGAGCGGCACGATGCGCTCCGTGCGCGGTGCGCCGGTGTCGCTGTCGATGAACTGCGCCCGTACCTTGTCCTTCGCGCGGGCCGCCACGTTGGCCGGCTTCACCCGGTCGACGATCTCGTCCAGGGTCACCGCCAGATTGGCCCGGGCCGTCTCGATGTCCCGTTCGATCTGCTGCGGTGTACGCCGGTCGGGGGCACCGTTCACCTCGTGGCCGGCGGACTTGCCGTCCCCGTGCCCGGCGTTCGAAACGTCAGCCTTGTGTGCACCGTTCACCGACTCCACCCGACTCCGCTCAGCGTGTGCCGTCACCGGACGGCCCAATGCCGCCCGGCCTTGCCGCTCCAACTCCGCCGGAGACAGTTCCCGCCCGTGGTCGCTCACAACCCGTCCTCTCCGGCTCCTGCGCTCGTGTGTCGCCCAAGTCTGTCAGTTACCTCCCCGGCCCCGGGGCAACCGGGTCCCGTGGCGTCCTTCGGCGCGCTGCGAGCGCCTACGCCGGCACCGAGGACGGGTCGAAACCGTAGGGGAGTTCGAGCCGGTGGGCGGCCATCAGATCGCGGTTCAGGAGCAGATCGCGGGTGTCCCCGTCGGCGACCACCACGCCGCCCGCGAGCACCGCCGAACGTGGACACAGCTCCAACGCGTAGGGCAGGTCGTGGGTCACCATCAGCACCGTGACGTCGAGCGAACGGAGTACGTCGGCCAATTCGCGTCGGCTCGCCGGGTCGAGATTCGAGGAGGGCTCGTCCAGGACCAGGATCTCCGGCTCCATCGCCAGCACCGTGGCCACCGCGACCCGGCGGCGCTGGCCGTAGCTGAGGTGGTGCGGCGGCCGGTCGGCGAAGTCGGCCATGCCCACCCGGTCGAGCGCGTATCGCACCCGCTCCTCCAGCGCGGCGCCGCGCAGGCCGAGGTTGGCCGGGCCGAACGCGACGTCCTCCCGGACGGTGGGCATGAACAGCTGGTCGTCCGGGTCCTGGAAGACGATGCCGACCCGGCGGCGGATCTCGCGCAGGTGCTCCCCGGCCACGGGCAGTCCGGCCACCTCGACGGTGCCGGCGCCGGCGGTCAGGATCCCGTTCAGGTGCAGGACGAGGGTGGTCTTGCCGGCGCCGTTGGGGCCGAGCAGGGCGACCCGTTCGCCGCGGGCGATGGTCAGGTCGACGCCGAACAGGGCCTGGTGGCCGTCCGGGTAGGCGTAGGCGAGGCCGCGGACGACGAGGGAGGGGGGCGTGGTGGCGGGCGGCGATTCACTCACGGGGGGTACTCCGTTCTCGGGTCGCGCGGTGTCCCTCGGGGTGCGCGGGCGTCTTTCGTCTCGCGCGGTGTCGCGGATCCCGCGATTGTCCGGTCACGCGCGAGGTCACCGGAGCAGCGCCCCCGCCCACACCGCGAGCGCCGCCGCGGGCAGCGTCGCGGCGGCGGCCCACTGGGCGGCGCCCGCCCGGGTGTCCACGAGGATCGGCATGGTCCCGGTGTACCCGCGGCTGAGCATCGCCAGGTGCACCCGCTCGCCGCGCTCGTAGGAGCGGATGAACAGCGCGCCGGCCGACTTGGCCACCGCCGGGGTCTGGCGCAGGTCGCGCGCGACGAAGCCGCGTGATTCGCGGGCGATCCGCATCCGGCCCATCTCGGCGGTGATCACCGCGCCGTAGCGCAGCATGAACGACATGATCTGCACCAGCAGCGGCGGCATGCGCAGCTTCCGCAGGCCGAGCAGCAGTGCGCGCAGTTCGGTGGTGGCCGCGAGGAGGACGCCGGCGACCACCCCGAGGGTGCCCTTCGCGAGTACGTTCCAGGCGCCGAGCAGGCCGTCGTGACTGACCGTCAGGCCCAGCACTTCGACGGTCGGCCCGCCGGCCACGAAGGGCAGGAGCAGCGCGAAGAGCACGAACGGGGTCTCCACCAGCATCCGGCGCAGTACGAAGCCGGCCGGGACGCGGGCGATGGCGGCGACGACCGCGAGCAGCGCCGCGTACGCGCCGAAGGCCCAGTAGGCCTCGCGCGGGGTGGACACCGTGGCCAGGACGAAGCCGATCAGCGCGAGCAGCTTGCAGTGCGGCGGCAGCCGGTGCACCGGCGAGTCGCCCGGGCGGAAGAGCCGGTGTTCGGGTCCGCCGGTCATGTCAGCCGCCGCTGCCCGAGTCGACGGTGTCGCGGGCGGGCTTCGCCGGGGCGGCGTCGATCGGGCGGCGCCGGACCAGCCAGAACACGCCGGTACCGACCGCGAGGGTGGCCGCGACGCCGATCACCCCGGCCAGGCCGCCGGACACGCGCTCGTTGTGCACACCCTTGACGTTGTAGTCGGCCAGCGGCCCGTCCTTGAGCTGGTGGTCCTGCTCCTTGGCGTCGATGCCCTTGTCGGCGGACACCTTCTCCAGGCCGTCGGGGCTCTGGCTGGCGTAGTAGCTGACGAATCCGGCCAGGATCAGGGCGAGCACGGCCCCGGCGATCAGCAGGGTGCGGGTACGGACGCGGGTCATCGGGTCTCCCCAGCCGAGCGCAGTTCGAGGGGACGCGCCAGGCCGCGCGCGCCGTGGACGAGGTCGGGCCGTACCGCCAGCACGCTGGAGACGGTGGCGGCGGTGATGATCGCCTCGCCGATGCCGATCAGCACGTGTACGCCGATCATCGCGCCGGCGACCTTGCCGATCGATACGTCGGTGGTGCCGCCGATGGCGTAGAAGAGGGTGAACACACAGGCGGCGGCGGGCACCGAGACCAGCGCGCCGACGAACGCGGCGATCGGCACGGACGAGTGCCGGGCGGGCAGCAGACCGAGGGTGAGCCGGTACAGGCCATAGCCGACCACGACCGTCACGACGCCCATGATGGTGATGTTCAGGCCGAGCGCGGTCAGCCCGCCGTCGGCGAAGAACAGGCCCTGCATGAGCAGTACGACCGCCACGCACAACACGCCGGTGTACGGGCCGACCAGGATCGCGGCGAGTGTGCCGCCGAGGAGATGGCCGCTGGTTCCGCCCGCGACGGGGAAGTTGAGCATCTGGACGGCGAAGACGAAGGCCGCGACCAGGCCGGCCAGCGGTGCGGTGCGCTCGTCCAGCTCGCGGCGTGCGCCGCGCAGGCCGACGGCGACGCCGGCGACCGCGATCACGCCGGCGCCCGCGGATACGGGGCCGTCGATGAAGCCGTTGGGTATATGCATGTGGCCCCTCCCGAAATGCCGGATTCGGCGGAGGGATCCTATGACCTCGGACCGCACCTGCAAAAGGCTCGCAATTGGGTGATGGTGGCAACAAGGGCACCCGGGCGTCGGTTTTTGCCCGGCTTTGGCGAAGAACGCGCCCCCAGGACGCGCGGTCGGCGCGGGGCGCGGGGCCGGGATCGGTCCGACCGCGGCGCTAGCGTTGCGGACGTACGTTGCGTTGCCGAGCGATTCGATTCGAGGAGTTCTTCGTGAGCGACCGCCTCCAGGCGGGCGACACCGCCCCCGCCTTCACCCTGTCCGACGCCGACGGCAAGTCCGTCTCGCTGTCCGACTACGCGGGCCGCAAGGTCATCGTGTACTTCTACCCGGCCGCGCTGACCCCGGGCTGCACCAAGCAGGCGTGCGACTTCACCGACAACCTCGACCTGCTGGCCGGGGCCGGCTACGACGTGCTCGGCATCTCCCCGGACAAGCCCGAGAAGCTGGGCAAGTTCCGGGAGAAGGAGAGCCTGCGGGTGACCTTGCTGGCCGACCCGGACAAGGCCACGCTGGAGGCGTACGGGGCCTTCGGCGAGAAGACCATGTACGGGAAGACGGTCAAGGGCGTGATCCGCTCCACGTTCATCGTCGACGAGACCGGCAAACTCGAACGCGCCCTGTACAACGTCCGAGCCACGGGCCACGTGGCCAAACTCCTCAAGGACCTGAAACTCGAAGCGGCCTGAGATCCGGGCTGTCGCCCGGGGTTCGGGCGGCCGGCCAGGCACGCCAGTGGCCTGGGGCCGAGCCGCCCAGAGCCCGGCCGGGCGGCCTCAAACGCCGGCCGGGCTGCGTTGGATCGGCCAGGGTCCGGGCGGGCGGCCTCAAACGCCGGCCGGGCTGAACGGGTCCCGGTCGAGCCGGGCTGGGTTGCCTGGGCCCGGTGTCCGGTCGGGCGGCCTCAAACGCCGGCCGGGCTGATGTGGGCTCGGCCCGTGTCCGAGGTGGCCGGCCTCAAGCGCCGGCCGGGCTTTGCTTGGGTCGGCCCGGAGTCCGGGCGGGCGGCCTCAAGCGCCGGCCGGGCTGATGTGGGCTCGGCCCGTGTCCGAGGTGGCCGGCCTCAAGCGCCGGCCGGGCTTTGCTTGGGTCGGCCCGGAGTCCGGGCGGGCGGCCTCAAGCGCCGGCCGGGCTGATGTGGGCTCGGCCCGTGTCCGGGGTGAGCGGAATTCAGCCCGGCCGGCGTTTGAGGCCACCTCGGCCGGAGGCCGGGTGAATCAGCCCGGCCGGCGTTTGAGGCCGCCCGCCCGAACCCCGCCGGTCCGGGCGCTAGGCCGTGTGGACGATTTCGCCGGCGACCGCGACGATCTCGCAGACCGTGCCCGGAATCTCTGCGGCGGCGACCCGCATGATGTCGCGTGAGAGCACCACGAAGTCCGCGAGTTTGCCGACCGTGAGCGATCCGCGCTCGTGCTCCAGGAAGTTCGCGTAGGCCGACCCCATCGTGTAGCCGTGGATCGTGGCCTCCACGTCGAGCGTCTCCTCCGGGATCCACGCCGCCCCGCCGGCCAGCGGTGCGCGCGTGAGCGCGGTGTACACGCCGACCATCGGGTCCATCTCGGCCACGTTCCAGTCGCTGGACAGCGCCAGGACCGCCCCGGCGGCCCGCAGGCTCCGCATCGGCCACGCCTTGTGCCAGCGCTCCTCGCCGACGTTCTCCGCCCAGTCCTGCCCCGGCCCGGCGATCTCCGGCGCGCAGTGCCTGGGCTGCATGCACGCCACCACGCCCAGCTCGGCGAAGCGGGACACGTCCGCCGGATCCAGGCACTCCACGTGCACCACCTGGTGCCGCGCGTCCCGCTCGCCGTTGACCGCCCGGGCGTGCTCGACCGCGTCCAGGACGGTGCGGATGCCCCGGTCCCCGGTCGCGTGCACGAAACACTGGAAGCCCCGACCGTCCAGCCGCGCCAGCAGATCGGCGAACTCCGACGCCGGGTAGAACGTCTCGCCCCGGTGATGGGCGCACCCGCGATACGGCTCCAGCAGCGCGGCGGTGCGCGGCTCGACCACGTCGTCGATGTACAGCTTCAGCGGCCCCACCCGCAGCCGATCGTCGGCGAACTCCCGTGCCGCCGCCGCGAATTCGTCCAGGTCGGCGTCGGTCGTGCCGCGCGGGTGGAACAGCGCCGCGACGATCCGCGAGCGCAGCCGACCCTCGTGCCGCGCCCGGGTGTACAGGGCCAGGTCGTCGAGCGAGTTCTGCGGCTCGACCACGGTGGTGATGCCGAACCGGATCGCGTCGTCCAGGCTCTTGGCCAGCCGCCCGTACTGCCGGTCGGCCGAAGCCCACGGCACGCCCGACTCGCGCAGCGCCCGATGCCCGTCCCGGGAGAGGCCGCGCACCGCGAAGTCCTTGACGAAGCCCGTCGGTTCGCCCGTCTGCGGGTCCTTGTCCACCCGGCCGAAGGGCAGCACGTCGCTGTCCCGGGTGATGCCGAGCCGCTTGATCGCGGCGCTGTTGAGCCACGCGGTGTGCACGTCGTAGCTGAGCACGAACGCCGGCACGTCGCCGGTGACCGGGTCGAGGTCGCTCGCGCGCGGCATGCGCCCGTCGGGGATCGCCGAGTAGTCGAACGCCTCGGCCTCGATCCACTCGGCGTCCGGGTTGGCCGCCAGCCAGGTGCGAATGCGTTCGTGGATGTCCGCCAGCGTGCGCGCCCCCGCGAGTTGTACGCAGGCGTCGTCCGAGCCGAGCCGGACGTGGTTGTGCGCGTCGATGAAGCCGGGCAGCACCCGCCGCCCGGCGCCGTCGAGCACGGTGGTCTCCGGACCGATCCAGGCCGCCGCGTCGGCGTCCGCGCCCACCCAGGCGATCCGCCCGTCCCGGACGGCCAGCGCCTCGGCCTCGGGCAGGTCGGGGTCGACGGTGTGGATGAGCGCGTTGCGCAGGACCAGGTCGGCGGTGCGGGACACGGTGAAACTCCAGGGTGGTGGTGCGATGGGGTCTGGTGCGGGGTCGATCAGTGTTCGGCGAACTGCGGTTCGCGGCGGGCGATGGCCCAGTAGAGGAGTCCGGAGACGACCGCGCCGAGCAGCGTGAAGTCGCCGTCGAAGGTCTCCACGAGCGCGCCGGTCCACAGCGCGGACTCGGCGGTCAGCGCGGCGAAGACGATGCCTGCGCCGAGCGCGATCATTCCGGCGGGATGGAAGCCTCGGGTGTACCAGTAGGCGCCGCCGCGCATGTCGTGCAGGCCGTCGGCGTCGTAGCGGCAACGGCGCATCAGCGTGTCGGCGATGAACACGCCGCCCCACGGCGCGAAGACCACCACGAGCACGGACAGGAAGCTGGTCAGGTTGTCGGTGAAGTTGCCGTTGAACAGCGCCCACAACGAGCCGACCAGGATGAACGCGGTGCTGACCAGAATGCCCTTGGAGCGCGACCACGGGATGCCCAGCACCTGGAGGTTCAGGCTGGAGGAGTACAGGGTCAGGATCGAGTTGGTGATCGAGCCGCCCACCACGAGCAGCAGGAACGGCGCCTCGAACCAGCCCGGCACCAGGTCGGCCACGCCCGCCACCGGGTCGCTCATGTCGGCCTGGGTGGCCGCGGCCACGCCGAGTACGCCAAGCAGCACCGAGGAGAGCATCCCGCCGGCCGCGCCCCACAGGGTGATCGAGCGCAGCGAGGTGTCCCGGGGCAGGTAGCGGGTGTAGTCCGAGGGCATCGGCAGGTAGGAGATCGGGCCGGCGACCATGACGAGCACGGCGAGCGAGATCGCGTGGAAGGTGTTCGAGGTCTCGGGCGCGTCGCCGGTTTTCAGGCCGGGGACCACGAACAGGATCAGCAGGCCGAAGCCGATGCCCAGGACGTAGGCCATCCAGCGCTCCGCGGCCTGCACGGTGGCGTGCCCCCACATCGCCACCGCAAAGGTGAGCGAGAGGGTGATCGCCAGCGCGACCACCCGGGCGAGGTCGCCGCCGGCCCAGCCGAGCTTGGCGAAGAGCCCTTCGAGGGCGAAGGTGCCGACCACGGTGTTGAGGATGGTGTAGCCGATGCCGACCACCCAGTTGAGCAGGCCGGCCGGGAAGTTGCCGTGTACGCCGAACGCGGCGCGCGAGATCACCAGCGTCGCGGTGCCGGTGCGGACGCCGGCCAGGCCCAGGGCGCCGACCGCGAAGAAGGACAGGCCGGTGATCACGACGACGGCGATGGCCGCCCAGAACGACAACCCGAACATCACCGCGAGCGTGCCGTTGATCACGAAGGTGAAGGAGAGGTTCGAGCCGAACCAGAGCCAGAAGACGTCCCTGGCGCTGCCGTGGCGCTCGTGGTCCGGGATCGGGTCGATCCCCCGGGTCTCCACCTGGAACAGCTCGTCGGAGGCGACGCCGGTGCCGAGGTCGGACGGGACGACGGTCCCGGATTCGCCGGCTGAGTCCGTGCGGGGCAGGGCCACCGGACCTCCTCTACGTGGTGTGCGGCTCGTTCGGCCGGCGGAAAGCTTGAATGGCATTCAAGGACTTTGAACGTCACTCAAGGTGTGCCGAGGTGGGGGAGAGTGTCAAGGGTTCGTGGCGAAGAGGGGAAGAATTTGACCGTCGTTCAAGGTTCGCGCCGGCGGGGGAGTAGGGTCGAGCCCTTGCGCGGGCGGGGTGGTCGCGCGGTCGAGAGGCGGTATCGGTGGTGGCCACGAGGCGGCGCGACGGTCGGATCGCGCAGGACCGGATGCTGGAGGAGGCCATCGCGGCGATCGCCGAGAACGGCCTGGCCGCGCTGACCATGTCCGGTCTGGCCGAGCGCCTGGGCACCAGCGGCGGGCACATCCTGTACTACTTCGGCAGCAAGGATCAGCTGCTCCTGGCCGCGCTGCGCTGGAGCGAGGACCGGCTGGCCGAGGAGCGCACCCGGTTGCTCGCCCGCCGGGTCGCCGCCGATCGTAAGGTGGACCTGTTCCTGGACCTGTACCTGCCGGTGGGCCCGCGCGATCCGCGCTGGATGCTCTGGGTGGAGCTGTGGGCCCGGACGGCGGGCAACGCGGAACTGCTGGCCGCGCAGGACGAGATCGACCTGGGGTGGCAGCGGGACCTGGCCGCGGTGCTGGCCCGGGGGGCGGCCAAGGGGGTGCTAGTCGTCGACGATCCGGTCGTGGCGGCGTCCGAGTTGCTGGCGCTCCTCGAGGGGCTGAGTACGCGAACGGTCCTGGGGCTCGGCGGGACCACGCGCGACGGTGCGTTGGCGTTGGCGCGGCGGGCGACGGGGCGGCTGCTCGGCTGAGCCGCGGGTGCCGGATGGTTGGTTTCGGGGTGGTGTGGTGTGTTCCGAGTGCCGGCCGGACGGTTGGTCGCGGTCGATATGTGCCGGCCGGCCGCAGCTCGGGGCACTACCATGAGCCCTGGTCGGCCTCGGGGCATCGTCGCGAAGGCCGGTCGTACGCGGCCGTGGCGCAATTGGTTGACGCAGCAGGTTTAGGTCCTGCCGTCCGAGAGGATATGAGGGTTCGAGTCCCTTCGGCCGCACAACGGTGTTTTTCCCGGGTGTTCCGTCCCCGGCGTTGCGCTCCGGCGTTCTGCTCCGGCATGTCCCCGGTGTTCGTTCCGGTAGGTTTCCGCCGGGTTTCGGCCGGTCTTGTGCTGGTGGCGTCGTCCCGCCCACGCTAGCTTTCGGCATGTCGTCTTTGGGGAGGCGCCATGCACTGCGAGTACTGTCCGAAGGTTGCCGGCGGCCGAGCGCAGATGCCGCCCGCGGACATGATCGTGCCGAAGATCGCCGGCGAGTGGGTCGGATGGGTGCGGACCGCCGCCGAGCGGGTCGAGCCGTCCGGGCGGGGGCTGCCGGCGCGGGCCGAGGCCGACTGCGTCATGAGCTTCGGCCGGCGCGTCTTCGAGGGCTCGGCCAAGCGTGGACTACACGCCGAGATGGACTGCCTGCATCAGGCCAGGACACTCGGACTGCCGCTGGAGACGGGCGAGTTCAAGGACGCCGCCGGCGCGTGTTGTCTGATCTGCGCGTCGGCGCTCGCCGCGGTGGGCATCCGGCACGTGCCGGCCGTGGACCCCGATCCGGACGCGTGCGTGAGCTGGCACGCCCCGGGGTTCCTGTTCGAGGATCCGCTGCTGTGCGTGGGGTTGATGGGCGATCGGGCGGCGCACCTGTGGCTGCGCCATCTGACACCGGCGGTGCGGCGGCAGTTGCGCGGGTCGTTGACGGGCGCGATGACGCGGTTGTTGGCGGGGCGCTGGGAGTGAGGGCTTCCGGCGGGGACGGGGTGGGCGCCCCCGCCGGGTTCGCCGACGTCGGTCAGACCGCGTGTTCCTTGCGGTCGCCGGACCATTCGGTGTGGAAGGTGCCGTCGCGGTCCACTCGGCGGTAGGTGTGCGCGCCGAAGAAGTCGCGCTGGGCCTGGATCAGCGCGGCGGGCAGGCGCGGCGAGCGCAGGCCGTCGTAGTAGGCGAGGGCGGCGGCGAACCCCGGTGCGGGGATGCCCAGTTCGGCGGACGTGGCGACGACGCGACGCCACGCGTCCTGGGCACCGGCGAGCGCGTCGCGGAAGTAGTCGGCGCTCAGCAGCGACTCGGGCCGCTGCGGGGAGTCGTACGCCTCGCGGATCCGGTTCAGGAAGCGGGCCCGGATGATGCAGCCGCCACGCCAGATCTCGGCGACCCTGCCCGCGTCGATCGCCCAGTCGTACTCGGTGCTGCCCGCCTCGATCTGGTGGATGCCCTGGGCGTACGCCACGATCTTGGACGCGTACAGCGCCTGCTCGACGTCGTCGGCGAAGCGCGCGGCGGCCTCCCCGTCGAGCGTGGTGGGCGCCGGTCCGGGCAGGCCCCGGCCCGCCGCGCGGATGTCGGTGTGGCCGGACAGCGAGCGGGCGAACACCGCCTCGGCGATGCCGCTGACCGGAACCCCCAGGTCGAGCGCGGTCTGCACGGTCCAGCGCCCGGTGCCCTTCTGCTCGGCGCGGTCCTGGACCACGTCGACGAACGGCCGGCCGGTGTCCGCGTCGGTGTGTGCCAGTACGTCGGCGGTGATCTCGATCAGGTACGACTCCAGGCGGCCGGAGTTCCAGCCCTGGAACACCTCGGCGATCTCGGCCGGCCGCAGCCCGGCGGCGCGGCCGAGCAGGTCGTACGCCTCGGCGATCAGCTGCATGTCGGCGTACTCGATGCCGTTGTGCACCATCTTGACGAAGTGACCGGCGCCGTCCGGGCCGATGTGCGCGCAACACGGGACGCCGTCGACCTTCGCGGCGATGTCCTCCAGGATCGGGCCGAGCGCCGCGTAGGACTCCGGGGAGCCGCCCGGCATGATGCTCGGGCCGAGCAGCGCGCCCTCCTCGCCGCCGGAGATGCCGGTGCCGACGAAGTGGATCCCGCGCTCGCGCAGTGCGGCCTCGCGGCGGCGGGTGTCCGCGAAGTGCGCGTTGCCGCCGTCGACGATCATGTCGCCGGGGTCGAGGAGCGCGGCGAACTCGTCGATCACCGCGTCGGTGGGGGCGCCGGCCTTGACCATGATCACCAGGCGGCGGGGTGGTTCGAGGAGGGCGACGAACTCCTCGGCGGTGTCGGCGGGTAGGAAGCTGCCTTCGTGGCCGAACTCGTCGACGAGGGCCCGGGTCTTGGCCGAGGTCCGGTTGTGCACGGCGACGGTGTGTCCGTGTCGGGCGAAGTTGCGGGCCAGGTTGCGGCCCATCACGGCCAGTCCGGTGACACCGATGTGTGCGCGCTCCGCCATGTCGTCAGCTCCTGTCGGCGATGTTGATGATCATGTGTGATCACTCGGACAACATCGTTTGCGGGAGGGGTTAATCCCTTCCGGCCGCAACACGCCGGCGTGCGGATGGGCGGTTCGGGCGGTGCGGGCGTCGGTGTCGGTGGGCAGGATCCGGGGATGAGGCGGAATCGCGAAGTCGTGCTGTCCGTGGTGGCGGCGGCCTACGGGGTGTCCGCGATGGGGGACCAGATGGCGATGGTCGTGCTGGTCCTGCGATTACACGATCAGGGGCAGTCGGGCGCGGTGATCTCGGCCCTCGTGGTGGCGAGCGTATTGCCGATCGTGGTGGTGGGGCCGTTGGCCGCGCCGCTGGTGGACCGGGTGGAGAGCGGCCGGCTGGTGGTCGTGGCGACCGGGCTTCAGGCGGTGGTGGCGCTGGGGTTGGTGGTCACGACGAATGTGGTCGGCGTGATCGTGCTGTTGGCGCTGCTCGGGGCCGGTCTGGCGGTGGTGTCGCCGACGTTGCAACTGCTCGTGCCGGAGATCGTCGGGGACGAGGGGGCGGCTCGGGGCTACGCGCGGATGGAGACGTTTCGCTCGGTCGGCAATGTGGCGGGTCCGGCGGCGGCCGGTCTCGCGGTCGCCGGGGTCGGTGATCGGGTGGTCCTGCTCGGGAACGTCGTGTCCTATGCCGTGATGTCGGTGGCGTTCGTGGCGCTGCGGATCCGGCGCGAGCCGGTGTCGGGCGGGCGGTCCCGGCCGGGGTGGCCGGCGCAGGTGCGCGAGGGGGTCGGCGTACTCGGCGGTGATCGGGTGTTGCGGGTGGCGATCCCGACGCTTGCGGTGGCGGTGGTGTTCACCGCGATCCTGCATGTGGCGCGGGTGTTTTTCGTTCGGGACGACCTGGGCGCCGACGACACGGGGTACGGCTGGTTGGTCAGCGCGCACATGGCCGGGATGCTGCTGGCGGCCGCGTTGTTGGCCGGGCGGATCCCGGTGGGGCGGCAGCCGGCGGTGCTGATCGGTGCCGGGATGTTGTCCGGCGGGTGCCTGCTGATCAGCGCCACGGTGGCGGTGTTCGCGGTCGCCGTGGTCATGTTCGTCCTGATGGGCGTGGCCAACGTGCTGGCCAACCTGGCCATTCGCAACCTGATCCACGCCCGTGTGCCACCCGAGACCCGAGGCCGTGCGTTCGCCACGTCCAGCGCCGGCCTGAACGCCGCCAACCTGACGGGCGCCGCGTTGGGCGGCCCGGCGGCAAGCGCCCTGGGCGGTACGGGAGCCCTGCAACTGGCGGGCGCCGGAACCCTGGCGGTGTCCCTGGCGGCGATTCCGCTCCTCTCCCACCACCTTGCCGCCGAGCCGGCGGCCGAGTGATCCGGCGGCGAAATCCGGTTGTCCGAGGGCCTGGGCCGACGGTACCCATGAGGCCATGAAGCCATCGATCCGACGTACCCGACATGCCCTGCCGCGCGGCGAGGCCGAGGTCTGGGCGCCGGCCTCCGCGCGTTACGGGATCTCGCCCTACGCCTGCAAGTACCTCCACACGGCGGGCGTACTGCGCGAATTCGTGTCGGCGGCGGGGTCGTTGGTGGCGCAGGCCCACCACCTCGCCGCCGCACACCTGGCCCTCAACGGCGCCGAACTCGTCGGCCGCTGCGTCTCGGAGCGCACGGAGCAGGGCGTCACCCAGCGGCTGCGCAACGGCCTGGCCTACCTGGAGGCCCTCGAACCCCCGGAGGAGGGCCGCCCCGTCCCGGAGCCCGACGCGTTGGTCAAACTCCGCAGCTTCACCGCCCACCCCACGCTCGAACCCCCGGCGGGCTCGGAACTCCAGTTCTCCCACGCAGCGTTCGAGTACGTCCTCACCCGCCTGGCCCTGGCCACCGACCACCTGTGGACCAACGCCGACGCGACGATTATCCGCAAATTCGCCGCCGCGAAGATCGCCCCCATGCGCACGGACGGCCAAAGCCACTACATCGAATCCGTCCTGACCCACCTCGAAGCCGGCCACACCCCGGGCACGGAAATCCCCCACGAGCAAGCCTGGCGCCCGGGCAGTCGGTTGACGGCAGCCCACTGACCCCGCCAGGTCACGGCCCTAATCGAGGATGTAGTCGGCCGACAGTTCACGGCCCGCGCCGAGAATGTCCATCGCGTATTCGGTCGGATTGTCGTGCTGGTCCCAGTACAGGTTCGTCATGGTCAGCGCCGGGGTCTCCGGTTCGACCCCCATGATCCGGGCCGCGTCTTCCGGTATGGGCCGCAGCGCGACCACATCGCGACGTCGGGTGGCGCGGCGTCCGGAGCGCTCCTCGACGAGACCGAACGTCATCGTCGGCAACGGCTCGGCGACCAGCAATTCCGGCGCCGCCTCGGCGAGTTGTCCCGGGAGCCAGGACGTCGAGAGGGCGATCACGCCCTCGTCGTCGCGATACAACCGCCGTCTGCGTACGACTTCGGTGCCATCCGCCAGGCCCAGCGCATCGGTTGCATGGCCGGTGCCCACGACGAGTTCCGCACTCAGGATCTCGACCCTCTCGCCGGAGCGGAACCCGGTCCCCGTCGCCCGCAGGAGCGCCAGGCGGTCCGGCCCCGTGGTCAGGCGTCGTGGCGTGACGACGATCGTCCCCACGCCAGGAATCGATTCGGCGTAGCCATCCGCACGGAGCACGGCGGCGACCCGGGTGGCGGTGGCGATCGAAACATTCTCGGCCTCGACGATCTCCCGCACGGACGGCACCCGGTCACCGGGCCGCAGTTCACCACGATCGATCCGGGCCCGAATCTCGGCCGCGATCCGCCGATACGGCGGCAATCCCTGTGCGCCGGCCACGGTCACACCCTTCTGTTCTAGTGCGCTCTAGAGCAGCTGTTGACTTGTCGCAGTGTTCTAGAACACTATAGATCGAGGCGTCTCCCAGCAATAGGGGACGGTCGCACGGCGGTCGGTCACGCCCAGTCGGCACCGACCGATCGCCGAGGCCTCGGCTGACGCACAGGCAGCGGCGGCACGTCCTGCCCGTCCACATCATTCATCGCGACGGATCCTCCGGCGGTCCGCGCACCACGCCCCAAGGAGGCGCCCCATGACGTGCGATCCCAACGCGCCCGAAGGCACGTTCACCACCGTCCAGCCCGGTGGTCGGCCGGTTCGGGACAAAAGAAGTGGCCTGATCGTGGTGCCGCTGGTGCTGCGCGAGGGGGCTCGGGGCGAGGCCGTCGGGGAGACCGCTTTGCGGCTCGACGGGGTGGGGGCGGAGCTGTTGCACGCCTATCTGACGCGGGCCCTGGACGGGGTCGACGGTTCGAGGGAGCGGCGATGAGCGAGATTGCCATCGCCAAGCCCGTACCCGTGGCGCCGGAATCGGCCCGGGATGTGCGGGAGACCGTCAGGCGGGTGAGCGACGGGCTTCGGCTGCTCGACGAAGCGCGGGCGAGCCTGGTGCTGATGGCCTCCGAACTGGTCGCGGACGCGGCGCTGCGCTCGGAGGCGGAGTGGCTGATCGTCGGCATCAAGGCTCAGTTGGTGCAAATCGACAGCGGTGAAAGGGAGTTCGCCCCCGTCGTGTACATCGGCATCCGCGAGGTGGTGCCGCGTCCGACCTGGACCCCCTACGGCTACGGGCCCCAACTCGCCCCGCCCCGCCGCTTCGACCACGGCCGGGGCCTCGGCCTGGTCGCCGAACTGGTTCACCACGACTGGGTGTCCGGCTGCTGCGGCTGGTCCCCGGGTACCGCCGGCCCCACCTCGTGGTTCCTGGCCACCGACCTGGACCCCCAATACGTCACCGGCTCGATCGGCAGCACGCTGGTGGTGGCCAGAGGCTTCCGCGACGAATGTGTCCTGACCCCGGAAATGCTGCTCCCGCATCCGGACGAGCCGAACTCCACCCCCGCGCCACCCTTGACCCTCGCCGCCGAGTCCCCATGACCGGAGCTTCCCGGACGCCCGACCTATGGGGTCGTTGAGCCCGGAGTTCCTTTGGGGAAGGGTTCGACTCCGACTATGCGGCGGACTTTGGTGGGCTCGATCAGGATGATGACGCGTTGTTCGCCGGGGACTCGCCATTCGTAGTGGTCGGTGCCCAGGTAGGTGTGGGCCAGCTTGTCCATGTTTCGGTCTGCCTCTGGGCCCTGGATGAAGTGTGCGGCGTGGCCGCGGATTTGTACTCGGTCGTAGGGGTTCGCCGGGTCCGCCAGGGACAGGCAGATGCGGGGGTCGCGGCGTAGGTTTTGTTCCTTGATGCGGCCGATTGCGGTGTTGATCAGGGGCAGGTCGCCGTCGAGGCCCAGCCACATCGGGCTGACGTGGGGGGATCCGTCCTTGTTGATCGTTGCCACGTACCAGATGTGTGGCGTTTCGATCATCCGGCGGGTCTCCGGGGGTAGTTCCACCATGAGGCGATTCCTGCCCGGGGGTGGGTCTTCGGACACTCAGCGGGGCCGGGTTCCGGTTGTAGTTCGGGCCAGGTGGAGGATGCCCTCTCGGATGCGGGCCGGGCCCAGTTCCGGGAGTAGGGCCGTTGCGTGTTCGGCGGCCAGTGGGGCCAGTAGGGCGTGGGCCGTGTAGTCGGGGTCCGGGGTTTCCCGGGGGAGCAGGATCGCCACGTGGCGGTGCCAGAACCTGTAGGCGCCGATTCGGTAGCGGGCGCCCGGGGTCGAGGTTTCCGACATGCGGATCAGGTCGAGGTGTTCCAGGAGGTAGTCGACGTAGGCGTCGAGGAATGCCGTGAGGCGTTGCTCTGCCGGGGCGCCCGGGCCCAGTGGGGGCGGGCCGCCGAGGATGGCTTCCTGGAGCTTGCGTTCCCTTGCGTCCAGCAGGGCCGTGGCCAGCCCCGACTTGTCGCCGAAGCGGCGGAACAACGTGCCCTTGCCGACGCCGGCCGCCGTGGCGATCTGGTCCATCGAGACGGCTGCGACGCCGTGTTCGGCGAAGAGCCGCGCGGCGGCGTCCAGGATGGCGGCGCGGTTGCGGGCCGCGTCGGCGCGTTCCTTGGGGGGCGGGGTGCGGAGCAGGTCCAGGTCCACCGGGATTGCGGAAGCGGACTGTGGTCCGTTAATGTCCTCGGGCATAAGCGGACTCTAGTCCGATTCTCTGTGAGGTGGGAGGCATCGCCATGACCGCGCTCATCAGCCGGGACGAGCTGCGCGCCGAGATCGCCGGCGGCACCGTGATTCTTGTGGACGCGCTCGGTGGGGAGTACTGGGCCAAGCAGCATCTGCCGGGGGCCGTTGCCCTGGTTCGGGACGACGTGGACACCCTGGCGCCGACGTTGCTGCCCGATCGTGACGCCGCGATCGTCACCTACTGCTCGAACCCGGGCTGCCCGAACAGCGGCCAGGTGGCCGATCGGCTGACGCGCCTCGGGTACACGAACGTGCGCAAGTACGCCGAGGGCATCGAGGATTGGGTCGGCGCCGGGCTGCCCACCGAGTCCGCCTGAGTGTGCGAAGGGGGAGGGGTGAGGCCGAACGTGGCCTCGGCCCTCCCCCTTCGGGGCCAACCGGCCTACTGCGGTGCATCCTTCAGGTCCGAGATTCGGCCGCCGTCGAGCGGGACCCGATACCAGACGTCGATGGTCGAGCCGTCGCCGAAGTGCTCGGTGACGATGACCGTCGCGTGGCCGGCGCCGCTGCCCTCGTAGCGGACGTCGCGACTCTCGGGGGTGTTCTGGGCGCGGAAGACCGGGTCGGCCATGTTCTCCTCGGCCCAGTCGTCCAGGCGGGCGTTGAGTTCGGGGGTGAGGAATTCGTTGCGGACCTCGGTCGGGTCCATGTTCGGGTTGGTGCCGTTGATCGCGTCCAGGTACTGGTCGTAGAAGGCGGTCACCTTCTCCACGACGCCGATCTGCCGGGCCGCCTGATGGCTGCCCGGTGGCGAGGCCTCCGCGGCGAGTGCCGGGGCGGCGAGGCCGCCGGCGAGCAGGAGTCCCGCGGTCACCGCGACGACGGCGGTACGGCGAATGCCGGTGGTC
This sequence comes from Embleya scabrispora, assembly GCF_002024165.1. NCBI lineage: Bacteria > Bacillati > Actinomycetota > Actinomycetes > Kitasatosporales > Streptomycetaceae > Embleya > Embleya scabrispora. The sequence goes on from NZ_MWQN01000001.1 coordinate 4,383,664, forward strand.
ATGTCGACCTCCACGTGCTTGGGGATGTGCCCTTGCACCGGTTGAGACGTCCAACCGGTGGGGCGGGTTGCAGGATTTTGCCCTGCTTTACCCTCCGGAGATCGATTCGTTTCCCTCGGCCCGCCGGGCTCAGCCGCCGTCGGGACTGCCCGCCAAGGCCTCTTCCGCCTCGTCCAGGACGGACTGCGGCAGGCGGGTGTACGAGAGCAACCGGCCGCCCGAGTCGCGGATCCGGGTCGCCACCTCGCGGGCCCAGATGTTCTCCACGAACAGCACCACGACCAGCGAATCCGGCGGCATCACCTGCCCGATCTGCTCGGCGTCCTCGGCGCCGGCCAGGCCCAGCAACTCGCGCGCGGCCAACTCGGCCGCCATGTCCCGCAGGCCCTCGAACTCGCTGACCTCGTGGCTGCTCACCACTCCCGCGATGTCCTTGACCACGATCAGCGCGTCGATCAGCCGGACATCGCCGCGCTCCTCGACCGACTCGAACGCGTCGAGTACGGCGGAGGTCAGCCGCTGACCCGGAAAGCCCAACACGATCGCGTCGACGGGTCCCAACTCGGCCATGCTTCCTCGTCTCGGGCAGTAGGGGTGTGCGTCGCGGAACGCGGGGCACCCGATACGGAGCAGCCGACGCGCACCACCTGCGGCCACCGGAAGCCGGGGACGGGAGGCGCGAGTCGGCGGCGGAACGGGCAAACCGGATACCGCAACCGGATTTCCCGTTCCCGCTGCGCGCCCATTCATGTGTCCGCGCGGATGCGCACGCGCGAGGGGATCCGCGCGAGGCGCATGGGGCGGGCGGGTGGCGCGTTCGTCCGCGCGAGTGCGCCGGCGGGCCATGTGCCGTCCCGACCCGCCCGTGTCCGGAAGGTGCTACTGCTCGTATGCGATTACCGAGGCGTTCGGGTTGCCCTCGTTCGGGCGGAGCCACTGGGCGATGTACACGTTGCCCCGTGCGGTCACCGGGCGGGACGAGACCGGGGACGGGAGGGAGGCCTTCCAGGCGACCCTGCCCGTCTTCGTGTGCAGGGCCAGCAGTTGGGCCGCGTCGTCGGTCGAGGCGTCCGGCTTGGCGGCGTCCATCGCGATGTAGACCTTGTCGCCCGCGACGACGGGGGCCTCCAGTGCGCCGTACGAGGGCATCTCGGCCGACCACCGCACCACGCCCGTAGCCGCCTCCAACGCGTAGACCTCGCCCTTGGACACCGACGTGGCCGGGGGGTTGGTGGGCGCCGGGCCGGCGGTCGTGGTCGCGCTCGGTGTCACGCCCGCCTGCGGCTTGGAGGGGTGACACGCGACGTAGACCACGTCGTCCACCCGGGTGATCTCGCTCGCGTTCCGGGCCTCCATCTCGAACTTCCACACCTGCGAGCCCGTGAGCGGGTCCACCGCCACCACTCCCGACTTGGCCTCGTCGGTGGCCCCGTCGTAGACCTGGAAGACGTGGTCGCCGGCCACGGTGAGCGAACGGGCTTGGCCGCCGTTGACCGAGATGGGCCCCCACAACACCGCCCCGGTGGCCGCGTCGAGCGCGTATCGCTGCCAGGTGAAGACGCCCCCGCTGGAACTGTCGGTCACCACCGTGATCACCCGGTCGCCGAGGATCACCGGATCGCGGCCCCACGGCCGGCTCTTGAACGGGACCTGCCACTTCGGCTTGCCGGACCGATCGAACGCGTGGACCGCCGACGGGTTGTAGGACGCCTTGGGCTGAGCGACCACGACCACCATGCCGTTCGCGAACGTCGGCGTCCCCGGCATGCCCGTGTCCGCCGTCAGCCCCGCCCTCCACACCTCACGGTGCGTGGCCGCGTCGATCGCGACGATCGCCCCGGGCGCGCTGCTGTAGGAGTTCTCCTCGGCGACGCCCAGGTACAGCAGGCCCTGGTCCAGGGCGGCCGGCAGGTTCACCCAGCGGGCCTTGTACTCCAGGCTCCACCGCAGTTCGCCCTTGACCGGGTCGAAGGCCTGCACCGTGCACAGGGCCGGCTGGGATTGCTCCGCGACCGAGGTCGAGGGGTCCACCGTCCAGGAGACGACGAACAGGTGGTCCTTGGTCGCCAGCGGCGCGGACACCGAGTTGCCCGCGGTGGCCTTGCGCCAGACCTTCTGGCCGGATTCCGCGTCGATCGCGGTGACCTGACCCTTGCCGCCGCCCGCGCCGTCGGCGACGTGGAACACCAGATCGCCCTGCACACTCAGCGACGAACCGCCGCCGGTGCCCGCCGGATACGACCACACCCGCCTGCCCGGATCCGCGTCGTCGCCCATCAACAACCAGCCCGCACCGCCACCCACCGCGGCCACGGCCACCGCGCCGCCGCCGATCAGGAACGCCCGACGGGCCAACCCCCGCTTGTCGGGCGGAGGTTCCGGCACGCCGACGGTCGGCGGCAGGGCCGGTGGCGGCGGCGCGGCGGCCCGTTCGCCCGGCGCGTCGGACACCGCCACGGCGACCGTCGTCGGCGCCGCCGCGTCCGCGCCCGCCCCCAACGCGCGGGTGGGGGGTTCACCCGTCGAAGCGGTCACCGGATCCGGCAGCGCCGGATCGCCCAGGTGCCGCCGCTCCAACTCGGCCGCGAGCGCTGCCGGCAGCCACGAAGTGCCCAGCGACGGTTCGGAGTCGCCCATGCAGCGGGCCAGGATCTCGGCCGGCGCCGGTCGCGCCTCGGGTTCCTTGTCCAGGCAGTGCCGAATCAAGTCCCGCAGCCCGTCCGGTACTTCCGCCAACGCGGGTGCGTCGCGCAGCACCCGCATCATCATCTGCAGTTGCGCCACCGGCGGTTCCGCGTGGAACGGACCCCGCCCGGTGGCCGCGAAGACCAGCACCGAACCCAGCGAGAACACGTCGCTCTCCGGACCGAGGCGCCGCCCGCCCGCCTGTTCCGGCGACATGAACGACGGCGACCCGACCACCCGTCCGGTCCCGGTCAGCCCCTGGCCGCCCTCGTCCGCCGCCCGGGATATGCCGAAGTCGATCACCCGCAGCCGATCCCGGCCCAGGATCACGTTGGACGGCTTGAGGTCGCGATGGATCAGGCCCGCGCGGTGGATCGCCATCAGCGCCTCGGCCAACTGCGCGCCCAGGATGCGCAACGCGCCCTCGGGCAGCGGGCCGTACGCCTTGATCGCCTCGGACAACGAGAGGCCGGTCAGGTATTCGGTGGCCAACCACGGCGGTTGCGCGTCCGGATCGGCCTCGGCGATCGGCGCGGTCCAGGCGCTGTCCACCCGCCGCGCCAGGTCTATCTCGCGCCGGAACCGGTCCCGGAAACCGTGGTCCATCGCGAACTCCGGACGCACGGTCTTGACCGCCACCCGGACGCCGCTCGGGGACGTGCCGAGGAAGACCTCGCCCATCCCGCCCTCACCCAGCCGGCCGCGCAGCCGATACGGCCCCAGCCGCGTCGGATCCCCGTCGCGCAGTGCTTCCATGACCACCGTGTCCCCGTTCCGGTCGTGTCGGCCGGCCACTTTAGCCGCCGGCCCCCACCGGATTCAGCCGGTTCCCCCTCGGAAATATCGCTGCCAGGTCTGGGTCTGCCGAGTTTCCGGGTGATCCGGGCCCAAAACCCGGGCGAAGTCGGCGACCAGTGGGTCGTACAGGGCCAGCGCCTCGCCGCGGTGGCCGGCCAGGCCGCGGTTGACGGCGTGGCCTGCCCGGGCGACCAACGACTCCAGGCAGTCGGCGCCCAGGATCCGGATCGAGTCGATCGCGAGCGCGCCGTACATCTCCGCGGCGCGGAGCGGAGCGCCGCACTCCCCGGTGAAACGGGCCAGGTAGCTGCGTGCGGTCAGCGTGCTCTCCGCCTCGGCGCCCAGCGCGCGGGTCATGTCCGCGACCAGCTGGGTGAACAACGTCGTCGCACGTGGCGCCTCCCCGCCCTCGCCGATGAACCGGGCGTGGCACAGCCGCATGTCGAGGGTGACCCAGTCGCCCGGGCCGAGCGCCTGGCCCGCCACCGGGATCAGCCCCGCCAACAACTGGGCGGCGCGCCGCGGGTCGCCGTCGATCCCGACGAAGTGCGCATATGCGCGGCGCACGTTGAGCGTGTCCCGATCGGTGCCGCCGAGCACCCGGGCGGCGACCTCGCCGAGTTGGTGGTAGAGCCGGACGGCCGCGGTGGGATCCTCGCGCATCCCCCATTCCCAGACGGCGCCGACCTGTTCGTTGATCCGGGCACGGGAGGGATACGGCTCTTCGAGCGGACGAGGGGGCCGCACGATGCGGAAAGGCGAATCCATGCTCACCTCCGAAGATGTCGCATCCGAGTCTGCGACCTGCCCCCGGTCCTCCGGTAGAGGTATGTACCAGTGGACCGTTCGGGTTCATTCGGTGGGCATATTCCGTTATTCGTACACCAGTTCGAGATATCGTGTTCGAGCGAGCCGGGTGCACTTTCGATGCGGTTCGCTCGGAATACGCGGATAAAGATCTCAAATGGCGTCAGAAGCCGCACCGAGTACGCCCGTTCGAGGTCGGTTGGATGATCTGTCCGTTTATAGGCGCGTCGTTCGACGCGCCGGACCCGGCACTCGCATACAGTTCGGTCGAGTGGAGGATGACGAGATAACCCGGACGGGGCCGGGACGACCGGACGCGGAGGTGCCCATGGGCGCATTGCGCAAGGCCGGCTCGTGGCTCGGGATCGGTTCGGGGGACGTGGACGACGACCTTTACCGCACCGGCGCGGGTGCCTACGAGACCGGGACATACGACGCGGACGACGACGACACGGGATCGCGCTGGGTCTACGACGACGAGCCCGAGGAGTCGCGTTCGCGCGCCCTGGAGGGCAGCGTGGTGCCGGCTTCGGAGGTGTTCGCCGCGCGCGCGGCCGCTTCGGAGACGCCGGCGCAGCCGGGCACCCGGATCGCCGTCGTGCACCCGAAGAGCTACCACGAGGCAAGGGCGATAGGCGAATACTTCCGGCAGGACATCCCGGTCGTGATCGATCTGACCGCGATGGACGAATCCGACGCCAAGCGCGTCGTCGACTTCGCGTCGGGGTTGACCTTCGGCCGCCGCGGTGCGATCGAGCGGCTGGCGAAGCGGGTCTTCCTGCTGATGCCGGCCGACGCGCGGCTGCTCACGGGCGACCCGACACAGCAGAACCACGACGGGTTCTTCAACCAGGCGTAGCCGGCGGGTTCGAGAGCGATCCCGGAGTCGGTACGGGAGCCCCGCCGGCGACAGGGGCCCGAGGCCGCGCGTGCGGCCGGGCGCGAGTGTGCCCGGAGGCGAGTCGCGGCTCCCGAGTCGCGGGGGACGCGTGAGTGAGTACGCGGGTGCGTGAGTGCGCCGGTGCGCGCGGGTACGCCGGTACGCGAGTATGCGAGGACCCGAGCCCCCGGCGGCTCGGGTCCTCGGTCGTTCAGGGATCCAGCCGGGCCAGGTCGGCGGGCGTGTCGATGTCGAACGGGTCGGCGACGTCGGCGCACTCGATCAGCCGAACCCGATCCCGCTGCTCGGCGAGCAGCGCCCGGGCGCCGGCGTCCCCCTCGGCCCCGGCCGCCAACTCGGCCCACCAGGCGCGCCCGAACAGGACGGGATGGCCGCGCCGGCCCGCGTAGGCCGCCGCGATCAGGTCCTCGGGCGCGGCGTGTGCGGCGATCAACCGGGCCACCGCCGCCGCGCCCACGCCGGGCATGTCCACCAGGGTGACCACGACGGCATCGGCGTCGGCGGGCAGCGCGGCGACCCCGGCGGCGAGCGAGGAGCCCATCCCGCTCGCCCAGTCGTCATTGCGCACCACGACACAACCGGTCAAGTCGGCCTCGGCGAGCACCGCGTCGGCCTCCGCGCCGAGTACCACCACGACCCGGTCGCAGCCGCCGCGGCGCGACTCGGCGACCGCGAACTCCACCAGCGGCCGGCCCCGATGCACCAGTCGGGCCTTGGCCCGCCCCCCGAGCCGCCGCCCACCCCCGGCCGCCAACACCAACCCGACCACATCACCCACCGGGCACCCCTTTCCTTCGTCGACCGCGCGGACCCGCATCGTCCGGGCGAACCGGCCGACCCGGACAAGGCCGGGCCGACCCGGCCGCCCGACACTCACTCCACGGCCGACGCCCCCGAAGGCAGCGTGAGTTCGGCCATCGCACCGCCCGCCTCCGGATTGCTCAGCGTCAGCGACGCACCCAGCACCGCCGCCTGGCCCATCGCGATGGTCAGGCCCAGCCCGTGCCCACCGGCCGCCCGGTCGTCGGTGCCCTTCCGGAAGCGGCTGGGCCCCTCCCGCAGCAGTGTCGCCGGAAAACCCGGCCCCGCGTCCACGACCCGCAGTCGCGGCCCGTCCACCTCCACCACCACCGGCGCGAGCCCGTGCTTGGTCGCGTTGGTCAACAGGTTGGCCAGGATCCGCTCCAGCCGCCTGGGGTCGGTGACCACCACCTCGTCCCCGATCACCCGCAACTCGGCGGCGGGCGCGAGCGCGGCCACCCGCCGGGCGGCGAACGCGCCCAGCGGTACCTCGGTCAGGTCGGCCCGCTGGGTCGCGGTGTCCAGGCGGGCCACCTCCAGCACGTCCTCCACCAGCGAACGCAGCGCCCGGACCCGATCGCGGACCAACTCGCCCGGCCGATCCGCCGGCAACAGGTCGGCGGCGGCGCTCAGTCCGGTCAGCGGCGTGCGCAACTCGTGCGCGATGTCGGCGGTGACCCGGCGCTCCGCGTCGAGCCGGGCCTGCAACGCGTCGGCCATCGCGTCCACCGCCGTGGCCAACTCCGCCGCCTCGTCCCGACCGCTGCCGCCGATCGCCGCCCGTACCCGGATCGACCGCTCGCCCGCGGTGACCCGCCGAGCCGCGTCGGCGGCCCGCCGCAGCCGACGCGACAGCCGCGCCCCGATCAGCACGCCCGCCCCGGCCCCGCACACCACCACGCAGGCCGCGCCGATGACCAGCACCCGGTCGAGCGAGGCCAGGTCGCTGGTCCGGTCCCGATAACTGGAGCGCAGCGACAGGATGTGTCCGTCCACCCCGACCGCCGCCCAGATCCGGCCCTCGGACAACTCGGTGGCCCGGTCGCCGTCGCGCACCGCCTGGCGCAGTGCCGCCGGCACCCGCGGGTCGTCCAGTCGGCTGCCGAAGGTCGGCTGTCCGGTCCGGACGTACTCGCGCAGGGCCAGGTCGATCCGGTCGATCTGGAGTTTGCGCGCCTCGTCCGCCTGCTTGTAGGCGAAGGCGAAGTGCACGGTCAGGCTCAGCGCGACGGCGACCGCCACGCTGACCACCGTGACCACCGCCGAGATCCGCCAACGCAGACTCACCCGACGGGCCCCGGACGCAGCTTGTAGCCGAAGCCGCGGACCGTCTCGATCCGGCCCGGGCCCACCTTGTTGCGCAGCCGCTGGACGTGCACGTCCACGACCCGGGTGTCGCCGCCCCAGGCGTACTCCCAGACCCCTTCGAGCAGGGTGTCCCGGCTCAGCACCGTGCCCGGCGACTCGGCGAAGCGCAGCAGCAGCTTCATCTCGGTCGGGGTCAGCGCGAGCAACTCGCCGGACCGGCGCACCTGCACGCCGTCCGGGTCGATCTCCAGGTCGCCGAAGCGCAGCGGGCCCGGCTCCTCGCCCGGACCGGCGGTGCGCTGCGCGCGGCGCAGCAGTGCCCGGATCCGGGCGAGCAGCACCACGGTGTCGAACGGCTTGGTCACGTAGTCGTCGGCACCCGCCTCCAGCCCGACCACGATGTCGATCGGGTCGTCGCGCGCGGACACCATGATCACCGGGATCAGGCTCTCCGCCCGGATCCGCCGGCACAGGCTGATCCCGTTCATCAGCGGCAACATCACGTCGAGCAGCGCCACATCCGGCCGCTCGGCGCGAAACGCGGCGAGCCCGGCCTCGCCGTCGGCGGCGGTGCTCACCCGGAACCCGTCCCGTTCCAGGTTGAGTTGCGTCGCCTCGCGGATGACCTCGTCGTCCTCCACGACGAGCACGTGCGGTTTGCTCACGACACACCCTTTCCGATCTCGTTCTCGACGAACTGCGCGCCATCCCACCGCAATCCGACCCCGTGCTCGCCGAAGGGGCAGATCGCCGGCTCGTTGGCCCGGTACGCCGGCAGTTGGAGGACCAACATCTGCTTTCCGACCTCGATCCGACTCCCGGGCTCCTCCGAGGAGAACACCCGCTCGGCGTGCCCGTCCTCGAAGAGCCGGTAGACGTACGCGGCGACGTCCCGGCGCATCGTGCAGGTCTCGGGTCCGCAGTGGAACACCGACACCACCGCGATGGGCAGGGGTGTCCCGGGCACTCCCGGCGCGTTCAGGTATTGCGCGTTCACCGGGTAGGACGTGCCGCAGGACGGGGTGAGCACCGCCTTGATCTTGACGCCGATCCCCGCGTCCTCCCGCAGCACCCGGACCGGATCGATGCTCAGGCCCGCCCCGGAGGGCGGCGGTGCGAGCGGGATCCCGACCGGCTCCGGCTTGCCCGCGACGCGCACACCGGAGTCCACCGCGCACCCCGTGATCAGGGCAAACAGCAACAGAATCAGTGGAAAGCCACGTTTCACCGACATCCGACCGATCCTACCCGTCGAGGATTGTTACCCGATCTACGGACGACCGACGGACGGCCGCAACGACGACGCGATCAACCGGATGGGCGCCGCCGCATACCGTCCCTGACATGACCTTCGCCCACGATCCCGGCACTCCGGACAACCGTGACTCCGTCGGCCCGCTCGGACCCCTCGACACCCCCGAGAGCCGGCGCAACCGCACCCTGCGGCGGAGTGCGTTTCTGGCCGTGCCGCTGCTCCTCGCGACGGCCGTGGCCGCCTTCGTCGCCGCCGACGCGGACCCGCTCACCCAAAAGTCGCCGCAGGCCGCCAAGGTCGCGCCGCCGACCGCGCAGATCGCCGCCAAGCCGATTCCCGCGCACGAGTCGGCGCCGACCAAGCCGCTGTACCGGGTCCCGACGCAGGACAAGGTCGCCTTTCTGACCATCGACGACGGCGCGTACAAGGACCCGGAGATGATCCGGCTGCTGCGCGAAGCGGGCATCGAACCGACGTTGTTCCTGACCGACGAGTATGTGAAGCAGGACCCGGGCTTCTTTCGGAAACTGCGCGACGAGACGGGTGGGGTGATCGAGAACCACACCCTCGACCACCCCGACCTGAAGGGCAAGCCGTACGACGTGCAGAAGAACCAGATCTGCGCGACGTCCGACGACTACGCCCGTGAATTCGGCCGCCGGCCCGCGCTGTTGCGTCCGCCGTACGGAAACCACGACGAGAACACCATGCGGGCGGCGGGCGATTGCGGCATCGGGCACGTCGTGCACTGGAGCGCGGAAGTCCGCGACGGCGTCATGCGGTTCGCCGTCGGCGACAAACTCCGTCCGGGCGACATCGTGCTGATGCACTTCCGCAAGCAATTCCGGGCCGACATCCGGTCGTTCGTCGACGAGACCCGCGCGGCGGGCCTGACTCCGGCGCTGCTGGAGGACTACCTGGGACGGTAGTCGGCCGAGCGCCGACGCGGGTGCCCGGCTCGGGGCGTCGAGCCGGGCCGGGGGCGGGTGCCGGGGGTGCCGGGGCGGGTGCCGGGTCGCCGGGCTCGATGGTGCTGGATGGTGCTCGATACATGCGAGAAGGACCCGCCGGAAACCGGTGGGTCCTTCTCGGTGTTGCCGCTGTGCGCCGCCAGGGACTCGAACCCCGGACCCGCTGATTAAGAGTCAGCTGCTCTAACCAACTGAGCTAGCGGCGCTTGCTGCGAGAGAAATACTACCCGATGTTCGGGGTCGCTCTCACCCGGGTTTGGCTCGGCCGCGGTCTCACCACCGGTGACGATCACGTTACGAGGACGGGTTCGCCCGGTGTCCTCCCTGGGTCGGTGCGGCCGGGTACCGTGCTGCTTGTACATCGGCTGCTTGTACGTCGTCACGACCGGCGCAGTCGGGTGGTCGTGTTCGCGGGGGAGACGCCATGTCGGATGCCGGGGCGGTGCGGGCGTTCCGGATGGCCACGCATCGGGAGGGCGAGGTGGAGCCTCGACTCGTCGCGATGCGGGACTTCCTGGCCAACGCCTCCGATGCCGAGGTGGTCCGCAACCGGGGACTGATCGAGAGCCAGATCCAGGCCGTGGCCACCCAGCAGCCGGAGACCGCCGCGCGCATGCTCGCCGACGTGCTCGGGCGCGACCCCCGGGGCCACTACGCCCGCGCGATCGACGCAGTGCTGCGCTGGTGGGTGGTTCAGCCCGGCAGCGACTTCGCGGAGACGTGGACCACGCTGGAGAAGGCGCTGGAGGCCGGACCGCGCCCGCTGGAGCGCGCGCTGCTCGACGTGCTCGGCGGCCTGGACCCGCGTGCGCCCGTCCGGCGCTGGCGGGTCGCCGCCACCACCCGGGTCCTGGACTGCCTGGAGGAGCGCTTCGAGCAGCCGGCCCGGCACCCCGACCACGACCTGTGGCGGCTGCTGCCCGTGGTCGCGCCGCCCGGGGCGCCGGGTACGCGGGCCGAATGGGTGTGCGTGATCGGCGACCGGGCCGCGGCGCGGGGTGCGGAGGCCGCGGCGCGCACCTGCTACCGGCTCGCCTTCGAACAGGGCTGTGCCGCCGCCGCGCCGCGCCTGGCCCACCGGCTGGCCGTGGAGGGGCATCGGGAGCTGACCGGCGGCGACCCGGAACGGGCGGTCCGGTATCTGTACGAGGCCGCGATGCTCGATCCGGACCACGCCGAGTATCGCGAACTGCACCGGGCCGCCGTCGCGGCACGGGACGGCGGCGCGGCGGCCGGCGTGCGGCCCGGGACGGCGGCGGCCCTGGTGGTCGCGGCGGCGGATCTGCTGGAGCGCGGCGACGACGCGGGCGCGGTGCGGCTGCTGCGGCGGGGGCTGCCGGGCGGCGGCGGGGCGTCGGGTCTCGGCGGGGTGTCGGGCGGTGGTGCCGCGACGGCCGGCGGTGCAGCGACGGTCGGCGCCGGCCCGGACGACGCCGGGCCCGAGCCGCACGTGGTCGAGGAGCCCTACGCCGACACCTGGCCCGCGCGGCTGCTGCTCGGCACGCTGGAGGGCGACGACTCGATGGTGGCCGGTGCCGCGCGCGACCTGCTCCGGCGCTACGGTGCGGGCTGGGTCCGCCGTACGCCCCTGGGCCCCGGCCTGGTGCTGCACCGGGTCACCCGCGCCGACCCGGAACTGGCCGCCACGCTGCTCGAGTCGTCGCCGGCGGAACTGCGTGACGGACGACTCGGCCGGGCGGTCGCGACGGCCGCCGCATACCGAATACTGGCCTTGGGCGTACGGGACCTGGGAGCGGGACGGCCCGAGGCGGCCCGGGCCCGGGCGGACCTGGCCGAGCGGCTGCTCGCCGGCGACGAGGCGTGATCCGGCCCGGTGCGATCGAATCGGCGAGGCGGGGGAGAAGGCGACGTGGAGACGGACATCCTGGGGGTGCCGGAGCAGGTGTTCGACAGCGGGCTGCTGGTGGCCACCCGCCGGTTCGAGACCGCCTCGGCGGTGGCCCGCGAACTCGGCGCGCACACGGTCGAGGTCGCCCACACGCTGATCGCCCTGGCCCGGATCGACGGCGGGCGCGCCTGCGGCCTGTTCGCCCGCCAGGGCATCCCGCCGGACGTGCTCGCGGCCGGCCTGCTCGGCGGCGGCGGACCGGCCGCCGGGACGGCCGCCGGGGCGAGCGGCAACGGCCGGGGCGCGGGCGCGCTCGGCGGCCTGCCGGTCACCGCCGATTTGCGGGCCGGCTTCGCCGCCGCGGCGGACACCGGCTACGTCGACGAACGTGCGCTGCTCGCGGAGTTGTTGCCGCGCCTGGAGCCGGGCGCGGTGGACCTGCTCGTCGGCTACGGCCGGGTGGACCTCGACGCCTGGCGGGCCGAGGTGGCCGCGGCGCGCCCGGCGGCGGAGGTGTGCCGGGCCGACGGGTCGATCGACGAGGCCGCGTTCGCCCCGGGCGCCCGGCGGGTGCTGGCGATGATGGTCGCCGAGGCGAGCGGACTCGGCCGGCGGCAGTGCGGCATCGCGATGCTGCTGCACGCGCTGGCCACCACCCCGGGCGGACTCCTGGAGCAGGCCTTCCTGTTCCTGCGCCGGGACGTACGGGCGCTGCGCGAACAGACCATCGCGCTGACCGGCGCGCGGGTCCGCGGCCCGGCCGTCTCCGGCCCGATTCCCCCCGACGAGCCGCTGCGGCAGACCCTGCGCCGGGCGGCGACGTTCGCCGCGAGCGGCCCCGACCCGGACCCGGACACCGGCGCCCGGATCACCGAACGCGACCTGCTCGCCGCGCTCCTGGACACCCCCAGCGGCTTGGCGGCCGCGTTCTTCCGCGACATCGGCCTGGACCTGGAGCGGCTGCGCCGGTTCGCCGACACCTACTACCGCGAGCCCACCGAGCCCGAACCGGACCGGCCCGATACCCCGATGTCCCCCGAGGAGGCGGTCCGCCGGCTGCGCGCGGGACTGATCGGCCAGGAAAGCGTGGTCGAGCGGCTCGCCTTCCACGTCGAACTCATCAAACGTTCGCTCGCCCGCGGCTTCCGTCCGGACGACCGCCCGCGCGCGGCGCTGCTGCTGTGCGGCCCCAGCGGCTCCGGCAAGACGATGACCGCCCGGCTGCTCGCCGAGGTCGTCTACGGGTCCCAGGACGACGTCCTCGTCTTCGAGATGGGCCAGTTCAGCGCCCGCGAGTCGATCAACAACTTCATCGGCGCCCCGCCCGGCTACGTCGGCTTCGGCGAGGGCAAGCTCACCAACGGCCTGCGCGACAATCCGCGCCGGGTGTTCCTGTTCGACGAGGTGGAGAAGGCCGACGCCCGGGTGCTCGACGCACTGCTCCGGCTGCTCGACGAGGGCCGGATCGGCGACCCGGCCGGCCCGGTACGCGAGGCGCACGACGCGGTGGTGATCCTGACCACCAACCTCGGCGCGATCCACTCCGCGGCCGAGGCCGTCGAGGACGACGTGGACAGCGTGGACAACCTGATCGGCTCGATCCTGGCCGAGGGCTCGACCGGGCACACCGCCGCGAGCGCCCGGCTGCGCCGCACGATGGAGGGGTTCTTCCGGCCCGAATTCCTCAACCGGGTGGACGAGGTGATCCTCTACTCGCCGTTCGGCCCCACCGAATTGCGCGGGATCGCGGAGAACGGCCTGACCCGACTCGCCGCGCGGCTGCGCGACCAACTCGGCGTCGCGTTGACCTGGACCGACGAGGCCGCGGACCACATCGCCACCGTCGCCTGGCGCGGCCGGCCGGAGGAGGCGGCACGCGGCGTCAACCGCTGCGTCACCGCCGTGGTGCCGGGCGTGCTGCGCCTGCTCGACGAGGCCGACGCCGCCGGCCGGCCGATCGGCGCGGTCCGGGTGCGGGTGGTGGCCGGTGCGCTCGTGGTCGGGGGCGCCGATGACTGACCGCGCACAATTGCGCGCGTTCGCCGCCCGGCTGCGCGAACACGGCGCGGGCGACGGGCCGTTGGACGGCGAGGCGTACGCGAGCCTGGGCACCGGCGCCGACGCGCAGCCGTGGAGCGTGCGGGCCGAGGAGTTGTGGACCACCGGCGGCGGCCCGTGGCGCACCCACCACCTCGCGGTCGCGCTGCACGCGCGCGCCTACGACCTGGAGTCGACCGGCGAGAGCGAGGCGGCCCACCCGTACTGGAAACGGGCGTTGGCGCACTGGGCCGAGCTGTACCACGACAGCGCCTTTTGGGACCGGATGCACGAGCACCTGGAGGCGGTCGCCGGGAGCCCGGTGCCGGCGGCGACCGTCCAGGAGGTCCGCGAGCGGCTGCCGCGCGACCTGCTCGCCCCGCACCTGACCCTGGCCGCCGATCGGCGCCTGCGCGATCCGCTGTCCGCGCGCGCACACCTCGACCTGGTCCGCGAGTCCGGCTTCCCGCCGTCGGTGATCGCCAACGCCCGGGCCGACCTGGTCCGCGAGGCGCTGGCCGAGGCGTCGCGCGACGTCGAGGAGGGCCGCTACGACGACGTGGTCGAACTGCTCGCCTCCTGGCTCACGGTGGACCCCGGCAACGTGGAGGCGGCCCGGGCCCTGCTGTACGCGACCCGGCGCCACATCGAGATCGTGGTGGCCGCACCCGGGTGGGCGCACAGGATCGAGCCGCTGGTCGAGCGGGTGGCCCGGCTGGTGTTGCCCGCCTGGGACGAAGTGGGCACCCCCGCCGGTTCGTTCGCCGTCGAGCTGGCCCGGCACGAATACTGGCGCGGCATCGTGGTGCGCGAGTTGGAGTCCGGCCCGGCCACCGAACCCGCCGTACTGGAACAAGCCACGCTGCGCTCGGGCCGACACCTGCTGCGCGCCCTCGAACTCGACCGCGACCTGGCGCTCAAGAGCATGTACCGCGATGTCGAGCAACTGGCCGCCGAGGAATGGGCGTTGGCCGCCACCGCCCGACAACGCCAGGGGCTGCCGGACGGACACGTGCGGGACGCGCTGCGCCGGGCGCTGGCGATGTCCGCGCCCGGGCCGTGGGGTCGGCTGTTCATGGCCCGCGTACTGATCAACCTGCACGCACCACAGCCGGAGGACCTGGCCACCGCCCGCCGGCTCGCCGACGAGGTGGCCGCCGACCCGGACGCGGACAAACCCGAGATCGTCAACGCGCTGCGCGGCGTCGTGTTGTCCCTGGCCACGGGGCACGGCCCCGCATGGAGTTGAGTGCCGATGGAACCCACCGCGAGCGAGGGCGCCCGGGAGAACCCCTGGGCCTGGCAGGCCGGCCGCAACCCCTACCGGGGCACCGCCTTCCAGATCCTGGACCTGGATCCGGACCTGACCGGCCGGGCGGCGATCAAGGCGCAGGTGCGCAAGCGCCGACAGCGGATCACCCGGAGCGCGGACCGCTTCCCGGTGCACGGCCGGGTGCTCGCACCGGCCGAGGTGAACGCGGCCGAGGAGGCGCTGAACGATCCCGCCGGGCGGCTGACGGCCGAACTGCTCACCCACCGACCCGAGCGGCCCGGCCCCGATCCGGCCGAGTTGGCCGAGGAGTTCGCCGAGACCGACCCCCCGGAGTCGGCCGGGCCGACGCGGATCGGGATCGACCGACGTGTGCTCGCGGGCCTGGTGCCGCCGCCCGCGCCACGCGAGTTCGTACCGTTGTGGACGGAAGAAGGGGCGCACTGATGGCAGCGACACCCGAGCGGGGCCCCCTCGGGGCGGACCCGCCGGCGGATGCGGCGAGCCGGCCCGACCGGGGCGGCTCGCCCGCGCCCGCGTCGACCACATCGGCCGCGTCGCCCGGTTCCGCCGGGTCGGCCGATCCGGCCGCGTTCGCCGCGGACCCGATGGCGATCACCGAAAGCGAGCGCGCCGTGCCGGAACACGCGCTCGACCCGCCGTTCGCGCTGGTCTACGACGTGGTGCGGCGAACCGCGCGCGAACGCGAGGCCGGGCGCGAGGAGATGCGCAAACGCCTGGAGTCCACCCACGAGCGGTACACCGGCCTGGCCGCGGACGCCGCGGTCGCGCTGCACGAGTTGCGCGGCTGCCTGGAGGGCGAGCCCGCGCCGGCCGTACTGGCCTCGATCGCCCGGCGGTTCGCGACGGCGCTCGATCGCGCGGGCGTACGCTTCGACGATCCCGTGGGCGAGGCGTACGCCGCGGTCGGCCGCCGGGTGGATGTCGCGCACGCCCCCGACAGCGGCGACGAGGCGGCGATGATCGTGGCCAGGACGCTGCGGCCCGGTGTGCTCCTCGACGACGGCGAGGTGATCCGCCGCGCACAGGTCGTGCTCGGCTTCGTACCCACCCCGGCCGAACGCGAGGCAGCCCCCGGGCGGACCGACGACCGGGACACCCCCGCGGCTCCGCGCCCCGAACCCTCGAACGACCCGAACTGCGAAGGCGGTAGCACCAGATGAGCATCGTGGTCGGTATCGACCTCGGCACGACCAACTCGTGCATCGCGATCCCCGCCGACGCCGAGGTGCCCGACAAGGAGGCGCTGATCGCCGCCCGTCGGCTGCGCCCGGTCGGCGACTCGCTGATCGTGGCCAACCCCGACCGCTCGCCCACCACCCCGTCGGCGGTGTGGATCGATCCGATCGGCACCCCGATCGTCGGCCAACTGGCCAAGAACAAGGCCCGGTTGCCCGGTGCACCGCCCGCGATGTTCTTCAAGCGCAACATGGGCACCGACCAGTTGGTCACGGCCGGACACGCGCGGCTGACTCCGCTGGAGGCGTCCACGCACATCCTGCGCCACCTCAAGCAGGTCGCCGAAGAGGTGCTGGGCGTACCGGTGGAGCGGGCCGTGGTGACCGTCCCGGCGTTCTTCGAGACCCGGGCCAAGAACGAGACCACGCGCGCCGGCCAGGCGGCCGGCCTGGAGGTGGTCGAGACACTGATCGAGCCGGTGGCCGCGGCGCTGGCGTACACGCACGAGCGGGCCCGCGAGCTGACCGAGCCGCAGACGTTCCTGGTCTACGACCTCGGCGGCGGCACCTTCGACACCTCGGTGGTCACCTGGGACCCCGAAGTCGGCTTCGAGAACCGCTCGTTCAGCGGCGACCGCTACCTGGGCGGCTTCGACTTCGACCGGCGGATCGTGTCCTGGATCGCGGCCCAACTGCCCGAATACGATTTGGCGATCGACTCGGAGAACCCCGCCGACGGCAAGGTGGAGGCGCAGTTGCTCTCGGTCGCCGAGGGCGCCAAGCACGACCTGTCGCGCTACCCCGAGACCGAGATCGTCAGCCAGTACTGCGAGGACCGGCGCGGCACCCCGATGAACATCGGACTGCCCATGCGCCGCGAGGAGTTCGAGGAGATGATCGCGGACCGCATCCGCGGCACCCTGGACGACTGCGACCGCGCGCTGACCCGCGCCGGGATGACCGCCGCCGACCTGGACGAGATCGTCATGGTCGGCGGCTCGTCCCGGATCCCGCTGGTGGCCTCCATGCTCACCGAGCACTTCGGGCGCGGCCCCCGGCTGCTCAACCCGGACCTGTGCGTCGCGCTGGGCGCCGCGCTCAAGGCGGCGAACGTCCCCAGTCGCAGCGGCCATCTGGAACTGGACCGCCCCGAGGCGCTGCCGCCGGAGACGGACATCGGCGGCCGGGTCCTGGCCGGCCCCGACCTCGGTTCGCCGGCCGCCGCGCAGTTGGTGCTGACCTCGGACGACGGCCTGGTGTACCTGACCGAGACGGCCGACGGGGAGGGCCGGTTCCTGTTCGCCGACGTGCCGTTGCGCGAGGGCGAGAACGGCTTCACCGTGCAGGTGTCGGCGCACGGCCGGGAGATCGAGAGCCGGCGTCTGGAGGTGACCACCGACGACAAGCCGCGCTCCGACGCGACCGGCGACGTGCTCGCGCACGACTTCTCGGTCGAGCTGGTGGACGGGCTGCACGCGGTGGTGCGGGCCGGGACGATGGTGCCCTATCGCACCGACTTCCG
Source organism: Embleya scabrispora (assembly GCF_002024165.1). Classification (NCBI taxonomy): domain Bacteria; kingdom Bacillati; phylum Actinomycetota; class Actinomycetes; order Kitasatosporales; family Streptomycetaceae; genus Embleya; species Embleya scabrispora. The sequence goes on from NZ_MWQN01000001.1 coordinate 4,401,067, forward strand.
CCTCGAGACCGCGTCCCACGGGTCCAGCCTGCGGGTCGGCCTGGTCGAGGGCCTGGTGCCGATCGGCGAGGTCTCGATCCGGGACCTGCCCACCGACGTGCCGGTGGGCTCGACCGTCGAGGTGACCCTGGAGTTCGAGACCGGCTGGACGATCCGGGCCGAGGCGCGGCTGCCGCAGGTGGGCGCGGAGGGCAGCGCGGTGATCGACATCCCGCAGCGGTCCGTGCCGGGCTGGCCGGAGCTGACCGAGCGGCACAGGCAGGTGGTGACCGGATGGGCGGAGAAGCGCGACGCGATCCCGCCGGCCGACGCCATCCGGGTCGGCCCGGCGCTGGATCGCCTCCTCGCCGAACTCGCGGAGCTGGTCCGGGAGCGGATCGACCCGAGCAAGACCCACCACAAGCTCCTGGAGGCGGAGACGCTGGTCCAGGGCCTGCGGGTGGCCACCACCGCGGGCAGCGCGCTGAACCCGCCGATCGGCGAGTTCGAGGACAACCTGGCGTTCCTGGCCCGGCTCGCCGACCGGCTGGTGGACCACGACCCGGTCGAGGCGGAGCGCTTCCGCAGCGCGATCCCCGGCCTGCGCGCCACGGGCCGTGCGGCCTACGCGGCGGGCAACAAGATGGACTGGCACCTGGCCAACGAGGCGGTACGGGACCGGATCAACGCGGCCGAGCGCATGCTGCACGGCGGCCGTGCCCCGCAGCAGTTCACCGCCGCCGAGTTCCAGGTCGCGGTGCTTCAGGAGGTGGAGTATCTGCGGCGCTCGATCCAGGAGATGGACCAGGCGTCCGGCGGCCTCCACCGGCTCGACGCGGACGCGTTCCTGCGCGAGTTGGACACGATCGCCGAGGACGCGGCGGAGGTGGACGTGCGGGACGAGGCGGCGGGCAACCGGCGGCTCGTGGAGATCTATCGGGGCCGGATCATGCCGCTGCGGGCGCGGGCGGACCGCTGGATGGAACAGATCCGGGAGGGCTCCCCGCACATCGGGCTGCGGCTCCCGAAGAACTCCCTGGAGAAGTGACATGGCGTTCGCGATCACCTGCCCCCTGTGCCGCCGCCGGATCGCCGACCTGACCGGACGCTGCCCGGCCTGCGGCGGCGACCTCGGCGCGCTCGCCGGCCTCGTCGAACTGGCCGACCGCCACTTCAACGACGCGGTACGGGCGGCCCGAAGCGCCCGCTGGAACACCGCCGCCGAACACCTGGCGGTCACCCTCGCCCTCAACCCGGCCGACGCGGAGGCCCGCCAACTCCTCACCAAGGTCCGCTACCACCAGGACCCCAAAACCCTCCCGGACCGCCTGTGGCGCAAGGCCCGCGCCCACCTCCCCTACGGCGACCGCCTCCCCCGAACCCTCCCGAAGCAAGCCGCCCTGAACCACCTCCTGGAGGAGGCAACCCGCCGCTGGTCCACGATCCGAAAGCCGACCTGACCGACACCACACACGGATGACACGCCGACCGGGCAAAACCCCGGCCCGGCCGGCGTTCGAGGACGGCAAGCCGACCGCCGATCAAGCCACCGGCTCGCCGGCGGGCCGGACCGCGAGGCTGCGCCGACCGTCCACCCCCACCGGGACGTCCCCGTCGATCGTCACCCGGTGCAACAACCGCCGGGCCCCGTCGAAGTCGGTGATCACCCGATGCTGCGTCGCCCGGTTGTCCCAGATCGCCACGTCACCCGCACGCCACCGCCATCGCACGGTGTTCTCGGGTCGAGTGACGTGCTTGTGCAACAGCGCGAGCAACGCCGCCGAGTCCTCGGCGTCGAAGCCCACCAGCCGCTGTGCGAACGCGCCGAGAACCAGCGTGCGTTCGCCCGTGACCGGGTGTATCCGCACCACCGGGTGCTCGGTCTCGTACACGGTCGATTCGAACAACTCCCGGTAGTCCTTCCGCGCCTGGCTGAGCCCATCCGTGTCCGAAGCCACGTAGTCGTACCGGTTGCTGTGCACCGCCCGCAGCGAATCGGCCAACGCCGCGAGTGGGGCGGGCAGTTGCGCATAGGCGCTCGCGGTATCGGCCCACAACGTGTCCCCGCCCACGTCCGGCAGGCGTACCGCGCGCAGGATGGAGGCGAGCGGATAGGCGGGAACGAATGTGACATCGGTGTGCCAACGATCGGCGACCACCCCGTGATCGTTGTCGATCGGCACGATCAACTCGCCCTCGGCGGACGCGGTCGGGTGCCCGATCGGATCGCCGAGCAGCCGGGCGAAGGCGAGTTGGCCCGCGTCGTCCAGGTGGTGCTGGTCGCGGAAGAAGATCACCCTGTGCCGGTGCAGTGCGTCCCGCACGGTGTCCACCGTGATCGGGTCCAGCTCGCCGCCCAGGCGAACCCCCTCGACCACGGCGCCGATTCGGGCGGCGACGGGTGATACGGAAACGGTGACAGCGGTCATGAGTGTGGTGTCCCTTTCGGCCCTCGCATGAAGAAGAACGTCATCCGAAGCGGGCGCACGCGGGCACGGACCGCCGAAACCCCGCGCATTCACGAGACATGACGACCCATCAACGAAAACCGAAGCCGGCGCGCGCCCTACCGACAGCGCATACCGGGCGGAACGGGAAGATGCGCGATCCGATGCCGCCGCATCACCGACGCGACAACACGCCCGCCGGTCTCGCCGGCGCGCGCCATGATCGTGATCCCCACACCAAAATTCTCCGGGTGAACCTCGCGGGGGTCAACCTCGAGGACGCCCGTTCCCGTCCGGGTGACCAGCAGGCCACGGAAAGCGATCTCGGAATCCTACGACCTACCATGGGAAGTATGGACCGCGAGGAATTCGACCGACTGACCGCCATCGCCGAGAGCATGCACGCGCCGTCCAATTACAAGGTCGAGATCAGCGATGGCACGCTCGTGATGATGACCGGCCCATCCGGCATCCACGAGTTCATCGTGCGTCGCCTGCGCATGCGTATCGAACAGGGGATCGCCGGGCGTCCCGAATGGGCCGGGATGGCGGTGCACGGTGGGATCGACGTGTTGGACGATACCAACCTGATAAGGCGCAACCCCGACGTCTGCGTCTTCCCGGAAGACGATCTCATCACCATCGAGAACCACATTCCCGCCGCCGACCTGCGACTCGTCGTCGAGGTCGTGTCACGGTCGAACCCCGAGAACGACTGGGAGGCCAAGCTGCGCGACTATCCCCGCATGCGTATCCCGGTCTACGTGATCGTCGACCCGCGCCAGGGCACGATTGTGGTCAATTCCGAGCCCAAGAGTGGCAGGTACACGGCTCGCGCGGCCTACGCGTTCGGCCAGGACGTGCCGTTGCCCGGCTTCGGGTTCGTGCTGACGACGGCGGACTTCCCGACCTACTGAAGGTCCGCCGCAGGTGCGGTCGGGCCGGTCGAGGAACCGGCGGGCGGGGTCAGGAGCCGCCCTCTTCGAGGAGTCGGCGCAGTAGTGCCTCGTCGTCGGTGGACAGGTCGGAGACGAATCGGGCGAGTACCGCCTGCCGGTCGCCCTCCTTGTCCAGCACCTGGCGCATCCGCCGCGCGGCGAGCCCGGCCTCGTCGTACACCGGCGCGTACACGTAGGACCGGCCCGACCTGGTGCGCTGGAGCACACCCTTGTCGTGCAGGCGGGACAGGATCGTCACCACCGTCGTGTACGCCAGTTCGCCGGAGACCCGTGCCTGCACCGCGGCCGCGCCCATCGCCGTGGGCGACGTCCACAGCAGGGACAGGATCTCGGACTCCAACTCGCCGGGGCCACGTCGCGCGGGCGCTCCGCCTGCTCTGCTCTCGGTCACTTCGGCCTCCGGTGAATGGGCACAACGCCCCGGAAGCCTAGTCGCGCGCCGAATACGGTCAACAGGGTCGCCGATTTCGGCCCGGCCGCCGGCACCGGGCGCGGACCTCACCCCAGGGGCAGCAGGTTTGCGCGGACGAACCCGGCGAGCCGGGACTGGTCCAGAATGCCCTTGTCGGCGCGCACGACCAGGGTCGGATGGCTGCGCGAGCGCGGATTGCCCAGGGTCACGATCGCGACCGGCTCGCGCCAACGCCGCACCGAGTTGGTCGCCTCGTAGTACTCCTGGGTGAACAGCACCGCCTCGCCCAGCGGAGTCTGCACCGTCTGGGTCACCGCGCCGGGCGGGACGTCGGCCGCGGTGCGGTACAGGCCGTGCCACCCGTTGCCCGGGGCGCCGCCCGGCGCCTTGCAGGTCACCTCGTTGGACTCGATCGTGACGTCGTCGAGCGCGAGCAGCACCCGATCGCAGGGGGTGGTCACGGTCTGCGCGCCCGCGTCGGTGCCCCCGGCGGCGCGGACCTCGAAGGCGACCGTCCCGGTGTCCACCCTGGTCGCGTGCGCCCGAACCGGCGGCGCCTTCGTCGAGGGCGCCGACACCACGAACGGATCATCCCCGGACCCACCACACGCGGACACCCCCAGAATCACCCCGGCCGCGACCACCGCCCCCACACTCCACCGCCGCACCGCCATCGCCCTGCCCCCTCGTCGTCGAACGCACGCACCGCGCAGTCGTACGCACCCGCAGAGTGGACGCGGCAGCCCACCGACGGGTTCCACCCACGCAGCCGGCGGTACGTTCTCGGGATGAGCACTTCTTCCGCGATCGCATCGGCCGAGGAGTGGCCGCGGACCGCCGCCGAGGCGCTGGCCGTGCAGGATCGGCTGCGCCCGACGGTGGACACGGTCGGGCCCGGGCCGCAGCCGGGCGAGGTGCGGCGGGTGGCCGGCCTCGATGTGGCCTACGCCGAGGACTCGGACGAACTGGCCGCCGCCGTCGTGGTGTTGGACGCCCACACGCACGCCGTCCTGGAGCACTCGGTGGTGCACGGCGTGGCGACCTTCCCGTACGTCCCGGGCCTGTTCGCCTTCCGGGAGGTCCCGGCGCTGCTGGCCGCGCTCGAACGCCTCGACGCCGCACCCGACCTGCTGCTGTGCGACGGCCAGGGGCTGGCCCATCCGCGCCGCTTCGGGCTGGCCTGCCACCTCGGCGTGCTCACCGGTCTCCCGGCCATCGGGGTCGGCAAGACACAGTTCGTCGGGACGTACGAGCCACTCGGACCGGCCCGCGGCGAGGCCGCCGACCTGGTGGACGAGGGTGAAGTGGTCGGCCGCGCGCTGCGCACCCGCGACGCGGTCAAGCCGGTCTTCGTGTCGATCGGCCACGGCGTCGACCTGGACACGGCCTGCGCGCACGTACTGGCCCTGACCCCGCGCTACCGCCTCCCGGAGACCACCCGCCAGGCCGACCAACTCTGCCGCCGGGCACTGAAGTCCCACCCCGCGGCCCGCTCCTGACCCCCGCCCCGCGAACGCGAAAGAGCCCCCGCCCCGCGAACGCGAAAGAGCCCCCGCACCGCCTGCGCAAGGCGGTGCGGGGGCTCTTCGGTCACCGGCTCCCCAAGGGGGGAGGATGGGGAGCCGGCTGCCTGTCGGGAGGGTCGCCCCTCCGGGTCAGTCCGTCGCGATGGCGCGCAGGACGTTCATCCGTGCCGCCCGGAAGGCCGGCATCACCGCGGCCAGCAGGCCGACGATCGCCGCGGCGATCACGATGCCGACGACCGTGCCCCACGGGACCTTGAGCACGTCCAGGCCCTGGTTGGCCAGCAGGCGCTGGGCGCCGATGCCCCACGCCATGCCGAGCGCGAGCCCGACCAGGGCGCCGAACACCGCGATCACCATGGACTCCAGGCGGATCATCCGGCGGATCTGCCGACGCGAGGCGCCGATCGCCCGCATCAGACCGATCTCCCTGGTGCGCTCGACCACCGACAGCGCCAGCGTGTTGATCACACCCAGGATCGAGATGATGATCGCCAGGCCGAGCAGACCGTAGATCAGGTACAGGAACGTGTCGATCTGCTTGCCGATCAGTTCCTTGTAGTCGCTCTGGTCACGCGCCTTGACCTGCGGGAAGGGTTCGAGCGCCGTCTTGAGCGCGGCGCCGACCTTCGTCGCGTCCTGACCATTGGCCGCGTTGATGCTGACGCTCTGGTACTGCACGTTCGGGACGAACTTCTTCATGATCGTGTTCGGGATCACGATCGTCTCGCCCATGCCGATGACGTCGTCGGACTTCTTGCGGATCGCGCCGACCTCGACCGTGGTCTTCTGCCCGTTCGGGAAGGCGAGCTCGATCTTGCCGCCCAGGCTCAGGTGGTGGTCCTTGGCGAAGTCCTCGCCGATCGCCGCCTTGCCCGCCGACATGGCCGCGTCGCCGCTGCCCTGGAGATAGGTGGTCTTGATCGTGCCGTCGATGCCCGGGTCCGAGCCGAGGACGAAGTCCTTCTTGGACTTGCCGTCCGCGGTGATGACCGCGTTGGACAGGGTCGAGGCGACCACCTCGCCGACGCCGGGGGTCTTGCGGGCGGCGTCGACGATGTTCTCGGGGAAGGTCCCGGTGAGCGACTGGACGGTGTAGTCGGAGCCCAGCGACTTGTCGATCTGCTTGTCGAAGGAGGCCGACATCGACGAGGCCGCGACCGCCATACCGCTGACGAGGGCCACACCGATCATGATCGCCGACGCGGTGGCGCCGGTACGCCGCGGGTTGCGCAGCGCGTTCTCCCGGCTGAGCCGGCCCATCGAGCCGAACAGCTTCGGGTACCAGGCGGCCAGCGCCGGGACCACGGTGCGAGCCAGGAGCGGTGCCAGCACGATGAAGCCGAGCAGCGTGAACAGCACGCCCAGGCCCACGAATCCGCCACCCTGGCCACCGCTGGAGGAGGTGGCTCCGGCGACCAGCGCGAGTGCGCCCAGACCGAACAGGACCGCGCCGATCACCGAGCGGGTCTTGATCGACTTCTGCGGCGGCGCGCCGGCCTCGCGCAGGGCCGCCATCGGGGCGACCTTGCCCGCGCGGCGGGCCGGAACGTACGCGGCGATCACGGTGACGATCACGCCGACCAGGTAGGCCACGATCGGGGTGGCGGTCTTGATCACCAGGGACGTGCCCTTGAGGTTGATCCCGACCGCGCTGATCAGCGCCTTCAGGCCGACGGCCAGACCGAGGCCCGCCGCCAGGCCGAGCGTGGAGCCGACCACGCCGAGCAGGACCGCCTCCAGGAGCACCGAGCGGTTCACGTCCGCCCGACTCGCCCCGATCGCCCGCATCAGTCCCAGTTCACGGGTGCGCTGGGCGACCAGCATGGAGAAGGTGTTGAAGATCAGGAAGACGCCGACGAGGACGGCGACACCGGCGAAGCCGAGCATCGCGTACTTCATCACGTTCAGGAAGCCGCCGAGCTCGTCGTTGGATTCCTTGGCCGTCTCCGCGGCCGTCTTGACCTCGAAGTTCTTCGGGTCGTTGAGAAGCTGCTCCACCCGCAGCTTGAGGTCCTTGTCGGCGACTCCGCCGGCGGCGTCGACCGATACCGAGGTGACCGCGTTCGGGTCGCCGAGCAGTCGCTGCGAGGCGATGGCGTCGTCGAACGAGAGCAGCGCGGCGCCGGGGTTGGTGGCGGTGAAGGTCAGGATGCCGCTGACCTTGAACGTGAACTCGCCGTTCGCCCCGATCGCCCGAAGCTGGTCACCGATCTTGACGTGCTTCTTCTTCGCCGTGTCGGCGTCGATCAGCGCCTCGCCCGGACCCTTGGGGGCGGCACCACTGGTGATCTTGACCGGCGTGCGGTCGGTCTCGAACCAGTTGGTGACGATGGTCGGAGCACCGCTGGACGGTCCCACCGACTTGTTGTTCTTGTCGACGATCGTGAACGACTCCAGGCTGATGCTGCCGTGAGCGTCCTTGACGCCGTCGACCTTCTTGATCTTGTCGATCAGCGACCGCTGGACGACGGGCGTCTCACCGGTGAGCGCGAGGTCTTCCTTGCTGAACTCGGACTTGGGCTTGACCGAGACGTCCGACGCGGTGGACTTGAACAGCTCGTCGAAGGTCTTGGTGATCGTGTCGGTGAAGACCAGGGTGCCGGAGACGAACGCGACCGACAGCAGGACTGCCAGGGCGGACAGCACCATTCGGCCCTTGTGGGCCAGGAAGCTGCGGAACGTGGCTTTCAACATGGTGGGGGACTCTCTCCGCCTGTTTCAGCTGGTCCGGGCACCGTCGAAGCGCTTCATGCGCTCCAACACGGCGTCGGACGTGGGACGCAGCATCTCGTCGACGATTCGACCGTCTGCCAGGAACAGGACCCGGTCCGCGTAGGACGCCGCGTTGGGGTCGTGGGTGACCATCACGATGGTCTGACCGAGTTCGTTGACGCTGCGCCGCAGGAAGCCCAGCACCTCGGCGCCCGAGCGCGAGTCCAGGTTGCCGGTCGGCTCGTCACCGAAGATGATCTCGGGCCGGCTGGCCAGCGCCCGGGCGCAGGCGACACGCTGCTGCTGACCGCCGGAGAGCTCGGTCGGACGGTGCTTGAGCCGGTCGCGCAGGCCGACGGTCTCGATCACGTTGTCCAGCCAGGCCCGGTCGGGCTTGCGGCCGGCGATGTCCATCGGCAGCGTGATGTTCTCCAGCGCGGTCAGCGTCGGAAGCAGGTTGAACGCCTGGAAGATGAAGCCGATGTTGTCGCGGCGGAGCTTGGTGAGCGCCTTGTCCTTCAGACTCGTGATCTCCGTGTCGCCGATCCAGCTCTTGCCGCTGGTCGCGGTGTCGAGGCCGGCGAGGCAGTGCATCAGGGTCGACTTGCCGGAGCCCGAGGGGCCCATGATCGCGGTGAACTGGCCGCGACCGATCTGGACGTCCACACTGTCGAGAGCGACGACTCGGGTCTCGCCTTCGCCGTACGCCTTGGTGAGCTGCTGCGCGCGGGCGGCGATGGTGCCCCTGGAGTCCGCGTCGGTCATGGCAGCCGTGGCCGTGGTCACGAGTCTGTCCCCCATGTTGAGGTGAAGGGTGGCGCGCTCCGCTCTTGCAGTGCACTCGATCACCGTAGGGGGGAAGCGGTCGCGGCGAATCCTCTCCAAGGACAGACCCGCTCGTCCTACGCAGGGAGGACCCGGGGTACGCCAAGCGACCCTTGCCCCTAGGGGAGGCCCGTACCGGTGGGGTAGTCACCGAAGGTGTGTACGCGCGTGATCACGTTGCGTTGATTCTCGTGGTGCCAACGATCCCCATGCGGCACGGAGTTCCCCAAATGTCCCATCTCTCGCCACGCGCGCTTGAAGAAGGGGGGTGTCAACCTTTGGGGGGACCCGTGGGTACGCCGTGGCGCGTGGCGATGCTCGCGCCCGCGGCGGCCACCGCCCGGCGCAGACTCGGCGGCGAGACCGCCTCCATCTCGACGCCCAGCATCACGAGTTGGCCGGCGGCGACCTCCTCGGACTCGGCCCACAGGCGCAGCTCGCGCCACCCCTGCGGGTCGGGCGGCCCGGCCGTCGCGAGCGCGTCCGCGGCGACGACCGGGCCGAACACCCGGGGCAGCTGCGCCGCGCCGAACGGCGACACCCGGATCACGCAGGCGAACCGCATCAGCGAGCGGGCGAAGTCGTCGTTGTGGTGCGTCCACCACGTGCCCAGATCGAAGTCGTCGGGTCGCTCGAAGCGTTCCGGCCGGGTGCTCGCGGCCACCACGCGCGAGACCCGATAGCTGCGGATGTCGACGCGATGCCGGGCGACCAGGTACCAGACGCCGGCCTTGAGCACCAGGCCGAGCGGGTCGAGCCGGCGGGTCGCCTCGCGGTCGCGGCGGGCGTAGCGCACGTCGATCCTGTGGCCGGTCCACACCGCGCCCGCGATCTCGGTCAGGTGCGGGACGTCCTCGTCCCGGGCGAACCACCCCGGCGCGTCCAGGTGGAACCGCCGCCGCACCCGGCTCGCCCGGGTGCGCAGGTCGGCGGGCAGGGTGGCCATCACCTTGGTCTGGGCCGCCACCAGGACCGTGTCCAGGCCCAGCGCGTCGGCGGCGTGCGGCGCGCCGGACAGGAACAGCGCGGCGGCCTCGTCGCCGGTGAGCCCGTCCAGCCGGGTCCGCCAGCCCTTCACCAGCCGGATCCCGCCGTGCGGACCGGTCTCGGTCCACAGCGGCACGCCGGACGACTGGAGAGCGGCGACGTCGCGGTACACGGTGCGTACCGACACCTCCAGCTCGGCGGCCAGCTCGGCGGCGGTCGCCCCGCCGGGTCGGTTCTGCAGGTGCAGCAGCAGTGCCACCAGTCGACCGGATCGCATGACTCGAAACTAACCCGGAATCCCTGCCAACGGTTGTCAGGGATGGGTCGCCATCATGGGTGTCATGACGAGTTGGGCGGAGTTCGAGAAGGCCGAACCGGAGTTCGCGGCGACGGTGCGCGAGCGGTTCGGGATGTACAAACACCACGTGCTGGGCACGCTGCGTCGGGACGGCTCGCCGCGGTTGACCGGTCTGGAGGCCGACTTCCGGTTCGAGCAGATGTGGCTGGGCATGATGCCGGATTCGCTCAAGGCGCGCGACCTGCTGCGCGACCCGAGGTTCTCGCTGTTCGCCAACCCGGGGGAGGGGGCCGAGATGACGCACGGCGACGTCCGGGTGAGCGGGCGCGCGATCGAGGAGGTCGACGAGGCGCTCAAGGAGCGATACGTCGCGGAGACCAACGCGCCCACCCCGTTCCACCTGTTCCGGGTCGAACTGGGCGAGGTGAGCGCGGTCGGGCTCGAGGGGCAGGAGATCGTGGTCCGGAACTGGCGGCCGGGCGCGCCGGTGCGGGCGATCCGGCGGGGCAACGACGCGGAGTCGGCGCGCGCGGAGGGGTGAGCGGTGCGCCCCGGCCGCGCGCGCCGGCCGGGGCTACTCCACCGGCGCGTCCTCCGCGGTCTCGGCGTCGCCCTGCGGGGCGGGGACGGCGAAGCCCTCGCCGCGGCGCAGGGTCAGCTCCCGGGTGATCCCGATCCCGTCCAGGAACGGGCGGTCGTGGCTGACCACGACCAGTGCGCCCCGATAGGCGTTCAGGGCCTGTTCGAGTTGGCGCACCGACGCCAGGTCCAGGTTGTTCGTCGGCTCGTCGAGGATCAGCAGGTGCGGCGGCGGGTCGGCGGACAGCAGGGCGGCCAGGACGGCGCGGAATCGTTCGCCGCCGGAGAGCGTGCCGACCCGCTGCTCGGGGCGGTTGCCCCGGAACAGGAAGCGGGCCAGCCGGCCGCGCAGTTCCGCGTCGGTCGCCTCGGGCGCGAAGCGGCGCACGTTGGCCAGGACGGTGGCGTCGTCGTCGAGGATGTCCAGCCGCTGGGGCAGGTGGCGCACCCCTTCGACGTTGATCCGGACGGTGCCCTCGGCCGGTTGCTCCGCGCCGGTGAGCAGGCGGAGCAGGGTGGTCTTGCCCGAACCGTTGTCGCCGACCAGGGCGATGCGTTCCGGGCCGCGCACGATCAGGTCCACGCCGTGCGGGCCGTAGAGCGCGTCCGCCGTGTTCAGGCCCTCGACGGTGAGCACCGTGCGGCCGGCCGGCACCTCGGTCTCGGGCAGTTCGATCCGGATCTCCTTGTCCTCCCGGACCGCGTCCCTGGCCTCGGACAATCGGCTTTTGGCGTCGTCGAGGCGGCCCTCGTGAGTGCCCCTGAGCTTGCCGGCGGAGACCTCGGCGCCGCGTTTGAGGTTGCCGGCCACGATCTTGGGGAGGCCGCCCTCCAATTGGGCCTTGCGGCCGGTGCGCTGTCGGCGGGCCAGCCGGATCTGGGCCTCGGCCAACTCGCGCTTCTGCTTGCGCACGTCGGTCTGGGCGACCCGGACCAGCCGCTCGGCGGTCTCCCGCTCCTGCTCCAGGATGTCGAGGTAGGAGCTGAGGTTGCCGCTGTGGGTACGCGCCCGGTCCGGCAACAACTCGACGATCCGGTCGACCAGATCGAGCAGCACCCGGTCGTGGCTGACCGCGACGAGCACCCCCGGGTACCGGCTCACCGCGTCGTACAGCCGCTCGCGCGCGGACGCGTCGAGGTTGTTGGTCGGCTCGTCCAGGAGCAGGATCTCCGGCCGGCGCAGCAGCAGCGCGGCCAGCCCGAGCAGCACCGACTCGCCGCCGGACAGGGTGCCGACGGTGCGGTCGAGGTCGACGTGCGGCAGGCCGAGCCGGTCGAGTTGGGCCCGCGCGCGTTCCTCGACGTCCCAGTCGTCGCCGATGGTGTCGAAGTGCCGGACGTCGGCGTCGCCGGCCTCGATCGCGTGCAGCGCGGCCCGCGTGTCGGCGATGCCGAGCACGTCGTCCACGCGCCGGTCGGCGTCCAGCGGGAGGTGTTGCGGCAGGTAGCCGAGGTCGCCGGCGAGGCCGATCGTCCCGGCGGTGGGGCGCAGTTCGCCCGCGATCAGCTTGAGCAGGGTGGATTTGCCCGCGCCGTTGACGCCGACCAGGCCGGTGCGCCCGCCGCCGATGGACAGATCCAGGTCGGTGCAGACGGGGGTGCCGTCGGGCCAGGCGAAGGACAGGGCGGAGCAGACGATCGCGGGTGCGGTCGGAATGGACATGCGGATTCTCCCGGGACGCGGTGATGTACGGATCGCGTGGGACACCGCGCGGCGGGATCGGGAAGCACCGGGAACGAGAGGGTCGACAAACGAGAGTCGACGAAAAAGTCGTCCGGGACGGCCACACCGAGGTCGAGAACGCGACCGCGAGCACAGCAGGCTCGAGCGGCGCGATGTCCTGACCTCAGATGCGCAACGGACCATCCAGACGGACGACAATGTGGCCCGCCCAGGCTACCTCGGGTACGTCGTGGACCTCAAACGGTTTCGTCGGCTCTCGGCTCGCGCCGCTCCCGCAGGTCGAAGCGGTAGGCGACGGCGGCGGTGCCGATCAGCAGGGCGAGCGGCGCGGCGAACGCGATCAGCACGTGCACGCGCAGGACGAGGATCGCGCCGGTGAACGCGCCCAGTGCCATCGCGAGCGCGGAGAGCAACCGGCGGCCCGCCCGGGATCCGGTGCCGCCGAGTCGGCGGATGTCGGCGGCCAGGCCGGTCAGCGTCTGGGACAACACGGTGGTGGTCAGGTCCGGGACGGCCAGTCGGCGGGCCACCGCGTTCTGCAGGCCCATGGCCAGGCCGAGCAGCAGGATCAGGGTGTACCGCTCGCCGGTGCCCAGGCCGTGCGCCGAGGCGGCGACGATCAGGGCCGCGGCGAGCAGGGCGGCCTGTACCGAGGCGCCGACCCACAGCAGGCGTACGCGGCGCGCGCCGAAGACCACGCCCAGTCGGCCGCCGCCGGCCGCGCCGACCAGGAACGCGCCGAGCGCGGCGAGCGAGGCGGTCACCGACAGGCCGGGGGCGCCGGCCAGCGCGAAACCGGTGAAGACCACGTTGCCGGTCATGTTCGCGACGAACACCCGGCCCAGTTCGAGATAGCTGAGCGCGTCCACCAGGCCGGTGACCACGGTGAGCACGATCAGCAGCGGCGGCAGCGGGGCGTGCGGGTCGTCGTGCGGCGGCAGCAGCGTGTGTTTGGCGTCTCGAAGCGTCTCGCGCATCGATGTCCCCTCCGGGGTCGGCCGGTTCTCGGTCCGGGTCCGGCGAGCGGACCCCGGGCGGCCGCGCGGGCGCGCCCCGTGCCGAGGCGAACCACCGGCTCGGGGCTATCCATTGCCGGTGGCGGACCCGCGACACCCTCGGCGGCCCGTGCGGCCGCTCACACCGCGGCCGAGTGGCCGTACCCGTTCATCCCATGGGGTGGTGCCGGCCGGCCGTCCGGTGGGGTGGGTCGATGAATCGGCCGGCGGCCGATCTAGCCTGCTGTCGAGTTCCCTATATTTCCAATCATTTGGGGCATTCGTGCGATCATCCCGCACCATGGCCGTCATCGTGCTCGTCGTAGCGGTGTTCGCCGCCATCGGCTTCGTCGTCTTCGCCCGCGTCCACGGGAGCGATCCCGAACAAAAGGCCGCCGCGCCCGCGAAACCTCCCCAGGGGCCGGCCGCACAGGCCCCGGTGACGCTGATCGGCGACGGCTCGACCTCGAACACCGGCGAGCAGCCGAACCGGCCCAGGCCGGAGAAGCTGGCCCCGGGTGCGACCCCGCCGCAATTCGTGGTCTTCTCCTGGGACGGCGCCGGCGAGGACGACAAGAAGTTGTTCTCCCGCTTTCGCCAGGTGGCCAAGGAGAGCAACGCCAGGATGACGCTGTTCCTGTCCGGGGTGTACGTGCTGCCCGAGGCCAAAAAGGCCAGGTACCAGCCGCCGCACAAGCCGATCGGCGCCTCCGACATCGGCTACCTCGACGACGCCCACCTGCGGATGACGCTGGAGCAGCTCGGCGCCGCGTGGCAGGAGGGCCACGAGATCGGCACCCACTTCAACGGACACTTCTGCGGACCCACCGGTGGCGGTTCGTGGTCGGCCGAGGACTGGCGCGCCGAGACGGAGCAGTCCCGTTCGTTCGTGAAGACTTGGAAGAGCAACACCGGTTGGACCGACATGCCGGCGCTGCCGTTCGACTACGACAAGGAACTCATCGGCGGTCGGGCGCCGTGCCTGGAGGGACAGAAGGCGCTGCTCGCGGCGGCGCCCTCGCTCGGCTTCCGCTACGACGCGAGTTCGCCCGGCGGGCGGCAGGTGTGGCCGGACAAGGTGAACGGGGTGTGGGACCTGCCGCTCCAGCAGATCCCGCTGCCGGGGCGCAAGTTCGAGGTCCTGTCGATGGACTACAACGTGATGTTCAACCAGTCGCGCACGGTCAAGGGCGACCCGGCGAAGTTCGGCGAGTGGGAGGACCAGGCGTACGCGAGCTACATGGCGGGCTTCGACCGCGCGTACACCGGCAACCGGGCGCCGCTGCTGATCGGCAACCACTTCGAGGGCTGGAACGGCGGCATCTACATGAAGGCCGTCGAACGCGCGATGCGCACGGCCTGCACCCGCCCCGAGACCAGGTGTGTCAGCTTCCACGACCTGGTGGACTGGCTCGACGCGCAGGATCCGGCGGTGCTGGCGAAGCTGCGCACGTACGACGTCGGCGCCAAGCCGGACTGGGCGGCGCTCGGGGCGCCCGCGGCCCCCGCGGCTCCGGCCGCGCCGGGTGCGCCCGACGCGCGACAGGCCGCGGTGGTGCGCGACCGCTACTGACGACCGACCGACCGACCGACCGCCGACCGCCGGCCGGGCCCGGGCGCCGCCCCGCCCGGTCGGCGTCAGCCGTGGGGGTGGCGCCGGTCCTCGCGCAGCAGTTCCGGCAGCGTCACCGCGCCGGAGCCGTAGCGGGCGGCCTGGTCGTCGGGGTTGGAGATCCGGCAGCGCTTCATCGACAGGCACCCGCAGCCGATGCACTGCTCCAGACCGTCACGCAGCCGTACCAAAGCCTCGATCTCCTCCTCCAGACGACCGCGCCAGGCCCGGCTGATCTTGGCCCAGTCGGCGGGGGTGGGCGTGCGGCCCTCCGGGAGATTGCTCAGCGCCGACCGGATCTCCTCCAGGGACAGGCCGATGTTCTGCGCCGCGCGGATGAAGGCCAGCCGGCGCAGGATGTGCCGCTCGTACCGGCGCTGCCCGCCCGTCGTGCGGCTCGCGGTGATCAGGCCCTCGGCCTCGTAGTAGCGCAGCGCGGATGCCGCGAATCCGCTGCGCGCGGTCATCTGCCCGACCGTCAACAGGTCCGTTCCGGTGAGCACACCGTCTCCAAGTTCTCGTCCGAAGTCTCGTGCGATGCGCTTCCCGGTCGCTTGACCTGAAGTGCACTTGAACTTGCAGTGTAGAGGGGCAGCCCATCACCGGGTGGGGTGTGGAATTCCCCTGGAGAACACCATGCCTGTCGCACTCGTCACCGGCGCTTCGCGCGGCCTCGGCCTGGCCCTGGCCCGCGCGCTCGCCATCCGCTCCTGGACGCTGATCCTGGACGCCCGCGGCGCCGCCGACCTGGATCGGGCCGCCCGCGAACTCCGCGCTCTGGGCGACGCCGACGTGATCGCCGTCGCCGGCGACGTGACCGATCCCGCACACCGTCGCGAACTGCGCGACCTGATCCGCGAGTCCGGTCGCCTCGACCTGCTCGTCAACAACGCGAGCGTGCTCGGGCCGAGTCCGCTGCCGCCGCTCGCCGCCCATCCCCCGGCCGATCTGGTCCGGGTGTACGAGGTGAACGTGTTCGCGCCGCTGGCGCTGACCCGACTCGCCCTGCCCTTCCTGCTCGCCGGCGACCGCGGCGCGGTGGTGAACATCAGCTCGGACGCCGCCGTCAACGCCTATCCCGGCTGGGGCGGCTACGGCTCGGCCAAGGCCGCCCTCGACCACGTCGGCGCGACGCTGGCCGCCGAGAACCCGGACCTGGACGTGTACGCGTTCGACCCCGGGGACATGAACACCGACCTGCATCGACAGGCGTTCCCCGGCGAGGACGTCTCGGATCGCCCCAACCCCGAAACCGTGGTGCCGGCCCTGCTGCGGCTGTACGACGAGCGTCCCGCGAGCGGGCGGTACACCGTCGCCGAGTTCGCCCCGGCGGTGATCTCGTGACCACCGCGACGGTGCACGAGGCGACCGAACCCGCCGAGGCCCGGGGACTCGCGCGGGACGGGGTCCGGCTGCTCGTACACGCGGGGGAGCGGGTCGAGCACACCGTCTTCCGCGACCTCGGACGGCACCTGGGAGCCGGCGACCTGCTCGTGGTGAACACCTCCGCGACGCTGCCCGCCGCGGTGGACGGCTACCGCGCCGACGGCTCGCCGGTCACCGCCCACTTCGCCACTCGGCTCGACGAGGAGACCTGGATCCTCGAACTGCGGCACACCGACGGCACGCCCGGGCCGGTGGCCGGGGTGCGCCGATTCGAGGCGGTGCGCTTCCCCGGCACCGGGTGCGGCATGGCGCTGCTCCTGGACCCGTATCCGCACGAGCACACCCCCCAGCGGTTGTGGAAGGCCCGGATCACCGTGCCGCACGCCCGGGTCGAAACCTTCCTGGCCGACCGCGGCCGACCGATCAGTTACGCCCACGTGCGCGAGCGCTGGCCGCTGACGGCGTATCAGACCATCTTCGCCCGGGACGAGGGCAGCGCCGAGATGCCCAGCGCCGGGCGGCCGTTCACCCACGAGTTGGTGGTCGACCTGATCACCCGCGGGGTCACCGTCGCGCCGATCGTGCTGCACACCGGGGTGTCCTCCCAGGAGGTCGGCGAGCCGCCGCTGCGCGAGTGGTTCGCCGTCCCGGAGAGCACCGCGCACCAGGTGCGCCGCGCCCGCCGGGTGATCGCGGTGGGCACCACGGTGACCCGGGCCCTGGAGTCGGCGGTGGGCCCCGACGGCGAGATCGCGGCCGCGAGCGGCTGGACCGACCTGATGCTCGGCCCGGACCGGCCGGCCCGGGTGGTCGACGGCGTGATCAGCGGTCTGCACGCGCCCGAGGCCACCCATCTGCTGCTCCTGGAGGCGGTGGTGGGCCGGGCAGCGGTGCGCAGGGCCTACGACGCGGCGCTGGCCGAGGAGTACCTGTGGCACGAGTTCGGGGACAGTTCGCTGCTGCTGCCCTGAGCCGCGCGGCGGCCCGGAGCCGCCCCGGGCCGCCGGCTCAGCGCACCAGCTCGGACACGGGCCCGGGCGACGAGCCCGCGCTCCCCGGTGGGGCGGGGCGCCGGGAGCGTACCCACCACAACACGATCACGCTCGCCGCGGCCGCGACCGCGCACCACGTGGACGCGAACGCGTGGAACCACAGGCGCATGGTGATCGCCGCACCTACGGCGCAGACCAGGCCCAAAAACCGCAACAGTCGGTCCCGGGCCAACAACAACGAGCCGAGGGTCGCGACCAGATAGCCGGCGATCACCCACGGCGCGCCGGGGATGCCCACCGAGTAGCGCACGGTGTTCCCGCAGATCTCGGCGTCGACCGGGCGCGAGACGAGCGCGTGCCCGAGGGCGCCCGCGACCACCAGGCCGAGCACGATGAAGAACGTCGCCCGGACCCGCTCCCGACCCCGGGCGAGCGGCCACTGGGCGGCCAGCACCGCGAGCGGGACGAAGGCGGGCAACAGCGGAAAGGCGATCACCGCCCAGGCCTCGCGCGCGATCTCGGCGGTACCCGCCGACACGTCACCCGTCTCGCCCTGCCACACCACCGCCTCGACGAGCTGATGGGCGCCCAGGATGACCGGCAGCAGCGCCATCGGCAGATCGTTGATCCGTCGCACGGAGGCGACGCTCGCTATGCCGACCGCCGTGATGGCACTGCCCATCACCAGATCCGCACCGGCGCTCCAACACACGGCTGCCTCGATTCACCGGGAGGGGTGGGGTGGTCCCGTGGCAGGCGTACCCATGGTTGGTGTGTTCAACAGTTCATACGCTCATTCGGCCCCGGGAATCCACGTGGGATGGGTCACGCCCAGGTGTAGGGCACACGTACCGCCGACCGCCGGCGCGGTTGGCGCGGGCGCGACCGGGACGAGTGTGGCCGGACCCGGCCCCGGGTCCGGCCACACCGCACGTCAGTTGCCGGCCGTCCACTGCTCCCAGGTCAGGTTCCACGCGCCGTAGCCGTTGTCGGCCGCCACCGGCTTCTCGTCGTTGCCCTTGACCTGCACGATGTCCCCGCGGATCGAACGCTCGTACATCCACTTGGCGTTCTCCAGCGTCATCGAGACGCAGCCGTGGCTGGTGTTGGCGTTGCCGAACGGGTTGACCGTGGTCCACGTGTTGGCGTGCAGGAACGTGCCCGACTCGGTGATCCGCATCGCGTACGGCACGGCCTTTTGGTCGTACTCGTTGCCCAGGCCCACGGTCTGCGAGTTCATGTCGAGCGTGGGGTAACGCTCCTCCATCACCATGATCCCGTTCCACGTCGTGTACTTGGGGTCCTCGCCCGCGGTGATCGGGATCGTCTTGACCACCTGGTCGTTCTCGGAGACGGTCATCGTGTGCGCGTTGGCGTCCACCACGGCGATGCGCTTGGTGTCCGCGATCTTGAAGCCGAAGCTCTTGAACTGCTTGGACATCACCCCGCCGCCGAGGTCCACGCCGCGCAGGTTGAGGTCCACCTTCACCTGGGTGCCGGTCGGCCAGTACTCCTTCGGCCGCCAGTCCACCCGCGAGTTGCCGAACCAGTGCCAGGCGCCCTCGACGGCGGGCGTGGCGGTGACCTTGATCGCCTCCTGCACCGCCTTGCGGTTCTTCACCGGCTGGTCGAAGGTGATCGACACCGGCTGGCCCACGCCGACCGTGGCGTCCGCGTCCGGCATGAAGGTGGCGGTGGCCGCCTGCGTCGGATTGAGCACGGTGAACGCCGCGTTGGCGGTGGTCGGCTTGTTCTCCGCGTTGGTGGCGGTGGCGGTGACCGTGTACTTGCCGCCGTACATGAACGGCACCTTCGGCTTCCAGGAGTCGCCGCTCAGCGCGCCGTCGACCGTCTCGCCGCTCGCGTTGGTCACCTTGACCTCGGACACCTTGCCGCCGCCGACCGCGATCTTGACCGGTGCGCCCGGATCGACACCGGTGGCCTTGTCCACGGGGGTCAGGGTGACCACGGCGGGCTCGGCCGGGGCGGACCGGTTCTCGCCCGCCGCCTTCGCCGGGTCGGCCGACTTCTTCGCGTCGTCCTTGGAACAGGCTCCGGTCAACAACAAGGTCGCCGCGACGAACGCGGCGACCCCGACACGCTGGGTGATACCGGTCATGAAAAGGGCCCCCCGGGCTCAGCCGTCCGATCAGGTGGATTCACCTGATCGGACGCCGCCGGGCGCGTGGCCGTTGCATGAGAGGACCTGTGATCGAGGTCTCAATCGTCGTCGGGCGCGTCCCGCCCGGGGGGTGCTCCCCGGGTCACTCCTTGGTCGCGCTGCCGGCCAACCACTGGGACCAGCTCAGGTTCCACGCGCCGTAGCCGTTGTCGGGCGCGACCGCGCGCTCCTTGGAGTTGACCACCTTGACCACGTCGCCGCGATCGGCGTGGTCGTAGAACCACTTGGCGTCCTCGGGCGTCATGCTCACGCAGCCGTGGCTGGTGTTGGCCCGGCCGAACGGCGGATTGGCCTTGTCGTACCAGTAGTTGCCGTGCACGAAGGTGCCCGAGGTGGTGATCCGGACGGCCCACGGGACGTCCGCGATGTCGTACTCCTTGCCCAGACCCACGGTCGCCGAGTTCATCCGGGTCTTCTCGTACTTCTCCATCACCACCATCACGCCGCCCCAGGTGTCGTACTTGGGGGACTCGCCGGTGGTGACCTTGGTGGTCCTGACCACCTTGCCATTCTCGGTGGTGGTCATCGTCTTGCTCGCCACGTCGACGGTGGAGATCCGCGCCACGCTGCCGATCGCGAAGTTGAAGCTCTTGTACTGCTTGGAGCCCGCGCCACCGCCGAGATCGGCGCCGCGCAGGTTGAGGTCGACCTTCACCTTGGTGCCGGCCTTCCAATAATCCTTGGGCCGCCACTCCACCCGGGTGTTGCCGAACCAGTGCCACGCGCCGGACACCGCGGGCGACGCGGTGACCTTCATCGCCTTCTCCGCCTCGGCCTTGTTGGTGATCGGCCGGTCGAAGCGCACCGAGACGGGCTGACCGACGCCGACCGTCCCACCGTCGGGGAAGATCGAGGCCGTCACCTCCTTGCCCAGCGTCTGGGTGGTGAACCTGGTGGAGATGGTGGTCGGCTGGTTGTCCGCGTTGGTGGCGGTGGTGCTCACCGTGTACTGGCCGCCGGGGGTGAACGGGACCTTCGGCTTCCAGGACTTGCCGTCGGGCGACAGGGTGCCGTCGACCTGTTCGCCCCTCGCGTTGGTCACCTTGACCGCGGAGACCTTGCCGCCCTCGATCGCGAAGGTCAGCGGATCGGCGAGGTCGACGCCGGTGGCGCCGTCCTCGGGCGTCATGGTCACCTGCGGCGCTGCCCCCTTGGCCGGCTCGGGGGGTTGACCGGACTCGGTGCCCGGGGTGCCGCCGGACGCGCCGGGCGTGACCTTGGACTCGCTGCCCGCGTTGCTCGTCTTGTCGCCCTTGTCGTCGCCGCCCAGTAGCCCGCAGGCCCCCGTGAACAGGATCGCGCCGGCGATCAGAACGGCCGGAACGGTGCGCCGTCGCATCGCTTTACCTGCCACGTTTCGGGATTCCCTTCACAACGGGTCGAAAGACGGAGGCCGCGCGATGCGAGTCTCCGCATCATTGACTCCCGGAGGGGGTCTCAGGTTGCTCTCTTCGGGATGTGATGTACGTCTCGTTTTGGTGGGCGGGTCCTGGCTCCGGCGGTCCGCGTGCCCGGTGGTGGTCGTCGCCGGCGAAGGCGGTGCGTCGGTTGTGCGGCGGATTGCGGGGCCGACGAGTCGGCGGATCGACCGGGTCGGGGGCTTGCGTCGACCGTGCGGCCGGCGCGGTCGGCGCGAAGGCCGCGTTCGGTGTACTTGCGCGGGCGTGGCGGAGTGGGTATAGGCGTCGCGCCGCGCTCCACTCCTCTGCGTCTCCCCTATATACCGGCGGAGTTCGAGGTCGGCCGCGGGCACTCGCGGGTCGTGCGCGGGCCGGTCGCGTGACCCATTCTCGGTTTCTCCGACGTGAGACTGGTCACCGCCGCGGCGGCTTCGCGCGGTGTCGCGGCCCGTCGGGAGCGGGTGTGCGGGGCTCGGCGGGTGCGGGTGCCAAATCCGGTCGGACGTGGCCGGATTCGCTCTCGGCGGGGGTTTGCGCCGGTTCGATCGGCCGTCGGAGAGATGGGTAACTCACGGACATATCAGTCCAGTTGACGACACGTCAGGCTACGCCTGCGTCCGGAAGGTCGGTGTTGGGCACGTCCGGATCCGGCCCGGTAGGCTCACGCCCGACCAGCCCCCGGCAACGAGGATCCGCTTGATGTCAGCAGTAGACATGCCCCCTCGCGCCCGGTCCGAACGACCCCCGATGGGGCGGCCACTGCTCGCCTTCGCGGTCGTGTCGATCTGTACCGCAGGCGCGGTCGTGTGGGCGGTGTCGGCCGTCGGCTCGAAGCATCGCACCACCGTCGCGGTGGGCGGCGTGGCGGTCGCGCTGGCGTTGGCCATCGCGGTCGCGGCCACCCTCTACGCGATCGGCACCGCAGAACTGTTGCGCGCCAGGGTCGCCACGTTGGAGGGTGACGCGGCCCGCTGGAACGACGCCAACCGGGACCGGATGTCCGCGTTCCAGGCCGAGGCGACCCGGGTCGCCGACCAGACGTTGCCCGCCCTGGTGGCACTGCTGCGCGACGGCGCGTCGGTGGAGACCGCCCTGGCCGGTGTACCCACGCCGCAACACGAGGCGCTGGAGCGGATGTTGACCACCGTGGCCCGCGAGGTGGGCCAGGGCGAACGGATGCGTGCCGCCGCGATGTCGGCGTGCGCGAACGCTGCCGGCCGGGTGCAGGCGTTGTCCACCAGCATGCTCGCCGACCTGCGCGAGATGGAGAACCGGCACGGCGAGGAGGTCTTCGGAGACCTGCTCCGGCTCGACCACAGCACCGCTCAGGCGGGCCGGCTCGCGGACAGCATCGCGGTGCTCACCGGCGCGCGTTCGGGGCGGCGCTGGACCAAGCCGATCGTGATGGAGAGCATCCTGCGCGGCGCGGTCGGCCGGATCAGTGCCTACCAGCGGGTGCGGGTGCACTCCACCAGCGAGGCGGCGGTGGCCGGCTACGCGGCCGAGGGCGTGATGCACGCGCTGGCCGAACTGATGGACAACGCGACCAAGTTCTCGCCGCCCTCCGAGCAGGTGCACGTCTATGTCGAGGACGTGCCGGCGGGCGTCGTGGTCACGGTGGAGGACGGCGGCCTGGTGATGGGCGAGTTCGCCCTGCGGCGGGCGGAACAGGCGGTCTCGGCGGAGGCGTTGGACCTGACCACGCTCTCCGGGACGCGTCTGGGGCTGGCCGTGGTGGGTTGTCTGGCCCGCAAGCACGGGCTGACCGTGTCCTTCCGGCCGTCCTCGCGCGGCGGTACCGGCGTCGTGGTGATGATTCCGCGGCAGTTGGTCGGCGAGATCCGGCCCGAGCCGCGCAAGCGGGCCGCGCCCGAGGTGCGTTCGGGGCGGGCGCATCCCGTGGAGGCGGCGCCGGTGGCCCGCGCGATCACGGAGGCTCCCGCGGCACCCGCGACTCCTGCGGCACCTGTGGCACCGGCGGTACCCACGGCACCCGCGACTCCCTCGGCGCCCTCGGTGTTCGAGCCGGTGGCCGGGCAGGGGACCGAGCCGGCGCCCGCACCCACGCTGTCCCCACTGGCCAAGCGCCGCCCCGGACAGACCCTGGCCGCCGCGACCAGGGCGGCCGAGCGGGCCGAGTCGCGCTCGGACGCCGGTTCCCGCGAGACCAAACCGCGCCCCGCGCCCGGGGCCCGCTTCGGCGCGTTCCGCCAGGCGGTACAGGGCGAACGACCGGGTCGGGACGTGACGGCGTCCCCCGACGACAAGTCCTGATCGCCCCTTCGCCGGGTGGTACGCAACGAGAGAACGGAGGCGGGGGCGGGCATCCGAGCGATGTCCACCCCGGAAGCCCTATGAGCGCAACAGCACACGGCACCGAAGCGCAGCGGATCGACCCGCAACGGCGCTCCGAGCGCGATCTCGACTGGCTCCTGGAGAGCCTGATCGAGCGCACCCCGGGCACGCGGCACTCGCTGGTGTTGTCCAAGGACGGCTTGAAGCTGTGCCGTACCGGCGGGCTCACGATCGACCAGGCCGACCAACTCGCCGCCATAGCGTCCGGCATCCAGAGCCTGTCGCACGGCGCGTCGATCGAGTTCGGCGACGGCAGCGGCGGCGTGCGCCAGTCGATGACCGAGTTCCACGGCGGCATCCTGTTCATCGTCGAGGCCGGCGAGGGCGCCCACCTCGCGGTGATCGCGGACGACGACGCGGACGCCGGCGTGGTGGGCCACAACATGAACGAGTTGGTCGAGCAGATCGGCGAGTATCTGAGCACACCGGCTCGGAACTTCGACGAAGGCGGCCGATCGGCATGATCCGGCGGCCAGTCGACAGCGGCGATCCGGACCGGCTGTACACGGTCACCAACGGTCGAACGCGCGCCGACGAGGACGCGTTCGACCTGGTCACCCTGATCGTCAGCGAGTGCGAACCCACGCCGGGCATGCAGTCCGAGCACGTGCGGATCCTGCGGATGTGCGATCGACCGACCGCCGTGGTGGAGATCGCCGCCGAACTGGGCCTGCCCGTGGGCGTGGTGAAGATCCTGCTCTGCGACCTGCTCGACACGGGGCGAATCACCGCGCGGCACCCGCGCCTGTCCCCGCGCCGGGCGCAACTACCCGATACCGAGATCCTGAAGCAGGTGCTCGTTGGACTCCACAACCTCTGAGCTCGCCGCGTCCGCGCCGGCCGTGCGTACCCCCCTGGCGAGCACCGCGAGCGACGGGCTCAAGATCGCCATCGTGGGCGGGTTCGGCGTCGGCAAGACGACGATGGTGCGCTCGGTGAGCGAGATACGTCCGCTCAACACCGAGGAGACGATGACCCGGGCGGGTGTGGGCATCGACGACGCACGCGGCGCGGACGGCAAGACCACCACCACGGTCGCCTTCGACTTCGGTCGGATCTCGCTCAACGACGAGATGGTGCTGTACCTGTTCGGCGCCCCCGGGCAGGAGCGCTTCTGGTTCCTGTGGGACCGGCTGTTCTCGGGCACGCTCGGCGCGGTCGTGCTGGTCGACCCCAGGCGGCTCGAGGACTCGTGGTACGCGATCGACCGGCTGGAGCACCACGGCATGCCGTTCGTCCTGGCCCGCAACAACTTCGGGCCGCCCGAGCACACGCTGGAGGAGGTGCGCGACGCGCTGTCCCTGCCGCCGGAGATCCCGATGGTCGACTGCGACGCGCGCAGCCGGGAGTCCAGCAAGGCCGTGCTGATCGCGCTGGTGAACCACCTCTACACGTTGTCCTTCGCCCGGGAGCACGCCCTGTGACCACGCCTTCGGACCTCAACGACCCGAACGCCCCGGCTCCGCCGCAGGGTTGCCCCGCGCACGCGGGCGGCGGGCCGGCCCTCGACCCCTCGCACGAGGGCGCCGCGCGGTTGTCCGGCCCGGGGTTGTGGCAGGACCCGCACGGGATGTATCGCAAACTACGCCAGGAGTACGGCTCGGTGGCGCCGATCCTGCTCGACGGCGACATCCCCGCGTGGTTCGTGCTCGGCTACCGCGAGGTGCACCACGTCACGGCGAACGACCAGATGTTCGCCCGCGACTCGCGGCGCTGGCACGCGTGGGACCGGATCCCGCCGGACTGGCCGCTGATGCCGTTCGTCGGCTATCAGCCGTCGGTGATGTTCACCGAAGGGCCCGAGCACCGGCGCCGGGCCGGGGCGATCAGCGACGCGCTCGCGGCGGTGGACCAGTTCGAACTGCGCGCCCAGGCCGAGCGGATCGCGGACCGGCTGGTCGACGACTTCGCCGGGGTGGGCGAGGCCGAGTTGATGGCGGACTACGCGCACCGGCTGCCCTCGCTGGTGGTGGCCCGGCTGTTCGGGCTGCCCGAGGAGGAGACTCCGGATCTGGTCCGGGACCTGGCCGGCTCGTTGGACGGCGGCGAGGGCGCGGTGGAGGCGTACCTGCGGGTGCGGGACACGATGGCCCGACTGTTGCGGCGCAAGCGCGAACGCCCCGGCGCCGACGTGCCGTCGCGGTTGCTGGTGCACCCGGCCGAGTTGGCCGAGGAGGAACTGATCCAGGACATGCTCGTGGTGATGGCCGCCGCCCAGCAGCCCACCGCGAACTGGATCGGCAACACGCTGCGGCTGATGCTGACCGACGACCGGTTCGCGCTGACCCTGTCCGGCGGCCGGCGCAGCGTCGGACAGGCGCTGAACGAGGTGTTGTGGGAGGACACCCCGACGCAGAACTTCATCGGCCGCTGGGCGGTGCGCTCGACGGTGCTCGGAGGGCAGAAGATCAAGGCCGGCGACCTGCTGGTGCTCGGGCTGTCCGCGGCCAACACCGACCCGCAGGTGCGGCCCGACTCGCACGCCGGCGCGGCGGGGAACAGCGCGCACATGTCGTTCAGCCACGGCGAGCACCGCTGCCCGTACCCGGCGCCCGAGTTGGCCGAGGTGATCGCCCGGGCGGCGATCGAGGTGCTGCTCGACCGGCTGCCCGACGTCCACCTGTCGGTGCCCACCCGGGAGCTGGTCTGGCGCGACTCGGTGTGGATGCGCGGTCTGGAGAACCTTCCGGTCGAGTTCACCCCGGCGTACGTGGGGTGATCCCGGGTCGGCGCGGGGACGGGCGGGTGACCCGTCCCCGAGGGGCTTGCGTGAGGCTCGGACCTATGGGACGCGGGACGGCGCGGCTCAGGCCGTGGGGGTGAAGGTGACCGGCAGCGCGACCGGGCCGCGGGTGAACACGCCCCTCTCGGTGGGTGCGAAGCCCGGCGCGAAGGCCAGGTCGGGCATCGCGTCCAGGAGTTGGTTGGTGCCCACCTCGACCTCGGCCACCGCGAGCAGCGCGCCGACGCAGAAGTGCCGGCCGAGCGCGAAGGACAGGTGGTCGGCCGCCGCGGAGAACGCCGTCCTGGCGGTCAGGTCCTCGCGGAAGATGTCGAACCGGTCGGGGTGCGCGTAGCGCCGGTCGTCCCGGTTCGCCGCGCCGATCAGGCAGGTGAGCGTGCTGCCCGCGGGCACCACTCCACCGGTGAGTTCGACGTCCTCGGCGGGTTGGCGCATGATCATGTGCACCGGCGGCGAGTAGCGCAGCGTCTCGGCGAACGCCCGCGGGATCAGTGAGCGGTCCGCGCGCACCGCGGCGAGTTGGTCGGGGTGTTCGAGCAGGTTCTTGAACAGGCTCGCGATCGCCTTGTCCGTCGTCTCGCCGCCGGCGGCGAGCAGCAGGCTGCAGAACGCCTTGATGTCCTCGTCGCTCATTCGGGTGCCGTCGATCTCCGCCCGGCACAGCGTGGACAGCAGATCGTCTCCGGGATTCGCCCGCCGCTCGGCGATCAGCGGCAGCATGTACGCGGCGAACTCGTCCCGGGTGCGCAGCCCGGCGGCGGCCACACCGGGGTCCTGGCTCAGATTGCCCAGGAACGCGATGACCGAGGTGTACCAGCCCTGGAACCGCTCGTGGTCGGCCTGGTCCAGGCCGAGCATGTCGGCGATCACGTTGACCGGGAAGCGCTGCGCGAACTCCGGTACCAGGTCCACCGATCCGCGCGCGCGGAAGGTGTCCACCAGTTGTCGGGCGTTGCGCTCGATCACCGGCATGAACGTTTCCTGAAGCGTGTTTCCGCGAAACGCGGGCGCCACCAGCGCGCGCCGCACCGCGTGTTCGCGCCCGCTCATCTGCAGGATGGTGCGCCCGTGCACTGGCTCCAACTGCCAGTCGTAGTTGTCGGTGGTGAACACCGGCTCCTTGAAAGCCCGTTCGAGGTCCGCGTAGCGCGAGATGATCCAACTCTGCATGCCTTCGTGCCACAGCAGCGGGTGTTCGTCCCGCATGCTCCGGTAGAGGGGATACGGATCGGCCGCGAACTCGGGCGAAAGTATGTCGGGCACATCCAGAGCGGTCATCGAATCGAAACCCCTTGTCCCGCAACGCGATCGAAGATCATCCGGCAACCACTCCAGGCTATGGAGCCAACCACCTCGGGGTCTACCCCGGCCGCGGGGCCGACCTCGGCCTCCCTTCCAGGGCCGGCGCGTAGCGCGCACCGCGCAGCGCGGTCGACATGGTGGGCACCGCACGAGAGGCGGCCCAGGCCGAGGTCGTCGCCGAAGAGCGCTGGGGCGAACCGAGATGCGGCCCGCGCCCAGCGCCCGACCGAGCGGGCCACCAGGCCCGGCCCGATCGGAGCGGTTCGCCGGCCAACGACGCACGGGCCGCACGTTCGAGATCTCCGGCCGTGCCACCCGAACCGCCGGCTCCGCGCCGCCGAACGGGCAAAACGACGAAGGCGTTCTCGATAAATCGAGAACGCCCAAGTCGAGGGTGTTTCTGCGGTGCGCCGCCAGGGACTCGAACCCCGGACCCGCTGATTAAGAGTCAGCTGCTCTAACCAACTGAGCTAGCGGCGCTTGCGTTGCGTGGGAAACATTAGCAGGGGTCGGCGGTGATCGAAAATCGACACCCGGGGACCTGGCTCGATCGGGTCCGGGGGCGCGCGGGGAGCGTATCGAGGGCGCGCAAGGTCCCTCGAAGGACTTCTTTGAGGACACGGGGAGGACGCCGCTTTCCGGACATCGGCAAAGAGGTCCCCCGGCCCCTCTCACGGCGGGTACCGTCGGCATCACAGCCTGCACAGCACACCGCACGCGTGAACCGGGAGGGCCGATGGCCATGCGGCAGGGGGCCGGTCCTTCGTCCGGGAATGTCCGGCTCAAGGCCCTGCGGCACTCGCATGGCTGGGTTTCCCAGCAACAATTGGCCGACGCGTTCGAGAAGAAGGCGCTCGAATGCGGTCTCCGCCTCGGGGTGAGCGTGCGGCAGGTGCGCCGGTGGGAAAGCGCCGAGCCGCCCTGGCCGACCCCCGATTATCAGCAGGTCCTACAGGCTTTGTTCGAGCGACCGCTGACCGATCTCGGGTTCACCCCGCCGTGGCAGGCGGAGCTGACGGCGGAGTACGGCGAGGGTTATGCCGAGGGGTTCACCGAGGGCTACCCCGAGCCGCAGCCCGCGCTCGAGCAACCGGCGCCGCCGCCGAGTCTTCCCGCGCCCGCCCGCGAAGCCGGGTGGGCGCCGGAGCTTCCGGAGCCGACCGCCTACGGCGAGGCCCGGGTACGCCGACAACCACCGCCGCCGGGCAGCAGCCCGCTCGGGGGGGCGATGGCGCTGCCCGCCCGCACCGCACCCCCGTCGCCCGGCCGCACCGCGCCGCCGGCCGCCCCGGGCCGGACGCCGCCCCCACCCGGCCGGCACGTGCCGCCGCCGCGATCCGGCCCGGTGCCGCCGCCGGGGCCCGTACCGCCGCCCGGCATCACGCCCCCGCCCGGCCCGGTGCCCCGCCCGGCCTCGCGTCCGTGCCGGCCCAGGCGCCGCCGTTCGAGGACGGCCCCACCGTGGTCGACGGCCGGCGGCTGGAGGGCGATCGGCCCCGTGACCTGCCGGTTCGGCCACCGCTACGGGTGATCGGCTCCCCCTCCGCCCCTGTCGAGGCGCCGTCCCGGTCCCTGGAGATCGCCACCCCCGCCGTGCTGCGCCAGCTCCTGCGCGACACCCCCGACCCGGGCCCGCTGGCCGTGCCGATGCACTCGCGGGCCGGCCGGCTGACCGTGGTCGGCGCCGACCAGTACGCGATGCTCACCCGGACCTACCGGCAGATGTACTGGGTCGCCCCCGCCGCCATCGCCTACCCCTCGGTGATCACCCACGTGCGCCTGGGCACCCAACTGCTCGCCGCCCCCGGCCCGGCCCGGGCCCGGCGGATCCTGGGCGCCTCGCTCGCCGAGACCGCGATGCTGGCCGGCCGGATGGCCTTCTTCGACCTGGACCGCCCGCACGACGCGCAGGACCACTACCTGGTCGCCTACCGGGCCGCCAACGAGGCGGCCGACACCCTGCTCGCCGCCGCCGTACTCGCGCACACCGCCTTCATCCCCGCCTTCGACGCCGCTCCCACGGCCGCGGCGGACATCCTCGACTTCGCCCGCAAGACGGCTACGCGCGATGCGCCGACGGTGATGCGCGCCTGGTTCGACGCGGTGCAGTCCGAGTTCGAGTCGTTGCGCGGCACTCCCGAGCGCGGGCTGCACCTGCTCGACCGGGCCGAGGACCTGCTGTGCCACCCCGACAACACCCCCACCCCGCCGTGGCTCGACTTCTTCGACGCCTCCCGGCTGTGGGGTTTCCGCGGCAGGGCCGAACTCACCGCACGCCGGATGGACCAGGCCCAGAGCTCGCTCAACGACGCGCTGCAGAACCTGCCGCCCAACGGCGACAAGCAGCGCGCGGTGATGTACGCCGACCTCGCCGAGGCGGCCTTCCAGGCGGGCGAGGTGGACGAGGCGTGCGGCCGGCTGTTCCAGTCCATCGACATGTTGCGGGTGCACTGGTACTCGATGGGCATGGACCGGGTCCGGGACACCCGCAAGCAACTGGAGCCGTACAAGAATTCGGTCGCGGTGCGGCAATTGGACGAGGCGCTGGCGTCCTTCTCCGAACTCGCGCCCACCGACGAGACCGGCTTCGTGGCCCTGCCCTCGGCCGAGGATCAGCGTGCCGATCGGCGTGACGACCGGCGCTGAGTTCCGCCTGTCGGTCACATGGTCCACACTGACCCGGGACCGGACGGTTCGACGACGAAAGCCGTACACGAGACATGCGCACGACGGGTACGACCGGCGCGATCGCCGGCAGGCTGGAGCAGTTGCGCGGCGAACTGCCCACCCGCAATCACAACGCCCGCACGGTGGCCGCCCTCGCGGCCAACCCGGGCTGCGCCCGCCGCGGCGTGTTGGACGCGGCCGGCATCGAGAAGACCGTACTGGCCGAACGCCTCGGCTTCCCCGCCCGCTACGGTCGCTCCCCGTTCGCCATCGGGCGCGGCAACGTGTTCGAGGCCCGGGTCAAGGCCGACGACGGGCGGGAGTTGCGCCGCCTCCTCGCCGAGGTTCTGGGCGCCGACCCCGACGACGGCGCGCTGCTCGACGTGGACGGTGCCATGGGCTCCGCCGGCCCCACCGGGCCCACCACCTCCACCGACCGACCCGGCCGACCCGGCCGCGAGGAGCGGGTCGCCCGCACCCGCGAGGCGCTGCTGCGCGCGGCGAGCGGCGATCCGGACGCCTGCGCGATCCTGGACCACCCGCTGCTTCCGCTCGACGTGGCCGGCCGGCGCGCCTACCTGGAACCCGACGCGATGGCCTGCCGGGTGGCCGGCCGACTGCACGTGGTGGAGATCAAGTCCTTCGCGATCATCGACGGCTCCGCCGACCCGGGCAAGCTGGCCTCCGCCACCCGACAGGCCGCGGTATACGTACACGCGCTGCGCGGGCTCGCCGAGGAACTGGGCCTCGACCCCGAGTCGGTGTCCACCGACATCGTGCTGGTGTGCGCCCAGGACTTCGCCAACCGCCCGATCGCCGTGGTGCTCGACGTACGCCGCGAACTGGCCACCACCCGGCGGCGGTTGGCCCGACTGTCCGGGGTCGAGGAACTGTTCGCCGAACTCCCGGAGGGGCTGACGTTCGACGTCGCCGAGGAGCGGGTCGGTGCGGCCGTCGCCCGGGTGCCCGCCGCCTACCTGCCCGACTGCCTGTCCGCCTGCGAACTCGCGCTGTTCTGCCGGAACGAGGCCCGCGGCTGCGGCACCGGCGGCGGCGTGGGCACGCTGGGTACCTCGGTGCGCGGCGCGCTCGGCGGGATCGACGACATCGGCACCGCCCTCGCACTCGCCGACGGCACCCGCGCGCCCGAGCCCGGCCAGGAGGACGTGGCCCGGCTGCTCCGCCGCGCCCAGGCGCTGCGGCACGAGGCGCTGGGCGGTGTCGGGTGAGCACGATCGCCGCGCTCGGCCGGCTGCGCGCCGCCGCGACCGGCTACGCGCAGCCGGCGGCGACGGTGCGCCACCGGCACCTGTCCGCGCGTCCTGTGGTGCTGGTGCCGTATGTGCTCGCGGGCGAGGCGTTCGCGCCGCTGGCCGCGCTGGTCGGCACGGACCGCCGGCGGCCGCACCTGCTCGCCGTACCGCAACCGCGCGACCGCGACCGCCGGTTCGCGCACGCGGCCGAGTTGGCGGGGCAACTCCTGCCCCACCTGGGCGCGTTCGCCGCCGAGACGGAGACGATCGAGCGCCGGGGCGACGACCCGTACGAGCGCAGCCTGGACGCGCCGCAGGTGCTGGTGCCCACCGCGGGCGGCATCGAGTATCTGCGCCTGCTCGGTCGCTCCACCCGGTTCCGGCGCACCGACGGCGAGTTCGCGGTACCGGCCGAGGTTCCGCTGCTCGGGCGGTGGAGCACCTGGCTGGCGGATCGGGCGAGTGTGCCCGGATCGAGCGTGCTGCTCGCGATGACCGACCTGCTCACCCAGGCGTGGGCGACCGGGCAGAGCGCGATGGAGGACGGCGACCTGGCCTCGCTGTTGGCCTGGATCGACCCGCCCGCCGGTCGGCGCGGGGACGAGGCGGCGCGAGAGGCGGAGGGTGGTCCGACGGCGGGCCCGGCGACCGATCCGGCGTTCGACGAACGACTCGTGCCGCTGATCGCCGCGTTCGACGAGGCGGTGGCCGCCGAGCGGGAGGCGGACGGGGACGGCGCCGTCAGCGAGCGCGAGCGGCGGGCCGAGCAGGCGATCCGGGACGCGCTGGCCGCCGAGTTGATGCCCACCTGGGATCGTATGTGGCGCGGCGTGGACCTGCTCGCCGCCCTGCCGGCGGGTGCCTCGGTGGCCGGGCGCTGGGAGGCGGACCGGGCCTCGTACAGCTTCTTCGCCGCCGACCTGGCCGACCCCGAGTCGCGCCCGCAGCCCAGGGTGCCCGGCGCGATCTCGGCCGCCGCGCAACTCGCGGGCCGGGAACGGGCCCAGGCCCGCCTCGACGCCGAACAGGTGCGCGACGACCCGCTGTTGATGGCCGCCGTGCGGCTGGCCGGCGAGGCCTTCCGGGGCGAACTGATCGCGGTGGACGCGGAGCGCATGGCCACCGAACCGGGCAAGAAGACCGCCCGTCCCCGGCCGCTGCTCGTCTTTCGCACCGAGGACGAGCCGCTGTTCGGGCCCGGTACCGAACTCGCCTGCGTGGAGCGCCCCGACGCGAAGGCCCGGGTGTTGGCGGGCGAACCCGGCCGGATGGAGCTGGAGCTGTTCGGTGGGATGGGTGGCGGCAAGGCGCCCAAGCCGGGCAGCGTGCCCGAGCGGGGCGAGGTGTTGTGCTGGACCTCGCTGATCGCCGAGTTCCGGCGCAGCCCCGACTGGCCCGCCGTCGAGGACACGCCCTGGACGCACGGCGGCCCGCCGCCCGAGCCGGGGACGGAGCCCGGCGCGCAGACCGGGCCCGATCCCGAGCCGGACGACGACGCGTTGGAGGAGTGGTCGTGACGACCGCGCACACTCGCGCCCCGCAGGGCGACCCGGCCGCGCTCGCCGCCGCCGCGACCGCCGCGGTGCTCGCCGACCTCGGCTCGGGGGCACACCGCGGTGTCGTGGTCGACTCGCCGCCCGGCGCGGGCAAGTCCACCCTGGTGGTGCGTGCCGCCGGCGAACTGGCCGCGTCCGGCGAGCGGTTGATGATCGTCGCGCAGACCAACAACCAGGTCGACGACCTGCTGATCCGGCTCGCCGAGGAGCATCCGCAGCTGCCGGTGGGGCGGTTGTCCGCCACCGGCTACCGGCTGCCGCCCGCCCTGGTGGGCACCTCGGTGTCGAACGCGGAGAAGGCGGAGGCACTGGACGCCTGCGCGGTGGTGGTGGCCACCGCCGCCAAGTGGGCGCTGGTCCAGGACCGGCGCTGGCCCTGGGCGATCGTGGACGAGGCGTACCAGATGCGCTCCGACGCGCTGCTCCTGGTGGCGCGACTGTTCGACCGGGCGCTGTTCGTGGGCGATCCCGGTCAGCTCGATCCGTTCGCCACCGTGGACACCTCGCGCTGGCACAGCCTGAGCTACGACCCCTCGCAGAGCGCGGTGGTGGTGCTCCGCCGGCACAACCCGGACCTGCCGGTGCACCGGCTGCCGGTGTCCTGGCGGCTGCCCGCGAGCGCGGCGCCGCTGGTGTCGGACGCGTTCTATCCGTTCACCCCGTTCCGCTCCGGGACCGGCCCCGGCGAGCGCTCGCTGCGCTTCGAGGCGGCGCGGGAGCACGACGCGTACGACACGGTGGTCGACGTCGCGGCCGGATCCGGGTGGGGCCTGCTGGAGTTGCCCGCGCGGTTCACCGGGGCGGCCGACGAGGAGGCCGTACGGGCGGTGGCCACGCTGGCGGCGCGGCTGCTCGCGCGCGACGGGACGGCGGTCGGCGAGCGTACCCCCGCCGGGGTGCCGCTGGACGCGTCCCGGATCGCGATCGGGGTCAGCCACCGCGAGCAGCGGGCGCGAGTCGAGTCGGCGCTGCGCGATCTCGGTGCGACGGAGATCGTGGTGGACACCGCGAACCGGCTCCAGGGCCGCGAGTTCGACGTGACCGTGGTGCTGCATCCGCTGTCCGGGCGGCGCGACGCGACCGAGTTCCACCTGGAGACGGGCCGGTTGTGCGTACTGGCCTCCCGGCATCGGCACGCGTGCCTGGTGGTGGCCCGGGCGGGCATCCCCGAACTGCTCGACGCGCATCCGACCGCGAACCCGGTCCACCTCGGCGTGCCGGTGTCGTTCCCGGACGGTTGGGAGGCGAACCAGGCGGTGCTTGCCGAACTCGGCAGGCATCGGGTGCCGCTGACGCCCTGAACGCGGGTACGGTCCCCGCGACATGCGCGTCCGTGTCGTCCGCGCGGACGCCGGCCGCCCCCTCCGGCCGGCGGTCCCGACGGTCCGCTACTCGCCCCGCTCCAGCAGCAGTCGTCGGCCGTGCTCGATCATCTTCGCCGTGTATTCCTCGCCCCACCCCGCGCGCGCCGCGACCTGAGCCGTCGTCAGATGGTCGAACCGATTCGGGTCCGCCATCCGCGCCGCGGCCATCGCCTGATAGTCCACCGCCCGGTCGGCCGCCGCCCGGAACGCCTCGGCCAGGTCGGTCGAGCGGGTCAGCACCTCCTGGGGATCGGTCAGATCGTCCAGGTCGAAGAAGCGTTCGTCGGGCGGCTCGGGGACCGAGGGCTCGAACAACAGCGGCACAGGCCGCATGCGGGGCTGGCGCGACTCGGACGGCATGCGCGGGTTCCTTCCGACAGGGCAGACGTGCTGACGACGAAAACGGACGGGGGGAGCAACGGGAATCGACCGATCCGAGATGGTCGGCAAGATCCCGTGCCCTTGCCATTGTCGCCAACCGCGCGCCATCCGAAAGACCCTTGCCCGAAAGAGGGACGCCTGTCCGGGCGGCGCCCGGATAAACCCCGAATCGGGCGGGCCCGGGACCCGGTTTCGGGGGTTTGGCCGGGGGGTCGGGTCCGGCCGGTGTGGGGCTTCGGATCGGCCCCGGGGCGACTTCGGACCCGCCTCGATGCGGGCCGACGCACGGACGCGCCCCCCGGCCGAGGGGCCGAGGGGCGCGTCGCGTCTTGCCGATACCGGTCGGGTCGAGCAGGTATTGGGGGAGCCGCTCGTGATGTCAGGTCTCCGACCGGTACGTTCCGGGCGACCTCAGATCGCCTGCTGGTGGCGCTCGGCGAGGGCGCGGGCGGCCTCGGCGATCGCCGCGCGCACGTGCCGCAGCGTGGTCAGGCGGTTGTCGGACGTGGGCGGCACCAGCCAGACCAGCGGGCCGTCGTTCTGCTCCGGCGGCGGTGGGAAGGTGATCCACGCGCCGCGGCCGTGGTGGCGCGGGCCGAGCCGGCGCTCGCGCGGGCGCATCGGCATCACGGCGGTCGGCGGTACGAGGAATCCGATCCGGCGGTAGCGGCGGTCGAAGATGACCGGTCCGACCGGCACGCGGTGTGCGTGCAGCGTGTCCAGGGCCGCCCGACCGAGCCGGTCCTCCACCTCGATCACGTCGAACGTCTCGCCGGCGGCGACCAGGCGAGGTGCGTACGGGTTCCGAAGCGCGTCCTGCGGCAGCGCTGCCAGCGTCGTCCGGTTCACGTCGGCGTCCATCGGTGAGGCGGTCCTCTCGTTTCGTCGTGGAAACGGAATCGTCCTCGGGGGCCGGAGCGGTCCTCGAAGCGTCCTCTGTGTCCTGCACGTGCCAGATGCGTCCGAGTTGTGCGTCGTCCGCCCTGCCCTTAGATGCAACCAGGCCGGCACACGGTGTGACGAGGCCCGCGGTGGGACTCCTGCAGGACGTGCTGAGGACTCTTGCCGCCCTAACGGGCTAGAGGCATGACGCCGCAGGTGGGGCGGGGTCACGATCGAGATCCAGCACGGATCGTACGGGCCCGGTGTAGTACGTGAGCGGGTCCTCCCAGTCATGTCCGTCAACCGACGCGTATGGAGGACGCGGTGCAACGACGTACCTTTCTGGCCGGCGCCGCCGTCGCCGGCCTCACGGCGAAGTCATCCGCCGCGTACGCCTCCTCGGCTCGGGCACCCGCCCTCCCCGATCCCGCCGCCTATGTCGCCACCACCGCCCGCCTGCGGTCCCGCTACTGGATCGAGGAACCCGGGCGGTTGCTCCCGGTGGTGGCCGAACACGCCCGTCACGGTGCCCGACTGTTGGCCGAGGGGCCCGAGGGGGCGCACTGTTCCGCGATCGCGGAGACCGCGCTGCTCGCGTCCCGGATCGCCTTCTTCGACCTGAGCCTGCGCGGGCCGCACGTGCGGCGCTGGCAGGACCTCGCGCTGGAGGCGGCGGACCGGGGCCGGGACGGCTCGCTGGCCGCGGCCGTGCTCGGGCACATGGCCTTCGCCCCGGCCTGGACCGGGCGCGGCACCGAGGCCCGCGACACGCTGGCCGCGGCGCGCGAGCGCACCACGGGCGGCGACGCGGGCCCGACCCTGCGGGCCTGGCTGGACGCGGTCGCGGCGGAGGCGGAGGTGCGGCTGGGTACGCCCGACGCGGCCTTTCCGCTGCTGGACCGGGCCGCCGACACGTTCGTGCCGCCGGACACGCCCGGGTCGTGGACGGCGGACGGCCCACCCGCCTGGCTGGACTGGTTCTCGGCGGCCCGCCTGGAG
Source organism: Embleya scabrispora (assembly GCF_002024165.1). Taxonomy (NCBI): domain Bacteria; kingdom Bacillati; phylum Actinomycetota; class Actinomycetes; order Kitasatosporales; family Streptomycetaceae; genus Embleya; species Embleya scabrispora. The sequence goes on from NZ_MWQN01000001.1 coordinate 4,437,544, forward strand.
GGTTTCCGGGGCGCCGCGGAGGTGGCCGCCGGCCGATCGGCGGAGGCGCGGGCGACGCTGGAGCGGACCCTGGCGGGGCTGCCGGCGCACAGCCACAAGCAGCGCGCGATGACGCTGGCCGAACTGGCCGCGACGGCGGTGGGCGCCCGGGAGCCGCAGGACGCGTGTCGGCTGCTGGAGGAGGCGCTCGACCTGGTCGGCGTCCAGGGGTACGCGACGGCGGTGGACCGGGTCCGCACGGTGCGGGCGTCGCTGGCACCGTGGTCCCGCGAGGCGTTCGTGCGGGACGTCGACGACCGCTTGCGCACGGGCGGCGGGGCGCCGCCGGAGGAGGCGGTCTGAGGCGGCCCCCGGCCAGGTGGTCGCGAGCACCTGGCCGGGCCGTTTGCCGCCGAGCGTCGGCCGGGCTGATCCGGCTTCGAGCGCCGGCCGGGCCGGAGGGTTGCCCGGTCGGCGCTTCGTGCGGTGGTTGAGTGCTTTCGGCCTCGATCACGGTGGGCCCGGGGTCGGAAGCGTCGTCCCCGGGGCGTGCGGGCGCGCCGACGTGGTGGAACCTCGCCGGCCGCCCCCGTGCTTCGGCTACCGGCCCGTCGTGCCGTTGATTCGGGCTATGGCGGCCGGTAGTTCGTCGAGGGTTTGCAGGCGCAAGTCGGTCACCGCCATCAGTTCCGGGTCGTCGGCCACCAGGTAACCCCAGGGGCCTCGGCGGATGTGGGCCGTGCGCAGGCCCGCCCGGTGGGCCGGGCGGACGTCGTTGTCGAGGCGGTCGCCGACGTACAGGATCTCCTCGGCCGGGCACGGGCACTCGGCCACCAGGCGGTCGAAGAAGGCCGGCTCCGGCTTGCTGATGCCCCAGTCGTCGGAGGTGGCGAGCAGGTCCACGCCCAGGTCCAGGTCACGCAGGATGATGCCCGCGTGCACCGTCTGGTTGCCCACCACGCCCAGCCACAATCGCTGGTCGCGCAGCGCCTTGAGGCAGGGGCGGGTGTCGTTGTACAGGTCTTCCTCGCCGAACCACTCGGGAAAGCCCGCCTCGGCGCGCGCGGCCCGCTCGACGGTCAGGTCGAAGCCGGGCCGAAAGCGCTGGAACACCTCGCGATAGTCGAGGCCCTGCGCGATCACCGCCCCGAAGGTGGCCGCGAAGGTGTGTCGGGGCACCCCGAGCCAGTCGGCCCACGTGCCGTACTCGCGCGTTTCGTCGACCAGGGTCTCGCCCACGTCGAACACCACGGCGCTGATCCGCATTACCGCTCCCGCTGTCGTCGCCTGTCGGCCCCGTGTCCTGTGCCCGTGCGTCGAACCCCTTCGTCCGCCAGGCGAGAGATGGGCCTGTCAGGCCGAGCCCGATCGGATTCGTCCGCCGTTGTGGCGACTTGTCCGATCGGCGTGCGCCCGATGGCGGAATCCTTGCCGCGTGCTCGGGCGTGGGGCCATCCAGAAGGTACCGCCTGCCCGCAGGGCCGGCGTCGTTCCGAAGTCGGATCCGGTCGGTCTCGACCGAAATCGTTTTGTCCGTTACCCGACGGGGGCGTCAGGCGGTGTCTTTGTGGCCGGAATCGATCGCCGCGACAGCGGAATCCGACCCGGCCCGGCGCATCGCCACCCCACCTCGCAACCCGTCGAGTCCACGCACCACCCACGGCGACGCCAGCGCGCCCAGACCCATCACCGCCAGGCCCGCGACCACGTCGGCGAGGTAGTGGTTCCCGGTGCCGAGCACCACCACGATCACGAACAGCGGATAGGCCGGCGCCAGTCCGCGCACCACCCGGCCGCGCCCGTGCCGCCACACCTGCCACCCGCACCACGCCGCCCAGCCCACGTGCAGCGACGGCATCGCCGCGTACTCGTTGGTCATGTGCTCCATCCCGCGCGGCGCACTGGCCCCACCACCCCACCAGCCCCAGGACGCGAAGTGCGCCATGGTGTCGGTGAAGCCCGCGACCATCCGGGGCGGCGCGGTCGGGAAGAGCATGAAACCGGCCAGCGAGACCACCGTCGCGACGGCCAGCGTGGTGCGCGCGCCCCGATAGCGCTCGGGGCGTCGGCGCCACAACCAGAACAGCACCAGCGGCGTCACCACGTAGTGCAGCGTCGCGTACGCGTAGTCGCAGACCACGCCGATCAACACGTGGTTCGAGACGACCCGGTTGAGCACGCGCTCGGGGTCCAGGTGGCTCAGCGCCTCCACGTGCAGTATTCGCTCGGCGTTGCGCATCGCGGCGTCGGCGTCGCCGCGGACCACGAGCCGGCTCAGCGAGTACGCCTCGTACAGCACCACGATCAGCAGCAACTCGGTCCACCAGCGCGGACGCAGGCGGACCCCGGCGGGGGTCGACGACATCCATCCAGTCTGCAACACGCTCCGGTGCGCCACGGCATCGCGTCCGAACGATCCCGGCCGGCGGTCGCGAAGGGGGGCCGAGGACCGCGGTGTCGCGGCCCCGGGGCCGCCCTGTCGCGGGCCGTACCGGCGCTCGCGACCATTGATGACACGTGTCACACATGATAGAACGTGTTTCACTTTTCTGCCGGGTGGACGCTGCCCGCAGGGCGGGGACCGGGCGTCGGCAGGGACGTCCGGCACCGCCGGTCGCAGCTCGCGACGTGGATACCGGAGGTTGTCGTGGCCGACTCCGACGAGGTCACCCGTCCGCAGACCAGCACGCGGGACCTGGCGACGGTGCACGATCAACTGCTGGTCTGGCTGGCGGGCCGACTGCCCGAGGGCGCCGAGCCGGAGATCTCCGAGCTGCGCGCCCCGTCGGGCAACGGGATGTCGAGCGAGACGCTGCTGTTCGACGCGACGTGGACCGCGGACGGCGAGCGCCGCACCGAACGCTGCGTGGTGCGGATGCGGCCGGCGATGGACGCCAAGCCGGTCTTCCCGAGCTACGACATGGACAAGCAGTTCGCGGTGATGACGCTGGTCGCCGAGCGCTGCTCGATCCCGGTGCCCGCGTTGTTGTGGAACGAGCCGGACGAGGGGCCGCTGGGCGCCCCCTTCTTCGTGATGCGCCGGGCCGAGGGCGCCGCGCCGCCCGACGTGATGCCGTACACGATCGACGGCTGGATGCTCGCGGCCACGCCCGAGCAGCGCCGCAGGCTCCAGGAGGAGTCGGTGGCCGTGGTGGCCGCGATCCACGGGATCGAGACCACGCCCGAGGAGATCGCGTTCCTCCAGTACGACGGCGCCGGCGAGACCGCGCTGCGCCGGCACCTGGACGACCTGCGCGCGTTCTACGAGTGGGGCATCGAGGGGCAGCGGGTGCCGCTCCTGGATCGGGCGTTCGAGTGGCTGGAGGACAACTTCCCCGCCGAGGTCGGCCCGGACGTGATCAGCTGGGGCGACGCCCGCATCGGCAACATCCTGTACGTGGACTTCACGCCGACCGCGGTCCTGGACTGGGAGATGGCCGCGGTCGGTCCGCGCGAACTGGACCTGGCCTGGATGATCTTCATCCACGCGTTCTTCCAGGACATCGCCACCCGCTACGGCCTCCCCGGCCTGCCCGACTTCATGCGCACCGAGGACGTGTGCGCGCAGTACGAGAAGCTGACCGGCCACACGCCGCGTGACATGCGCTACTTCGAGATGTACGCGGCGGTGCGGCACGGCGCGGTGATGGCCCGCATCGCGCACCGCCAGTGGCACTTCGGCGAGCGCGAGCAGCCGGCCGACCTCGACGAGACGGTGCTGCACCGGGGGTTGATCGAGGCGATGCTGGCCGGCACGTACTGGGAGCGCGCGCAGGAGAACTGACGCCCCGTCACCACTACCCGCGCGCCGGTCCCGCGGCGGGCGCCCTCCCCGGGCTCGGCGGGTGTGCGCTCGGACAAGATCCCGAGGGGTTAGGCTGGACTCTTCACCATCATCCGAGACGGGCACATCTGACCCGTGCGGGTGATCGTGTGTGACGGGCGACATCACGCGGACACCGTCCGTGTTGTTGTCGGTAGCATGAATTCCCGGGGGCGACTCCGGGGGTAGCTGCCGGAGGTGCCGCATGACGATCGGGGGACTCGACCCGCCGGCCGGGGCCGGTGTGCCCAAGGGTGCGCCGCGAGCCGAGGGTGACGTTCCGAGCCGGAGCATGTCCGACCGCGTCGGACGACTGTCCCGCCGGCCTGTCCAACAACCCATCCAACGACTGGGTCTGGCCGCGGTCACGTTCCTCACCGGAAGCCGTCGACGCACGCCGGACGCGGTCGAACCGCTGCTCCAGGTGCATCGTGTGCACCACCCGAAGGCCGATGTGACGGCCATTCAAGAGGCGTACGCGGTTGCCGAGTTGTCCCATCGCGGGCAGATGCGCAAGAGCGGCGAGCCGTACATCACGCACCCCCTCGCGGTGGCCACGATCCTGGCCGAGTTGGGTGCCGACACCACCACGCTGGTGGCCGCGCTGCTGCACGACACGGTCGAGGACACCGACCTGACCCTCGAAGAGGTGCGCGCGGCGTTCGGCGACGACGTCACACACCTGGTCGACGGGGTGACCAAGCTGGAGCGGGTCGACCTGGGCGACCGGGCCGAGGCCGAGACGATGCGCAAGATCATCGTGGCCACCGGTCGGGACCTGCGGGTGACCGTGATCAAGCTGGCCGACCGGCTGCACAACATGCGCACGATCCGATATCGCCGCCGGGCCAGCCAGATCCGCACCGCCGAGGCCACGCAGGAGGTGTTCATCCCGCTCGCCGAGCGGTTGGGCATCCACGTGCTCAAGTCGGAGCTGGAGGACATCGTCTTCGCCACGCTCCGACCCGAGGAGCACGCCGCCACGGCGCGCACGGTCAGCGCCAGTCAGGCGGTCACCGACGAGGCCGTGTCGAAACTGTGTACGACGGTCAAACGCGCGCTGCGCGAGGCCGGGATCGAGGCGGAGGTATCGCCGCGCGCGCGGCACCACGTATCCGTGCGCCGCGTACAAAAGCGGCGCGGACGCGAGGACCTGAGCCCGTTCGACCTCTCCCGGCTGATGATCGTGGTCGACGCCGACACCGACTGTTACGGCGCGCTCGGCGTACTGCACACCTGCTGGTCGCCGATCGCGGGCGAGTTCAAGGACTACATCGCAACCCCCAAGTTCAACCTGTACCAATCGCTGCACACCGCGATCACGCTGCCCGAGGGCGACAAGGTCGAGGTACTGATCCGCACCCGTCGCATGCATCGCCTGGCCGAGTTCGGCGTCGTGGCGCACACCGGGAAAGCGGAGGCCGGGCCCGACGCCCCCGAGCAACTCGCCTGGCTGCACCGGTTGCTCGCCTGGCAGGGCGGCATCCCCGACGCACACGTCTTCTGGAGCTCGCTGACCGCCGACCTGTCGGCGGACCGCGAGCTCCTGGTCTTCACCCCCGGGGGACGTCCGCTCACCCTGCCGGCGGGCTCCACGTGCGTGGACGCGGCCTACGCGATCGACGAGCAGACCGGCCACCGATGTATCGGCGCGCAGATCAACGGCCGCCTGGTGGCGCTGAGTTCGGTCCTGGCGGACGGCGAGACGGTGTCCATCATCACCGCCCCGCCCGGCGCGGCGGCACCGTCGAAGGAATGGCTCTCGTTCGTCCGCAGCCCGCTGGCCCGGGTGGCGATCGAAGCCTGGCTGGCCAAGTATCCGAACGGCATCGAGGGCCGGATGGATCCGCTGCTCGCCCCGCCGCTGGGCAACCTGGCCGCCGCGGGCGAGGCCGCGCCGACCCTCCCGGCGAGCCGTCCCGAGCCGGCCGCCGCGCCCGACGAGGCCGCCGCCCAGGCCCCGGCCCGGACCCGACGCGCCCCCTCCGACCCCGGCGAGGCCGCGGTCAGCGTGCCGGGCTCGCCCGGAGCGCCGGTCCGCCTGGCCCGCTGCTGCACCCCGGTGCCGCCGGACGAGTTGGCGGGCTTCGTGATCCGCGGCGGCACGGTCGCGGTACACCGGGCCGACTGCACCAACGTCCAGCAGATGCGCCGCGCCGGCCGCGACGTGGTCGCCGCGTCCTGGCTGCCGCACCAGGCCGACCAGGGCTACCGGGTCACCCTGCAACTGGAGGCCCTGGACCGCCCCCGCCTCCTCGCCGACGTCACCGCCGCGATCGACGCGGAGGGCGCCGACATCACCTCGGCCTCGATCGCGCCGCCGCAGCAGATGCGCGTCCGACAGACCTACACGATCCGCCTGGCCGACCTGGCCACCCTCCCGAAGCTGCTTCGGGCCCTGCGCCGGGTGCAGGGCGTATACGACGTCTACCGGGCGAGGCCGCGCGTACACCCGAGGGTGGCGGACCGACCCTAGGGTCGGTCCGATCCGCTCGACCGGCCCTGGCTCGGCCGGGTCCGATCGGGCTCGACGCCGACCTCCGCCACGTCGCCGCGCAGGACGTCGTTGAAGCGGGCCAAGTGGTCCGCGAGCGCGCCCAGTTCCTCCTTGGGCCAGGAGGCGAACCGTTCCGCCATCACCGCGAGGCTGCGCCTGCGCGCGTCGGCGAGCCGCAACCGGCCGGCTTCGGTGACGGTGATCAGGTGCGATCGGCGATTGGTCGGGTCGGTGGTCCGGGCGATCAGCAGGGCCTCCTCCAGGGAGGTCAACTGCCGACTGATCGTGGTCTTGTCCAGGCTCAGCAGGCAGGCGAGTTCCTTGCCGGTCGAGGTGCCGCGCTCCTCCAAAAGGGCGAGCAGGTGAAACTCCGCCTGGGTGATCCCCGCGGCCTGGAGCGGAGGAGCCATCAACAGCCGAATCAACCGGGTGGCGGCACCGACCTCACGGACCACTCGCCGCTCAACGCTGTCCGACATCGCCTTGCTCCTCATCACCGCGCACCCTGAATGTGCGCCAAGCGTGCCGGAAACGGTTGCAAAACACAACAAGCTGCGCCGGGTGGGGGATGGGGGTATGGGGCGGGGGCGCGGGGAGTCGGGTGGGGGGCGGGGCGGGTGCCGGGGCGTGGGGTGGGTGAGGCGTGGTGCGTGGGTCGTGGGGTGGGTGAGATGGGGTGGCGGGGTTGTGAGGTGAGCGGGGTCGGGGTTGGGGGTGGGTGAGGCGCGGTGCCGGGGGCGTGGGGTGGGTGAGATGGGGTGCGGGGGTTGTGGGGTGGGTGGGGCGCGGTGCCGGGGCGTGGGGTGGGTGAGATGAGGTGCCGGGATTGCGGAGTGGGTGAGAGGCGTGGTGCGTGGGTGGTGGGGGGCAAGGAGGGGTGCTGGGGCTGCGAGGTGAGCGGGGTCGGCGCGGGGGGCGTGAGGTGGGCAAGTGGGGCGCTGGAGCTGCGGGGTGAGCGGGGGCGTGGGGTGAGTGAGGTGGTGGGCGTGGGGAGGCCACGCGCGGTGCCGGAGTCCGCCGCGAGCGGGTGGGTGGGCGTGGTCGCGGCTGCGGGAGCGAAGGGGTGGGCCGGGGTCGCGGGGTGAGGAGCGGGCTGGGCTGGAGTTGTGACGAGAGCGAAGGGGTGGGCCGGGGTCGCGGCGGGAGCGGGTGGGTGGGCGCGGTCGCGACGGGAGCAGGACGGCAGGCACAGTCGCGGCGGGAGGGCAGGGGTGGGCCGGAGTCGTGGCGGCGGCGGTGGCTTTTTGTTGGGCGCTTCGCGCCGGCTCGCGGGGCACCGCTTTTCTGCTCCCCCGCTTCGCTCCTCCGCAGAAAAGCGGCACCCCGCTTGCGGCTGTGCGCCCCTCCGCTTCGCTCCGGGTCGCCCAGCCTGAAAAAACAAGCGGCGGCTCCGCCGCTCTCCGCGCTTCGCGCGTCGATCACCATCTCGACCAGGGTCGTGGGCGCTGACGCGCCGACGGGATGCACCAACGACTCGGGTCACCGGGCAAGGCCCACATCGCGACGGTGACCAGGCGGGGTGGGACCCGCGTCATCCCGCGAGCCTGGCCTCCCCACCTCTCACCCCCGTGGCGCGTCAGCGCCCACGACCCGGGCCGCCCACGCGATCGACGCGCGCAGCGCGGAGAGCGGCGGAGCCGCGGTGTTGTGGGTCGGATGGCCCGGAGCGAAGCGGAGGGACAGCCGACCCCGAGCGAGGGGCCGCTTTTCTGCGGAGGAGCGAAGCGGGGGAGCAGAAAAGTGGTGCCTCGCGAGCCGGCGCGGAGCGCCCAACAAGAAGCAACGCGGCGCCCGCGACTTCGCCCGCCCCCGGCTCTCTCCGCGATTCGGCCGTTGCGACCGCCACCCCCGTGGCGCGTCAGCGCCCACGACCCGGGCCGCCCACGCGATCGACGCGCGCAGCGCGGAGAGCGGCGGAGCCGCCTTGTGTTTTTTTGGGCTGGGCGACCCGGAGCGAAGCGGAGGGGCGCACAGCCGCGAGCGGGGTGCCGCTTTTCTGCGGAGGAGCGAAGCGGGGGAGCAGAAAAGTGGTGCCTCGCGAGCCGGCGCGAAGCGCCCAATAAAAAGCCGCCGCCGCCACCACGACTCCGGCCCGCCCCTTCGCTCCCGCCGCGACTTCGCCCGCCCACCGTCTCTCTCCGCGAGTCGGCCGTTGCGACCGCCACCCCGTGGCGCGTCAGCGCCCACGCCCCAGGCCGCCCACGCGATCGACGCGCGAAGCGCGGAGAGCGGCGGAGCCGCCGTTTGTTTTTTGGGCTGGGCGACCCGGAGCGAAGCGGAGGGGCGCACAGCCGCGAGCGGGGTGCCGCTTTTCTGCGGAGGAGCGAAGCGGGGGAGCAGAAAAGCGGTGCCTCGCGAGCCGGCGCGAAGCGCCCAACAAAAAGCCGCCGCCGCCACCACGACCCCGGCCCGCCCCTTCACTCCCCCCGCGACTTCGCCCGCCCCCGGCTCTCTCCGCGATTCGGCCGTTGCGACCGCCACCCCCGTGGCGCGTCAGCGCCCACGACCCGGGCCGCCCACGCGATCGACGCGCGCAGCGCGGAGAGCGGCGGAGCCGCCTTGTGTTTTTTTGGGCTGGGCGACCCGGAGCGAAGCGGAGGGGCGCACAGCCGCGAGCGGGGTGCCGCTTTTCTGCGGAGGAGCGAAGCGGGGGAGCAGAAAAGTGGTGCCTCGCGAGCCGGCGCGAAGCGCCCAATAAAAAGCCGCCGCCGCCACCACGACTCCGGCCCGCCCCTTCGCTCCCGCCGCGACTTCGCCCGCCCACCGTCTCTCTCCGCGAGTCGGCCGTTGCGACCGCCACCCCGTGGCGCGTCAGCGCCCACGCCCCAGGCCGCCCACGCGATCGACGCGCGAAGCGCGGAGAGCGGCGGAGCCGCCGTTTGTTTTTTGGGCTGGGCGACCCGGAGCGAAGCGGAGGGGCGCACAGCCGCGAGCGGGGTGCCGCTTTTCTGCGGAGGAGCGAAGCGGGGGAGCAGAAAAGCGGTGCCTCGCGAGCCGGCGCGAAGCGCCCAACAAAAAGCCGCCGCCGCCACCACGACCCCGGCCCGCCCCTTCACTCCCCCCGCGACTTCGCCCGCCCCCGGCTCTCTCCGCGATTCGGCCGTTGCGACCGCCACCCCCGTGGCGCGTCAGCGCCCACGACCCGGGCCGCCCACGCGATCGACGCGCGCAGCGCGGAGAGCGGCGGAGCCGCCTTGTGTTTTTTTGGGCTGGGCGACCCGGAGCGAAGCGGAGGGGCGCACAGCCGCGAGCGGGGTGCCGCTTTTCTGCGGAGGAGCGAAGCGGGGGAGCAGAAAAGTGGTGCCTCGCGAGCCGGCGCGAAGCGCCCAATAAAAAGCCGCCGCCGCCACCACGACTCCGGCCCGCCCCTTCGCTCCCGCCGCGACTTCGCCCGCCCACCGTCTCTCTCCGCGAGTCGGCCGTTGCGACCGCCACCCCGTGGCGCGTCAGCGCCCACGCCCCAGGCCGCCCACGCGATCGACGCGCGAAGCGCGGAGAGCGGCGGAGCCGCCGTTTGTTTTTTGGGCTGGGCGACCCGGAGCGAAGCGGAGGGGCGCACAGCCGCGAGCGGGGTGCCGCTTTTCTGCGGAGGAGCGAAGCGGGGGAGCAGAAAAGCGGTGCCTCGCGAGCCGGCGCGAAGCGCCCAACAAAAAGCCGCCGCCGCCACCACGACCCCGGCCCGCCCCTTCACTCCCCCCGCGACTTCGCCCGCCCACCGTCTCTCTCCGCGAGCAAGCCGTTGCGACCGCCACCCCGTGGCGCGTCAGCGCCCACGCCCCGGGCCGCCCACGCGATCGACGCGCGCAGCGCGGAGAGCGGCGGAGCCGCAGAGAAGTGGTCCCTCGCGAGCCGGCGCGAAGCGCCCGGCAAAAGGTTCCCGCGATGCGATCTCCGCATTAGCGTGGATGCGCTCCCAACCCCCGGTACACCAGTCGCTCGCAGCGTGCAGGAGGTGGACCCACCGGATGCTGGATCGGACACAGGCCCTGGCCGAACTGACCGGACCCGAATCGGCCTACGCGATCGAGGAGGTCGTCCACGACGGCATTCCCTGGCGGGTGCTGAGCAAGGCCCCGCCGACGTTGCGCGCGGTCTTCGAGGGCCTGATCGGCCACGGCGACCGGGACGCGCTGGTCTACCGGGGCGAGCGCATCTCCTACGCCGAACAACACCGCCTCGTCGCCCACCTGGCCCGACATCTGGCCGACGAGTACGGCGTGCGGCGCGGCGACCGGGTGGCCGTCGCGATGCGCAACCGGATCGAATGGCCGCTCGCGTTCTGGGCTACCCAGGTGCTCGGCGCGATCGCGGTACCGCTGAACGCGTGGTGGACCGTCGACGAACTCCGCTACGCCCTGGAGGACTCCGGCACCACGGTGCTGATCTGCGACGACGAGCGGGCCGACCTGATCCGGGGGCGGGCCGGCGGCGCACTGCCCACCCTGGTGGCCGGTCTCGACGAGCCGCCGGCGGCCGGCGAGGCGGACCTGACGGCGCTGCTGCGCGGGTTCACCGGCGAGTGCGCGCTGCCGGACGGCGGCCCGGAGCCGTTCGACGACGCGACCATCATCTACACGTCCGGCACCACCGGGCGCCCCAAGGGCGCGGTCGCCACCCACCACAACCACACCACCAACCTGCACACGATGGAGCTGACCCGGGCGGTCGCACTGGCCCGCGCCGGCCTGCCCATCGCCGAGTTGGCCAAGGGCCCGGCGCTGCCCGACGGGTTCCCGACCGGCGCGGCCGCGCCGGGCAGCCTGCAGGTCTACCCGTTCTTCCACGTCGCCGGCCTGTCCGGCCTGTACATCGGCGCCGCCCAGGGCGCCAAGCTGTGCCTGATGCACCACTGGGACACCGCCACCGCGCTCGAACTGATCGAGACCGAGCGGCTGTCCACCGCCAACATGGTGCCCACGCTGCTGCGCCGGCTGGTCGAGTCGCCGCTGCGCGCCGGGCGCGACCTGTCCAGCCTGACCAGCCTGGGCATGGGCGGCTCGCCGGTGCCGCCGGACCTGGTCGCCCTGGTGGGCGGCATGTCCGGCAACACGATCGTGCCGTTGAACGCCTACGGGATGACCGAGACGACCTGCGTGGTGGTGGTCAACTCGGGCGACGACTACTACGAACACCCGGACAGCGTCGGGCACCCGGTGCCGGTCGCGGATCTGCGGGTGGCCGACCCGCTGACCGGGGAGGAACTGCCGATCGGACGCACGGGCGAGATCCGGGTGCGCGGCCCGCACGTGGTCCGGGGCTATTGGAATCGGCCCCGGGAGAGCGAGGAGGCATTCCCCGGCGGGTGGTTCCGTACCGGCGACCTCGGCTACGTCGACACCGACGGGCGGCTGTACGTGGTCGACCGGCTCAAGGACGTGATCATCCGAGGCGGCGAGAACGTCTACTCGGCCGAGGTCGAGGCGATCCTGTTCGAGCACCCGGCGATCTCCGAGGTGGCCGTGGTCGGGGTGCCGCACCACGACCTGGGCGAGGAGGTCGCGGCGGTGGTCCGGCTGCACGTGCCCGGCGCGGCGAGCGCGGCCGAACTGCGCGGGCACGTGGCGCGTCGGCTCGCCGCGTTCAAGGTGCCCACGCTGGTTCGCTTCACCGAACGGGCGCTGCCGCGCAACGCGGTCGGGAAGGTGCTCAAGCGCGAACTGCGGGACATGCTCGCGCTGTGACGGACGGGACGACCGTGGGCGACGCGGGCCCGCGACGGGCGGCCGGCGGCGGGCCCCGCCGCCGGCCGCCCGTCCGGTCAGGACCCGTCGCGCGCCAGTGCCGCGTCCTGGTCGCCGTGGCCGTCCAGCCGGTGCTCCCAGAAGGTGAGCTCGTCCCACAGCTCGATCACCAGCCGGTGCTCGGCCCCGAGCACCCGGATCACGTCGGGGATCAGCGTGCGCAGCTGATGCACCGCGGTCATGAAGTTGCCCGCCTCGCCCTCCCGGCGGGCCCGTTCGTGCCGGATCTGTAGCGTCTCGATGTGGTCGGTGCCCATCACCCGGACCTGGTCCGGCAGCAGGTTCCGGAGCAGCTTGGCCGCCTCCGCCGGCCGGCCCGCCGCCGCGGTCCAGTGCGCCCGCCGCCGCCGCGCCCGCAGCGTGCGCGGGTCGAGCGCGCCGCGCAGCGGGCCGCTGTCCGAGATCACCTCGCGCAGCAGCCGCATCGCCGCGGTCGGATCGCCGTCCCGGCCGAGCCGGTCCGCCAACTGCTCGCGCATCCGCAGCGTGTCCGGATGGTCGTGGCCGAACGCCCGGACCTGTCGCCCGATCTCGTCCCGCAGCGCCTGGATCGAATCGTTCGCCCGCACCGGCCGCGACCCGGTCGGCGGCGGCACCAGCCGCACCGGCTGGTCCACGGTCGGCTGCGGGTCGATCGTCGCGACCGACTCCGGCGCCGGCACCCCCCACGGCTGCGGGGCGAGGTTGCGCGGCGGCTTGACGGACAGGTCGTCCAGTCGATCCCGGACCTCGGCCGCGTTCGCCGGCCGATTCTCCGGCCGCTTGCTGAGCAGCGCCAGCACCAGCGCGGCCAGATCCTCCGGCACCTCCAACCGGGAGTTGCGCACCGACTCGGGCGGCTTCTCCAGGTGGGCGTGCATCATCGAGTGCGGGTGGTCCAGACCGAACGGCGGCGCGCCGGTGAGCATTTCGTGCAGCACACAGCCCACGCCGTACAGGTCGGCGCGGCCGTCGACCGTCTCGCCGCGGATCTGCTCGGGCGCCATGTACGCCGGAGTGCCGATCATGCTGCCGGGCAGCGTGATGCCCGCGCGTGAGGACTCCTTCTGCATGTAGCGCGCTATGCCGAAGTCGAGCACCTTGACCACCCCGCGCGAGGTGACCATGACGTTCGCGGGTTTGATGTCGCGGTGCAGGACGTCGCCCGAGTGGGCGACGTCGAGCGCGTCGCACAGCTGGATCGCCCAGCCGATCACGAGGCCGATCGGCAACCACGTGCCGTCCGCGACGAGTTGGGCCAGCGTACGGCCGGTGATCAGCTCCATCGCCAGGTACATGACCTTGCCGTCGGTCTCCCGCATGTCGGCGGGTCCGGCGCCGAGCGCGGAGGTCACCTGCGCGTCGTGCAGCGTCTCGGCGTCGTGGTCGAACACCCGCGTCGCGACATCGCCCGGCCGCCGGGCGACCGTGGGCGCGGAGTGCTCCGGGCCCACGGGAGGCGACTTCCTCGGGGGGTGCGGTCGGGTTCGCCGGGGTGCCGGACCACCTGCTTGAGGCCGCGGTCGTGCACCACGATGATGTTGGGCGAGGAGAGCCGGCCGAGGATCAGCGCCTCCCGGCCGAAGCGGTCCATGCTGTTGGATCCGCCGAAGGACTCCTTGAGCACCTTGACCGCGACGAAGCGCTGCATCCTGCGATCCCAGGCCCGCCATACGGTTGCGTTGCCGCCCGAGCCGAGCTTTTCGTCCAGCCGATACCGGCTGCCGAGCCACAACCGAGCCACCGCAAACGCCTCCCCGTACGCGCCCTGTGGATGTGATTCTTTCGTAGCAGCGTCCGTGTGGGGAACCGTATGCGACATCGCCTCGGGGACGGGGCCCGGGGCCGCCGGGTTTCGCGGGGGCAACGCGACGTCCCCGGTCCACATGGTGTGGCCGGGGACGGGGAGCGCGTCGAGGTCGAGAGCACTGGGTACGGCGAACTGCCGCGTCGACTGGTCGACGCCGGGATGCCGGCGGCCGTGCCGGCCGCCGGCGAGGATCAGCGGTAGTTGCCGAGACCCGTGCAGGGGGCGTGCCGCTCGACGAGGCAGACGGTGTCGTCGATCGTCATCAACCGGCCGCCGACGATCTCCGGGGCGCGGAACACCGGAGTCTGCAGGGTGACGAGCGAGCGCGGGCTGAGCGCCGCGACATACGGCTCGCCGCAACGGGTGCACATGGCGGGGGCGGTGAGGGTCTTCAGCATGGTGCTTCCTCCGTGACTGGTGACGTTAACCTTCCGTTCACCTTCGGTTCGGTCTCCAGTTTCCTTCTTGGATCGGTAAATGTCAACTGTGTTGGCCTACGGAGGTGGCCGCACATATGGCATCCTGACGGTGTGGATCACAAGGATGTCGGCGGCGCGGATCCCGAAGCCGCCGAAGAAGGCCTGGTCAGGGCCGCGAAGGCCTACCGAAAAACCGAGAAGGCGCACGAAGAGGCGCGTCAGGAACTCAAGCGGGCGGCGATCCGGGCGATGGGCGCGGGGGTCAAGCAGTCCGAGGTGGTCAAGGTCACCGGCTGGACACGTGAATACCTGCGACGTTTGAAGAAGGACCGCTAGGACCGGCGACGGCCGAGGACCGCGACGGCGACCGGGGACCGCGAGGGACCGCGAAGACGAGAGAGGCCGGGGCCCCGGACGGGGAACCGGCCTCTTCGGTGCGCGCCGGCGTCGGCGTGCCGTGCGGTCAGGCGTTGTCGAGGTCGGCCGGGTTCTCGAATTCGGGCAGGCCGGCCGGGTCGGTCGCACCCCCGAACGCGCACAACACGTGGCGCTCGACGATGTAGGTGGTGCCCGACGCGTTGAACACCTGCCCCGACACGGGGGCGTCGATCCGGGACAGGTAGCGCCGCTGAGTGGGGATCAACTGGGCGATGTACGGCTCGTTGCAGCGGGTGCAGGTGGCCGGCGTCGCGGTCGGCGAGGCCGCGGCGTAGCGGTCCAGGGCGATGACGAGCCGGTCGGCCAGGTGCGCGGCGGTGCGCTGGGTGGCGGCGACCCGCTCCGGATCGCCCGCCTCGCGGGACTCGGCGCAGGCCCGGAGTGCGTCGCCGATCCGGCGCAGCGCCACCTTGTGGAACGGCGGTGCCTGTGTGGACAGCGCGTCCGCGCGGTCGGCGATCGAACCGGCGGAACCGGCGAACGCGGGGTGCCGCTGGGCACCCTCGGCGCCGAGGGCCGAGACATCGGCGGCGAGGCCGCGCAGCGCGGTCACGTGCTCGGGCGTCAGGCTCATGGTGTGCCGTTCCTTTCTGCCGTCCGACGGGGAGGCAACTCCGTTCGATGGGAGGCAACCCGTCCATAGTGGACAGACTCGACCGCTAAACGCCATGGAATGTGACGATCGGCACGTTCATGGACGGTTTGTCGGAGTTTGTCGAGCGGTAAACCCGGCCGGCGGCGGCGTGCGATGTGGCGATCCGAAGACGAAACCGTTATGCAATGGCCGAAAAGTTCCCCTTGTCGGGGGCAGAGCGAGGGGAGGAGAGTCACGATCACGTCGTTTTAGGGGGAATACATGCGCACTGTGAAAGTCGGACTGCTCGCGGTGATGCTGACGTGCGCCGTCGGCGCCTGCGGGAGCAGCGGGGACGACGGTTTCGGGGGCCTGGGGGCGAAGAAGACGCAGAGCGCGAGCGGCCCAAGCCCGTCGGAGGAGGAGAGCTCCACCACGCGCGCCACGGACGACACCTCGCCGACGCCCACCGCCGGCCGACCCACCACGACGCGTCCGCGCACGAGCGCGCCGGGCACCCCGACTTCGCCGGGCACCTCCGCGGGGACCGGCGGCGACTGGTCGTCCTCGTATTCGACGAGCTTCCTCAACGGCTGCCTCGGCACCTCGAACAACAACACCCGCTACTGCCAGTGCACGCTGACCGAGCTACAGGGCAAGTACAGCCAGGCGCAGATGAACGCGTTCGACCAGGAGTACGCGCGCACCAACAAGCTGCCCGACGAGTTGCAGAGCACCGTGCAGAAGTGCCTGAACACCGGATGACGGGGTCGGCCCGGTCCGTCACCGCCGCCCGCCGGGGCGGCGGTGACGGACTCGTCAGTGCGGGATCTCGTCGATGAGGGTGCGGGCACCCTTGGCGAGCAGTTCGCCGGCGACCGCGACGCCGAGCTTGTCCGGCTCCGAGCCGTGGTCGGTGGCCTCCAGGAGGTCCGCGCCGTCGGCGGAGTACACCGCGGCGTGCAGCGTCAGGCCGGTGTCGGAGTCGGTGCAGTGGGCCGCGATCGGGCTGTGGCAGTGGCCGCGCAGCTCGCGCAGCAGGGCCCGTTCGGCGGTGACGCAGGCCCGGGTGGACGCGTCGTCCAGGGCCCGCGCGGCGGCCAGGGTCGCCGCGTCGTCGACCCGGCACTGCAGCGCCAACACCCCCGCGCCGATCGCCGGCAACATCTGAGTGGTAGTCAGGATCTGGGCCACGCGCCGCTGTTCGCCGATCCGCTCCAGGCCGGCGACGGCCAGGATCAGCGCGTCGAAATCGCCCGCGTCCAGCTTGGCCAGCCGACCGTTGGCCGAGCCGCGGATGGGTACCGGCGTCAGCCCGGGGTGCCGGCGCCGCAGCTGCGCCGCGCGGCGCACCGAACTGGTGCCCACCCGGGCGCCGGCCGGCAGGTCGGCCAGGCGTGCGCCGACCACGCAGTCGTGGACGTCGTCGCGGGGCAGGTAGGCGGCGATGGTGAGCCCGTCGGGCAGCGGCACGTCGCCCGGGATGTCCTTGAGGCAGTGCACGACCAGGTCCACCTCCCCGTCGAGTTGGGCGCGGTCGAGTTCCTTGACGAACGCGCCCTTGCCGCCGAGACGGGCCAGGCTGCCGCCCCAGCGGTCGCCGCTCGTGGACAGCGGGACGATCGTGGGTTCGAGCGGTTGTCCGGACAGCAGGGCGGCGACGAGCCGAGCCTGTGCGAGGGCCATGGGGGAGGACCGGGTTCCGATGCGGAGCTGCATACGCGACACGCTAGGGCCGCGGCGCCCGCGGGGCCGAATTTCGGCGAAGTCCGGTACCTCGCGGGGGATGTCGGATCGGGGCGGGTCGGCCGCCAGTCGTTCGGCCCAGCCGCCGTGTCCTTCGGGCGGGGTGCGGCGTTGGGCAGGCACGGCTCGTCGGCGTTCGACGGACACCGGACCTGGAGACAAGGAAACCGCCCCATGCAGCGCATCGTTCGCGGCCTTCTGGTCAGCACTGCCGTCATCGCGGCCCCCGTCGTCGGCGCGACGGTGGCGGTGGCCGTGCCGGCCGGTCCCGAGACGCACACGGTTCGGGCCGACACGATCGAAACGGTGAGCGGGGTCTGTGGCAACGAGGCCGGCGTGCTCGCGTTCATCAACCCGGCCTTCGGCCAGCGCTGCTGAGGCGGGGGCCGGCCCCCGCCCGCGCGGCGCCGGCGGTGTCCCGATCCGGTCCGGGGGTCGGATCGGGACACCCCCGTGCCCCGGGTCAGAGGCCGATGTCGGTGCTCAGGCGCAGGTCGCCGAGGGAGCGGCCGACGCGCAGGGTGTAGGTGCCGGGCGCGGTGGCCCAGGCCGCGTCCCGCTCGTTCCAGCGGGCCAGGGTGCGGGCGTCGATGTCGATCGTGGCGGTCGTCCGCGCGCCGGGCTCGACGTCGAGCGCGGCGAAGCCGACCAGGCGGATCGGCTCCGGGCGGCCCCACAGCGTGCCGTCGGCGGTCTCCAGGTACACCTGCACCACCTCGCGGCCGGGACGGTCGCCGGTGTTGGCGACGGTGACCTCGACGGTGACGCCGGCCGCGTCGCCCTTGGCCGCGACCTCCTCGTAGGCCCAGTTCGTGTAGCCCAGGCCGTGGCCGAACGGGTAGGCGGGGGCGGCCTCGCCCAGGGCCCAGGCGCGGTAGCCGATGTTGCTGGACCGCTCCGCGTAGTGGTGCTCGCCGTCGACCCGGGCGGTGGAGTACACCGGGACGTCGGTGTCGGCGGCCGGGTAGGTCGTGGGCAGCCGGCCGCCCGGTTCGACCGCGCCGGTCAGCACGTCGCCGAGGGCCGCGCCGCCCTCCTGCCCGGGCAGCCAGGCCCACACCACGGCGGCGACCTCGTCGCGCCAGGGCATCAGCACCGGCGAGCCCGCGTTGACCACCACGACGGTCCTCGGGTTGGCCGCGGCGACCCGGCGCACCAGTTCGTCGGAGCGCCCCGGGAGGGCCAGGTTCGCCCGGTCGAAGCCCTCCGACTCGATGTCGTCGGTGGTGCCGACCACGACCACGGCCACGTCCGCCGCCCGGGCGGCCTCGACCGCGGCGGTCAGTTCGTCCTCCTCGGAGCGGCGCGGGTTCGCCCAGCCCAGGCCGAGCGCGGCCATGAAGAACCGCTCGCCCTGGCTGAAGTCGACCCGGATCGCCACCTCCGTACCGGCCGTCGCCTCGATTTCGATGCGGGTGGCCTCCGGGCGCATGATCGTCTCGATCACGTCGGTGCCCTCGGGGGCGCTCATGTCGATCGTCCGGGTCGTGCCGTCGATGTCGACCTCGAACCGGCCCGCGCCGCGGACGTCCAGGATGTTCGTGCCGGACACGGTCGGGGTGACGTTGGCCCGCAGTCGGATCAAGGTCGCTCCGGCCGGGATGTTGTCCGGCCAGAACATCAGGCTCGACCCCAGGCGGTGTTCGGAGGAGAGCAGGTTCCCGTCGGCGTCCAGGAACTCCGCCCGCAGGCCCGGCTCGCCGGTCTCCGGGTCGACGGCCGTGTCCAGGGACAGGTCGGCCAGCGCGCGGTGGGTGAACGCGCCCTCGGTGAGCGTCAGTTCGATGTCGTCGCCGAGAGCGGCGCGCAGGCCCTCGGGGATCGAGACCACGTGTGCGGGGTTCACGTGCGCGCTGCCGCCGCCCTGAGCGGACAGGCGCAGGGCGTTCGGGCCGATCAGCGCGACGCGGGAGAGCGTGCTCGGGTCGAGCGGGAGGGTGCCGTCGTTGGCCAGCAGCACCATGGCCCGGGCGGCGATCTCGCGCAGCGTGGCGATCGCGTCGTCGGGGGTGGTGGTCGCGGCCGGAGCGCGGTCGCCGAGCACACCGACGCGGGCGGCCAGGCGCAGGACCCGGACCACCCGCTCGTCGATCAGCGACTCCGCGACCCGGCCCTCGCGCACGGCGGCGAGCAGTGGTTCGCCCCACACCTCGGACGGGCCCGGCATCGCGACGTCGGTGCCGCCCGCGGCCGCGGCCTCGGTGGAGCGGACCGCCATCCAGTCGGAGATCACCACGCCGTCGAAGCCCCACTCGTCCTTGAGGACGTCGTTCACCAGGCGCGAGTTCTCGGTCATCGTCTCGCCGTTGACCCGGTTGTACGCGCTCATCACCAGCCACACCCGGCCGGTGCGCACGGCCTCCTCGAACGGCAGCAGGTAGACCTCGCGCAGCGAGCGCTCGTCGATCCGCGAGTCGTAGGACATGCGGTCGTCCTCCGTCTCGTTGCCGACGAAGTGCTTGATCGTGGCACCGACCCCGGCGGACTGCACCCCCTCGATGAAGGCGGTCGCGATCCGCGCGGTGAGCAGCGGGTCCTCGGAGTAGCACTCGAAGTGCCGGCCGCCGAGCGGGCTGCGGTGCAGGTTCACCGTCGGCGCGAGCAGGACGTGGATGTCCTTGTCGCGGGTCTGCGCGCCCATCACGAAACCGGCCCGGCGGGTGACCTCCGGGTCCCACGCGGCGGCAAGCGCGGTGGGGCTGGGGAACAGCAGCGAGGTGTCCCGCTCGTCCCAGGTGACGCCGCGGACGCCGACCGGGCCGTCGGAGACGCGCAGCTTGCGCAGGCCGATGCGCGGAATCTCGGGCAGGGACCAGAAGTCCTCGCCGACGATCAGGGACAACTTCTCCTCGAGGGTGAGGCGGGTCACCAGCTCGCGCAGCTCGCCGTCCGTGGCTTCGGTGGGGGTGGGGTCGGACATCGTCGTCTGCCTTCCGCTCGCGTTCCCGATCGATCCGGATTCCGCCGGACGAGTCGGTGGGGGACCTCCTCGTACCGTAATCGGAAAACTTTATAGTCGGTAGTTTTGTTATCTCTGCGTGACCTGCTCTTCGACGGGCCTTCGCCGGGACACGGCAGGATGGGGCCATGGACGTACGACCCGACGATCTCTCCGACTCCCCGCCGACCCGGTCCGGGCGGGCCAGACCGCGCGGACGGGGGTACGCGTCGGGGGACGCGCGGCGTACGCGCATCCTCAACATCGCGCTTCAGGAATTCGCCGAGAACGGCTACCGGGGAACCTCGCTCGCGCGCATCGCCGAGCGCGCCGAACTCACCCAGGCGGGGCTGCTGCACCACTTCCGCAGCAAGCAGGAACTGCTCGTCGCGGTGCTCGACCTGCGCGACCGGATGGACATGGCGCACCTGGACCTGGCGGAACTTCCGCTCGGCGGCGCGGCGGTCCTGGCCAAGTTCACCGAACTCGCCGGGCACAACCAGGCCATCCCCGGCCTGGTCCAGCTCTTCACCGTGCTCACCGGCGAGGCGGTCACCACCGACCACCCCGCGCACGGGTGGGCCCGGGACCGCTACGCGCGCCTTCGGGCGAGCGTCACCGCGTCCCTGGAGGCCGGTGTGGCGTCGGGCGAACTGCGCGCGGACGTGGACCCGGCCGCGGTCGCCGCGCAGATCTTCGCGATGATGGACGGGCTCCAGCTGCAATGGCTGCTGGACCCCGAACACGTGGACATGGCGGCGCTGTTCGGCGACTACGCCGAGCACCTGCTGCGCCGCATCCGGGCCTGACCCCGGACCGCTCCTACGCCTTGTCCGGCGCGCCCTCGCCCGCGGTCAGCTCGCGCAGCACCGCGCCCAGGTCCCAGTTGGACAACCCCGCCAGCGCCTCGCGGAAGACGGTGAGCCCGAACAGGTCGCCCCGGGCGGTCATCCGGCCGGCGGCCAGCGCCTCACGCGGTGCGTGCCGGTCGTTGAGCAGGATCACCCGGCGGGCGGTGTCGTAGTCCATGTGCACGATCAGGTCCGGCCCCGGCAGCAGGCCCGGGCGGACCAGGACGCGGCCCTGGAAGACGTCCAGATGCAGCTCGGCCGGGTCCTCGCGGTCCGGGACGTCGCTGACCACGATGTCCACGATCGCCGGATGCGGCGTGCGCTTCTCCGGATCCGGGGTGATCAACCGGCTCAGCCGGGACACCGCCGCGATCCACGCGTCGGACATGAACGCGTGCCGATCCAGGGCCGGCTCCGCGGCGTCGTCGGCCGGCACCGGCTCGGTCCGGGTGCGCTCGGGCTCCTCGCGCAGCACCTTCCCCAGCTCCTCGCCGAGCCGGCGGGCGGCCGTACGGCGCATCGCCCGGGCCAGTTCGGCCTCCACCGCGCGCAGCGCCAGCGGACGCATCCGACGGATCATCTCCGCCGTCTCGTCCGCGTCGCCGTCGGCGGGCAGCAGGTGCGTTTCCATCAACCGCCCGAAGCCCTCGGCCACGTGCTCCATCGCGGCGCGCAACATCCGCAACTGCTCGGTGACCGCGCCCACCGGGACGCCGGCCGCGTGCAGCTCGGCGCCGACCGCCAGCTCGCGCGGACTGGGCACCCGGAACACGGTCAGCGAGTCGTCCTCGGGTTCGAGCAGGCCCAGGCGCACCGCCCCGGCGAGCGCGACCGGATCGGACAGTCCGCCGAACATCGCGATCAACTCGGCGCGGGTCATCCGCTCCGGGGTCTCCTCGCTCCACGGACCGCTCGCCTCGGCGACCAGGCCGAGCACGCCGCCGAGGCTGCGCCCGCCGTCCCAGGCGTCGAGCAGTTCCTTGATGCTGACCAGGCTGTAGCCGCGCTCCAGGAGTTGGCCGATCAGGCGCAGCCGGCCCAGATGGGCGTCCTCGTACAGCGACACCCGGCCCTGGCGCCTGGGCCGCGGCAACAGTCCGCGATCCTGGTATGCCCGTACGTTGCGTACGGTGGTGCCCCCCTCGCGGGCGAGGTCTTCGATCCGATAATCCGCCAACCTCGTGCCTCGCGATCCTCGTGCCCCGTGTCCGCGGCCAACGTAATGCAGATGCGTTCGAGGTTCGATCACGCGGTGATCGCAAATGGGCGCGGGAATGGTCCCGGAGCACGGGCCCGGGGATCCCGGTAAGGAAAAAAGCGCGGGTGCGGGGCTCAGGGAATGACCACGACCGGGCGTTTGGCGTGTTTGACCAGACGGCACGCGACCGATCCGAAGATCCGACTGGCCAGCCCGGTGGATCCGCCGACCACGATCGCGTCGGCGGTGAA
Source organism: Embleya scabrispora (assembly GCF_002024165.1). NCBI lineage: Bacteria > Bacillati > Actinomycetota > Actinomycetes > Kitasatosporales > Streptomycetaceae > Embleya > Embleya scabrispora. The sequence continues at coordinate 4,459,788 of NZ_MWQN01000001.1, forward strand.
CTCGCGCGCGACGTCCTCGATCTCGTGGCAGATGTCACCCCCGCGCTCGACCAGGATCCACGGCACGTCGCTGAGGTGGTCCGCGCAGGCCAACTCCAGGCCCAAAGCCTCGGAACGACTGTCCGGCACGTCGATGAAGACCGGCGGTTCGCAGCCGGCCCACACGGTGGCCGGAATCCGGTTGGCCACGTGCACGATCACCAGCCCGCCGCCGAGTCTGCGCGCCATGCCCGACGCGTACGCGAGGGCTCGCTCGCTGGACTCGGACCCGTCGAAACCGACCACGACGGGATGCTGGAACGCGGGATCGCGCTGTTGGGGGGAATCGGGACGGAGCAACGGAGTGCCGTCCGGGAAGTCACTGAACTCGAAAGCAGCCATGGGAATCGGGCGTCTTTGCTGTGGAGGGGCGCCTCGGGGCTTTCTGTACCAGATTACTGCGCCGACCCGCACATTCGACAGGGTCGGCCGGGGTTCTCCCGGACAAAAAAGACTCTGGGCCGTGTACCGGTCTGGGCATGGTGCGGTCCGCCGAACCACGCGCGGGGATGGATCCCCCGGGCAAAGCCTCGGCGAGACACGCACATTAGCCGGACAAGGCCGTGAATGGGGAGACCCGGGCGGCCGTGTGGGTGATTGCGTTGCGGACGCGGCCGTCTAGGACCCGGTCGAAAGGGCGCCGCACGGGCCGCGGCGGGCCGGTTCGAGCCGGCCCCGGAGGCCCGTTCGGGGGTGCCGACCGACGCCGCAGGGGGAACGGGCGTTACCCCGGACCCCGCCCGAGCGTTGGTCAGGGCGACACCGTGCGTCCGGGCGACCGCGTCGTCACGGGCGGCGATCCGCTGGTCGGACGCCGACCCACCCGCACGCCCACCCGCGCCGCGGCGCCGACGTCGAACCTGTCCGACGGCCCGACACGCGCCGGGCCGTCGGCGGGTTCGACGCTTTCGCGGACCCGGCGACGTCGGTCCCGCGCGGGTTCACATCGTGAGCAGCACCCCGCCGTAGGCCGCGCCGGCGATCAGCACCCAGGAGGCGAAGCCGAGCAGCAGCGCGCGCCACCCCGTGCGAATCAGCCGGCCGAGCCGAACCATGGCGCCCAGTCCGAACAGCGCCGCGGCGAGCAGCAGATCCTGCGCGGTGCCGGCCGCCTCCAGTGCGTCGGCGGACAGCAGGCCGGTGCTGCGGACGGCGACCATGGCCAGGAAGCCGAGCACGAACAGCGGGATCAGCGGCGGCCGACGGGACCCGGCCCGCCCGTTGTCACCGGCCCGCGCGGCCCGACGGCGCAGCGTGTACGCGGTGCCCGCCACGATCGGCGCGAGCAGCAGCACCCGCATCAGCTTGACCACGACCGCGGTGTGCAGCGCGACCGGACCGGCCACCCCGCCCGCCGCCACCACCTGGCCGACGTCGTGCACGCTCGCGCCGACCCAGCCGCCGTAGGAGGTCGGGTCCAGGCCGAGCGGCGCCCGCAGCAGCGGCAGCACCCCGATCGCCAGGCTCCCGCACAGGGTGACCAGCGCGACCGAGGTGACCACGTCCTCCTCGTCGCTGTCGCTGACCCCGTTCATCGCGGCGACGGCGGAGGCGCCACAGATCGAGAAGCCCGTCGCGATCAGCAGCGGCTGGTCGCCGGGCAGCCCCATGCGCCGGCCGAGCCACCGGGTGGCGAAGAAGGTGACCATCACCACGACGATCACCATCGCCACGGTCGGCAGCCCGAGACCGGCGATGTCGCCGAGGGCGAGCTTGAGCCCGAGCAGCACCACGCCGGCGCGCATCAGCCGCCGCCCCGCGAAGCCGAGCCCCGGCGCGGTGGCGGCGGGCAGCGCCCGCACGTTGGCGGCGAGCACACCCAGGGCCACCGCGACCGTGAGCATCGGTACGTGCGGCCAGATCCGGTGCGCGCCCCAACTCGCGGCCACCGCGAGCGCCGCCGCGAGCAGCCCCGGCCACAGTCGGGCCGTCGCCGTCCCGGCCGGAGCCGGGGACTGCCGGTGGTGGGCGCGCCGCGCGATCGTCAGGGTCATGATCACCACCCTCGGCCCGCCGTCCCCGCGCGGGTAGCGGTCGATTGCCTGGCAGGTCATAGGGTTTGGCTATGACCTCGAACGCGCGCCCGGCGGACCGGTTGCCGGATCTGTACACGCTGGAACTGCTCGTGGCGGTGACCGAGAACGGCAGCCTGGGTGCCGCGGCCCGCCGGTTCGGGATCAGCCAGCCCTCGGCCAGCGCGCGGATGCGCACCCTGGAGCGACGGCTCGGCGTACGGCTCCTGGAGCGCAGCACCACCGGCTCGGTGCCCACCGCGGCGGGCCTGGTGATCACCGACTGGGCGCGTGGGGTGCTCGACCAGGCGCACGCGCTGGTGGAGGGCGCCGCCGCGCTCAAGGCCCGGCAGGAGGACCGCCTGCGGGTGGCGGCGAGCCTGACCGTGGCCGAGCACCTGGTGCCCGGCTGGCTGACCGTGCTGCGCGAGGCGGTGCCCGGGCTGCACGTCGGCCTCCAGGTCACCAACAGCCTGCACGTGATCGAGGCGCTGCGGGCGGGCGAGGCCGACATCGGCTTCGTCGAGGGGCCCTGGATCCCGCGCGACCTGCAGTCGGCGGCGGTGGGCCGGGACCGGCTCGTGGTGGTGGTCGCGCCGACCCACCCGTGGGCCCGGCGGCGGCGCCCGATCGCGGCGGCCGAGTTGGCGAACACGCCGCTGCTGCTGCGCGAGGCGGGCTCGGGCACCCGGGAGACGCTGGAGCGGGCGCTGGCGGCCTACGACGGAGTGGCCGTGCCCGCCCTGGAGTTGGGGGCGACGGCGCCGCTGCGCTCGGCCGCGATCGCCGGATCCGCGCCCGCCGTGCTGTCCGATCTGGCGGTGCGCGAGGACCTGGCCGAGGGGCGTCTGGTGGCCGTCCCGGTGGCCGATCTGCCCGCCCTGGATCGCATCCTGCGCGCGGTGTGGCCGCGCGGTCGGGAACTGCCCGAGGGCGCCCTGCACCTGCTGCACGCCGCCCGGCGGCGTCCCGGGGCCTGACAGCCCGCGCAATTGTCGATAAGTTCCGCGATGTGACCACCGTCACAAACACGCATATCTACATAACGTCACGTAGAGAACACCATGCATAGACAAGGTAAGAGAGAGTAAGTTCCGATCTTGGGTTACGCGAGTGACGCCTGTGAACTACTGGGGCGGGACCGCCTGCGCGATCCGGACCGCCGGCACGACCGGGGCCGTGCAGGTCACAGAGGGGTGAAGGGGGCGATCGGGGCCATGAGCAGGATCGACAGCCGCAAGGACCGGCGACGGGGCCGAGCACGCGTGGTCGATGCCGATCATCCGGCCGAGTCCGGCGCGATCGACGCGACGGGCACGACGGGCGCGATCGACGTCGATCCGGGCGGCGACGAGGACGCGGCGGTGATCGTCGCGGCGTCCACCGTGCTCTCCGAGGCCCCGCCCGAACACGACTCGGTCGACGACGAAGGCGAGTACGCCGACGACATCGACCTCGACGGCGAGTACGACCCCGACGGCGAGGGGGTCCTGGCCCCGGGGCGGGAGCGCCCGCTGCTCGGCCGGCGGCGGCCGGACACCATCGCGGTGCTGCTGTTCGCCAACTCGCCGATCCTGGAGAGTTCGATCCCGATATCGGTGTTCGGGGTCGATCGACGCGACGCCGGCGTGCCGAACTACCGATTACTGGTATGCGCGGCCGAACCCGGACCGCTCCGCACCACCGGCGGCGTCGAACTGATCGCCCCGTACGGCCTCGACGCGCTCGCCCGGGCCGGCACCGTGATCGTGCCCGCGTGGCACTCCCCGTCGCGGATGCCGCCGCCGCCCGTCCTGGAGGCGCTGCGTCGGGCGCACCGCGAGGGGGCCCGGATCGTCGGCCTGTGCGGCGGCGCCTTCGTGCTGGCCGCGGCCGGTCTGCTCGACGACCGTCCGGCGACCACGCACTGGATGTACGCGCCCGCGCTGGCCAAGCGCTATCCGAAGGTCCGGGTGGACCCGCGCGAGTTGTACGTGGACGACGGCGACATCCTCACCAGCGCCGGCACCGCGGCCGGGATCGACCTGTGTCTGCACCTGGTCCGGCTCGACCACGGTCCGGACGCGGCCAACGCGCTCGCCCGGCGCCTGGTCGTGCCCGCGCACCGGATCGGCGGCCAGGCCCAGTACATGGACCTGACCCTGCCCGAGGAGATCAGCGGCGACCCGCTGGCCACGGTGATCTCGTGGGCGCTGGAGAACCTCGCGGATCGCTTCGACATCGAGCAGTTGGCGACCCGCGCGTACATGAGTCGGCGCACCTTCGACCGGCGCTTTCGCACGCTCACCGGCAGCGCCCCGCTGCAGTGGCTGCTGACCCAGCGGGTGCTCCAGGCGCAACGGCTCCTGGAGACCACCGATCTCCAGGTCGAGGAGATCGCCCGGCGCTGCGGATTCCGCTCGCCGGTGGCGCTGCGCGGGCACTTCCGCAAACAACTGGGCGTGCCGCCGGCCTCGTATCGCGAGACGTTCCGCACCCGAGGCCCGGAGGAGACCGGGGACGAGGAGGTGTGTGCCCGGGCCGTAGGGTGACCCCATGAACGACCGCTTGGTCTGGATCGACTGTGAGATGACCGGACTCGACCTGTCCCGGGACGCGTTGGTGGAGGTGGCGGCTCTCGTCACCGATTCCGAGCTCAAGATTCTGGGCGACGGGGTCGATGTCGTGATCCGCCCGCCCGCCGAGGCGCTGGCCGGCATGCCCGATGTGGTGCGCAGGATGCACACCGCTTCAGGTCTGCTGGACGAGCTGGAGGCGGGCGTGAGCCTGGCCGAGGCCGAGGCCGAGGTGCTGCGCTACATCAAGGCGCACGTGCCCGACGGCCGCAAGGCGCCGCTGTGCGGGAACTCGATCGGCACCGACCGGGGCTTTTTGGCCCGGGACATGCTCGACCTCGACGCCTACCTGCACTACCGGGTGATCGACGTCTCCTCGATCAAGGAGTTGGCCCGCCGCTGGTATCCGAGGGTCTACTTCCAGAGCCCCCCGAAGGCCGGCAACCACCGCGCGCTGGCCGACATCCACGAGAGCATCGAGGAACTGCGCTACTACCGCGAGGCGATCTTCGTCCCGGAGCCGGGACCGGACAGCGACACCGCCAAGGCGATCGCCGCCCGGTACGGCCACAAGCCGGCCGAACGCGCCTGAACTCGGGCTCGCGCGCGCTTCGCGTCGGGCCGGCGCGTCCCCGGAAACCACCGCGCGCGCCTCTCGAATCCATCGCGCGCGCCTCTTGAATCCACCGCGTGGAAACCCTGCGGCGAGCAGCCTCCGCGAGCCTGTACACTTTTCCTCGCCGGGACGGAAACGCCACGGCGATGGTGGGTGTAGCTCAGCTGGTAGAGCACCTGGTTGTGGTCCAGGAAGTCGCGGGTTCAAGTCCCGTCACTCACCCCGAGAAGGCCCCGAGACGTGCAAGTGTCTCGGGGCCTCGTGCGTTTTCGGATGATCGCCGCCGGATCGCGCCCGATGTCGGCGTTCGCGTTGTGTGTGGCGGCGGGCGCGGCGTAGCGTGCGGTCACCAGAGGGTTACGTACGTGTCATCGGGAGGGTTTCGATCATGAGCATCGGCGAGTCGGGGCAGCCTTCGCGGCAACAGCTCGACGACGAGAAGGCCGCGCTGTACGCCATGGACATCAGCGGTGTCACGTGGATCGGCTACGGCGAGGACACCACCGGCGAGGGGATCGTGGAGACCGCCGAACTGCCCGGCGGGGGCATGGCGATGCGCAACTCGATCCACCCCGAGGGGCCGATCCTGCGGTTCACCGAGGGCGAGTGGACCGCGTTCGTACTCGGCGTGCGCGACGGCGAGTTCGACCTGGACCGGCTGGCCGAGCCGCTGCCGGAGCAGCGGGGCTGACACCGCGTCGGATGGACCGGTCGGCTCGACCCGACGGGTCAATCATCCATTTCGCCCGTTTGGCGAATCCTGTACGGGTTACTCCTCGGTGGACGTGCCACCGACGGAGGGAAATCCGTGTCCACAGCCACCTCCGGGGTGGAGATCAGTGCGGTCGGCCTGGCGGCGGAGGGCCCGGACGGCGTCATCTTTCGCGACGTGCGCCTGACCGCGCCCGCGGCCGGCCTGACCGTGCTCGTCGGACCCGCCGGCGCCGGCCGGACCTCGTTGCTGCTCGCGCTCGGCGGCCGATTCCGGACCGTCGCCGGCACCGTGACCGTGGCCGGCAGCCGCCGCGCCGCCGACGCCCGCGCCCACACCGCGCTGGCCCGGGCCCGCCCGGGCCTGGATCTGGAACCGCACCTGTTCGTCGCCGAGACGGTCGCCGAACGACAGGCCGTCGACGGCGGCCGGCCCACCGGGACCGCGCTCGCTCGGATGTACGACCTGATGCGGATCGACCCGCCGGGCCACGTCCTGGTCGAGCACCTGTCCGCGGTCGAACACCTGCTCTTCGCGGTCGCGCTGGCCGCCGCCGGCCGACCCGGCGCGGTCCTGGTCGACGACGTGGACAGCGGCATCGCGGGCGCCGATCTCTCCCGCGCCTGGCGGGCGTTGCGCGACCTCGCCGACACCGGCACCACCGTGGTGGCCACCGCGACCGCGGCACCGCGCGGCGCCGACGTGGTGGTCGATCTGCCCGGACACCACCTGTACCCGAGAGGCGGTACCGCCTGATGGGCGTGCTGCGCCTGGCCTGGTTCGAACTGCGGCGCTTCCGCGGCCCGTTGCCCCGGTTGGTCCCGGTCATGCTGATGCTGGTGCCGACGCTGTACGGGGCCCTGTACCTGTGGTCCAACTGGGATCCGTACGGCCGACTGCACCAGGTGCCGGTCGCGTTCGTGAACGAGGACCGGCCGGTGGACGCGCGCGGACAGCACATCGACGCGGGTGCTCGGCTGACCGAGGCGATCCGCCACGACAAGAACTTCAAGTGGAAGGTCACCGACGCGAAGGCCGCCCGCGACGGTCTGGACGACGGCGACTACCACTTCGTGGTCACCGTGCCGCCCGACTTCAGCGCCACGCTGGCCACCACCGCGTCGGCCGAGCCGCGTCAGGCCAAGCTGCTGATGACGCTCGACGACGCCAACGGCTTCATCATCGGCAAGATGGCCGAGATCGCCAAGACGCAGCTCCAGCAGCAGATCTCGGCGACTACGCAGAGCACGCTGGTCCAGCAGTTGTACGGGGAGACCGGCACGCTCAAGGCGCAGTTGGCCCAGTCGGCCGACGGCGCGCGGCAACTCGCGGCGAACGCGGGCGGCGCGCCCCCGGAGCAGACCCGTCAGGGTGCCGCGCAACTGGCCGACGGGCTGGCGAAACTGGACGCGGCGGTACCGGCGCCGCCGCCGGCGCAGGCCGCCGGGGCGGACGCGCGGGTGCTCGGCGCGCCGGTGGCGATCGAGGTGCGCAACCTGCATCCGGCGGGGCTGTACGGGCGCGGACTCGCGCCGTTCTTCTTCGGGATCGCGCTGTGGGTGTTCGGCCTGGTCGGCTATCTGCTGCTGCGGCCGTACAACCCGCGCGCGCTTGCCGGGCGGGCCGGCGCGGTCAAGGTGGCGCTCGCGGGGTGGCTGCCCGCCGCCGCGCTCGGCGTGCTGGGCGCGTTCGTCCTGTACGCGGTGGTCCAGCTGGGGCTGAGCCTGGACGCCGACGATCCGGGTCTGAGTCTGCTGCTGATCGCGCTGGGGGCGGTGACCTTCGTGGCCATCGCGCAGTTCCTGCGGGCCGCGCTCGGCGCGGTGGGCGACGTGCTGATCCTGGTCCTGCTGATGCTCCAGCTCACCTCGTGCGGCGGGCTGTATCCGGTCACCACCACCCCCGCGCCGTTCCAGGCGCTGCATCCGGTGATGCCGATGACCTACCTGGTGAACGGGTTGCGCATCACCCTCACGGGTGGTCAGGGCGAGCGTTTGGGGGTCGCTTTCGCGGTGCTCGGCGCGTACCTCGTGGTGGCGCTGATCGCGACCGTTTTCGTGGTCCGACACAAGCGGATGTGGACCATGGCCGGGCTGAAACCGTCCGTGGAGTTGTGATCACCCGGATTCCCATGGGGCGACCCGCTCCCCCGTACGGTTGTACTCGGGGGAGCGCAACCACGTCCGCTCCGGACACGTCGCCCACAATCAGGGGGTACCGCGGGTTTGCGACCTGTGGTGGAGGAGGGAGAATCAGCGGCGATGAACGAGCAGGAGATACAGAAACTGAGGGCCGAGGCCGAGACCCGGATGCGGGAACTCGGACCCGATCACCCCGGTTCGCTCGACGCGCGCGCCGCGTGGGCCCGGGTCGTCGGCGACGAGGGCCGACCCGCGGAGGCCGCCCGGATGTTCGGGGAGCTGGCGGGCGACTACGCGCGCGTGCTCGGCCCGCAACATCCCGACACGCTCCTGGCCCGGCACAACCACGCCTACTGCCTGGGTCTGTCCGGCAACGCGGTCACCGCCGAGTCGCTGGCGCGCGACGTCGCCGCCGACTGTGTTTTGGTGCTCGGTCAGGACGACCCCGAGACGTTGAACGTGCGTGCCGGGTGGGCTCGTTGGATCGGCGAGGCGGGTGACGCCGCGGGCGCGGCCCGGATGTTGCGACCGATCGTCGAGGAGGCGACCGACGCGCTGGGGCCGGTACACCCCGACACGCTCACCATCCGGCACCAGCACGCGCACTGGGTGGGCCGGTCGGGCGAGACGATCCAGGCGGCCCGGTTGATGGCGTCCATCGCGGACGAGCGCGGCGAGGTGCACGAGCCGGACGACCCGGCGGCGCTGACCGCCCGGCACGACTGCGCGATGTGGGCGGGCGAGGCGGGCGACGTCTCGGTGGCCCGCGACGCGATGATGCGGCTGGTGGAGGACGCCGCGCGCGTGCTCGGCCCGGACCACCACGACACGCTGGTGATCCGGCACAACCACGCGCACTGGACCGGCGAGTCCGGTGATCCGCTGGGCGCGCGCACGCTGCTCACCCAGTTGGTCTCGGACTGCTCGCGCGTGCTCGGCGAGCAGCACCCGGACACCGAGAACGCCCGACGCGGGTTGATGTGGTGGACGTACGGGCCCAAGGCCACCGGTCCGGCGCCGGTGTTCGCCACCCCGGTGGGGAACAGCTCGGTGGAGGCGGGCAAGCCGGCGAAGGAGCCGAAGCCGGCCAAGCCCGCGCGGGTGAAGCAGCCGAAGGCGCCGAAACCGCCTCGGGAGTCGCGGAAGGCGGCGGCTCGTCCGGCGGAGGTCGAGGCGGCCGCACCGGCGGCTGCCTTGCCGGTTGCCTCGGCCGTCGCCGCGGCGGGTGCTCCGGCGGCGCCCACCGAGGAGGTGTCGGTCGGCGCCGCGGACTCGGAGTCGCGGCCGGTCGCCCCGGACGGGGATGTCACCGAGTTCGCCCCGATCGCCGGGCTCACCCCCGACACCGAGCAGAACGCGGCGGTGTCCGCCGAGCCGGCGGCGCGGGTCGGCCTGGACAAGGAGGCGGAGCCGGCGGCCGAGCCCGAGGCCGTTGCCGTACCGGGCCGGGACGAGGCGCCGGAGGACATGGCGACCCGGGTGACGAGCGTGGCGCCCGACGACGAGCCGGCCCACGTGAACGTGCCGCCGCGCCCGGCCGTACCGCCGGTGAAGGGCAAGCCGAAGGCCGACGAGCCGGCCGACGGCTTCGACGCGGTCGATGTCGCCGACGCACCGGATGGCTCCGATATATCCGATACGTCCGACGCGAAGAAGTAGGCACACCACGAGCGGGGCGTCGTCGGGCATCCGATGGCGTCCCGCTCGTGCGTTCGGTGCCCGGCGGTGCCCGGGCACGTGGTGTCGTTATATGTACGCAACATGCGCGAAACGGGAAAGGTTCAGGATTCACGACAGGTCGATGAAGGAGGTGTCGCGTGTTGTACCGACTGAGGGTGTCGCTGCCCGATCGACCGGGGTCGCTCGCGCGGGTCACGCAGCTGCTCGGCGCGGCGGGGGCCGATGTGATGCAGATGACCGTGCTCGAACAGCTCGGCGGCCGGGCGGTGGACGAGTTCACCGTCTCCTGGGCCGGTGAGCGGGACGTCGCCGGGCTGGTCGCCGCCCTGGAGCGGTCGGCCGGCGTCCGGGTGGAGGGTTGCTGGGCGGCCGGTGAGGTGCCCGGTTCCGCACCCGAGCTGGATGTGCTGGGCCAGGTGGCGCGCGACCCCGGCCGGGCGGTGGCCACGCTGGTCGACGCGGCGCCGACGCTCTTTCACGCCGACTGGGCGGTGGCCACGCGCGGCGGACGTGGCCGACAGCGGGTGTACGCGAGCTGGCGGGCCCCGCAGACGCCGGTGTTGCCCGCGCTCACCCCGATGCGGCCGCTGGGCTTCGCCTACGAGGGTGAGGCCACCGGCCACGGCGCGGCGGCGCCGATCGGGGCGTCCTGGCTGACGATGTACGTGGTCCGGCACGAGGGCCCCGCGTTCCATCGCACCGAACTGGACCGCCTGGGCCGCATCGTCGACGTGGCGCTCGGCGTCCTGGGCGAGCGCGGCGCGGCCAAGGCGACGGGCGCCGGCGTGCGCCCGGGGCCGGCCTGATCGGGGCGCCGGCACCGGCGGCGTACCCCGATGTGCCCGATCCACGATTCGGTTTCGACCGGGACGGGAACCATTTGGCGCTATTCGGCGTGTAACGATCGGAACAACGTATGATTGCGTAATTGTGCGCGCACTTCGGGCCGTGAGCCGAGCGCACATCGAGCGCGGGGGCCCGACGAAGGCGACGACGACGTGCAGGACAGGGATGAGACGTCCCCGGGGGCCGAGGCCGTTCCGGGGGCGTCGGCCGAGGAGCCGGGGCCGGAGAGCCCCAGCCGCATAGAACGGCGCGCGCACGACCGCCGGCGTCGCCGGCGGCGCATCCTCACGTGGATCGGTGGCGGTCTCGTCGCCGTCCTGATCGCCGCGGGCGGCTTCGGCTGGTGGTTGTACGACCGCCTGAACGGCAACATCCGCACCCAGGACTTCGCCGACCAGTTGACCGATCGCCCGCCGCCCACGGGCGCGCTGAACGTGCTGTTGGTGGGGTCCGACTCGCGGGCCGGCGACAACTCCGAGTACGGCCGCGACGACGGCGGCAGTCAGCGCTCGGACACCACGATCCTGCTGCACGTGCCGCAGGGCCGAAAGAGCGCGACCGCGGTCAGCTTCCCGCGCGACCTGATGGTCGACGTGCCGTCGTGCCGGACCACCTCCGGCGGCACCCAGCGGGCCTACTTCGGCCAGTTCAACAGCGCGATGGAGGTCGGCGGCGTGCCGTGTGTGGCGGCCACCGTCGAGCGGCTGACCGGCGCCCGGATCGACCACCAGATCACCATCGACTTCATCGGCTTCAAGAAGGTCGTGGACGCGCTCGGCGGCGTGCCGATGCACATCGCCCAGCCGATCGACGACAAGGCCGCGCACCTGCAACTGCCCGCCGGCGACATCACCCTCGACGGCGAGCAGGCGCTCGGCTTCGTCCGGGTGCGCAAGAGCCTGGGCGACGGCAGCGACATCCAGCGCATCGAACGGCAGCAGGAGTTCCTCAAGGCGCTGATCAAGAAGGTGCAGGGGGAGAACCTGCTGACCAACCCGGCGAAGGCGTACAACGTGATGGACGCCGCGACCAAGGCGATCACCACCGACTCCGGGATCAACACGCTGGTCGGCCTGTACGACTTCGCGAGCGGCCTGCGCGGGATCCCGCTGGAGAAGATCGACTTCGTCACCACGCCGCTGATCGACTACGCCCCCGACCCGAACCGGGTGGCGCTCAAACAGCCCGACGCGGCGCAACTGTTCACCGCGCTGCGCGACGGGGCGCCGGCGCCCACGCCGACCGGGACGGCGCGTGCGACCGACGGCACGGGGTCGACCGGAACCGGACGCTCCGGTGCGGGTTCGACCGGATCCGGTCGAAGCGGGTCGTCCGGCGGTACGGGTGCGGGCACGAATCAGGGCACTGCGGGACGTTAACCGTCGTCGGTCCGTGACCCGTGGTCGTTGAACTGTACGGTGCAGGGGTTCGCCGACGACGCGGCCGACCGGCGCCCGGGGCAGACCCGGTCATGGGGTCGCCCGCGACGCTTTACGGTGGACTCGCGAGGGTGCTGGGTGCGGACCGAGGGGCTGGTGGCAGGGGCGCCATGACGGGTCGGGTTCTTCAGGTGGTGCAGGGCACTCGTTGGCGACGCCGCGCGGGCGAATACGCCTCGATCGGGGCCGCGGTGGGCGCGGCGGCGGCGGGCGACTCGATCATGGTCGCGGCGGGGACGTATCGCGAGGACGTGGCGATCTCCGTGCCGGTGACGGTGGTCGGCTCGGACGGGCCGGGGACGGTGGTCCTGAGCGCGGCCGACGGGGTCGCGCTCACCATCACCGCCGACGCGGCGGTACACGGCCTGGTCGTCGACGGCGGCGCGGGCGTGTTGTCGCCGGCCATCGTGATCGAGGGCTGCGCGCCGATACTGGAGGAGTGTGTGGTCCGGGCCGCCTCGGTGGTCGCGGTCGAACTGCGCGCGGGCGCCGACCCGATGGTGCGCCGCTGCCGGGTGGGCAACCCGAAGGGCGTGGGCATCGGGGTGACCGGGCGCTCGCGCGGCACGTTCGAGGACTGCGAGATCGGCGACACCGGGCGCGAGGGCTTCGACGTGCGCGAGGGCAGCGCGCCGATCCTGCGCCGGGGCCGGGTGCGCGACGCCTCCGGGCACGGACTGCGCTTCACCGGACCCGGCACCACCGGCAGTGTCCAGGAGTGCGAGATCCAGGACGGCTCGGACGCGGAACCCGCGGTGTTCGTCGGCGACCAGGCCTCGCCGCATTTGACCGGCCTGCACATCCACGACGTGGGCGGCGGCGGGATCTGCGTCGCCGGCGGCGCCGCGCCGATCATCGCAGACTCGCGGATCGAGCGGGTCGGCTGGGCGGGCATCTCGGTCGGCGGCCAGGGCAGCGCCGGGTCGTTGTCGCGGACGGAGATCACCGCGGTCAAGGGCACCGGCGTCCAGGCCGACGACCTGGCCACGTTCTCGCTCGACGACTGCACGATCCGCGACGCCGAGGGCAACGGCGTCTCGGTCGACCGGGGCGCCAACCTGACCCTGGTCGGTTGCCGACTGCGCGACATGGGCCGCAACGGCGTCGACGTGCACGGCCACTCCGAGGTCACCCTCAGCGGTTGTACGATCCGCAGTTTCGGTCGCAACGGGCTCGCGCTGGCCGACCACGGGGCCCGCGCGTCCGCGATCGACTGCGAATTCCACGACTCCACCGGCGGCAAGCCGGCCGTGTGGGTGGCCGACGGCGCGGACGCCGCGCTCGGCGAGTGCCGCATCCACGACGTGCTCGACGGGGTCAAGGTGGCCGGCTCCGGCACCGGCCTGTCGATGCACGACTGCGAGATCCACGATGTGGACGAGACCGGCATCGGGGTGGGCGCGGGCGCCGTGGTCTCGGTCAAGTCCTGCAAGGTGCGCAAGGCCACCACCGGCGTGTGGTTCATGGAGTCGGACTGCGGCGGCATCATCGCCGACTGCACGATCGAGGACACCACCGACGGCGTCTCGGTCACCGGCGCGGCCGGGCCCACGGTGCGCCGGGTCCGGGTGGACCGGGCCACCGGCGAGGGCATCCGGATCGCCGGGGGCGGGCGCGGCGACTTCGAGGACTGCGAGGTGCTCGGCGGGCGCGGCTACGGGGTGCACGTGCGCGAGGGCTGCCATCCGGTGTTCACCCGCTGCACCACGCGCGACAACGCCAAGGGCGGCTTCGAGTTCGCCGGTCCGGGGCCGGTCGCGGTCGAGTGCACCTCGCAGGGCGACGGGACGAGCGGCACGGAGCCGGCGGCGGGCGGGATCCTGGGTACGCCGAGCCCGATCGCGGCGGCCGGCGCACAGCCGCAGGGGGTGGCCCGGCTGACCGCCACGCTGCCCATCCCCGGCGCGCGCGACGGCGCGGCCGTGGACGAGGCGGCGGCCACGTCGGGGCGCGGAGTGGACGAACTGCTGGCCGAGTTGGACGGTCTGGTCGGCCTCGCCGGGGTCAAGGCCGAGGTGCGCAACCTGATCGACCTGATCTCGGTGGGCCGGCGGCGCGAGGAGGCCGGCCTCAAGGCGCCCACGCTGCGCCGGCACCTGGTCTTCACCGGCTCCCCGGGCACCGGCAAGACCACCGTGGCCCGGCTGTACGGGGAGATCGCCCAGGCACTCGGGGTGTTGCGGATGGGGCACCTGGTGGAGGTCTCCCGGGTCGACCTGGTCGGCGAGCACATCGGTTCCACCGCGCCGCGCACCAAGGAGGTCTTCGACCGGGCCCGGGGCGGGGTGTTGTTCATCGACGAGGCGTACAGCCTGGCCCCGCCGGACCCCTCGCGCGACTTCGGCCGCGAGGCGATCGACACGCTCGTGAAGATGATGGAGGACCACCGCGACGACGTGGTGGTGATCGTGGCCGGCTACACCGACGAGATGGAGCGTTTCCTCGGCGCGAACCCCGGCTTCGGATCCCGGTTCTCCCGCACCATCACCTTCCAGGACTACTCGGCCGACGACCTCGTCGAGATCACCCTCATGCAGGTGCGCGAACACGAGTACGTGCTCACCGACGAGGCGTGCGAGGCGCTGCTCGGCTATTTCCGCCGACTGCCGCGCGGTGCCGCGTTCGGCAACGCGCGCGAGGCGCGGCGCACCTTCGAGGCGATGATCGAGCGGCACGCGACCCGGTTGGCCCAGCTGCCGGGGGCGGGCATGGAGGAGTTGCGGACGCTGCATCCGGAGGATCTGCCCGACCTGCGGTGAATCGGTCCGCGCCGGCGGGGTAACGGCCGGGGTACGCGGGCCGCTTGCCGGATGCCGGCCGGGTGGCGCGCGGGTGGTTCGAGGGCTGTTTCGAGGGCTGATTCGAGGGTTAAGGAGCCGTACGTGCCGGTCATGGGCATCGACATCGGCGGGACCGGGATCAAGGGCGCGCCGGTGGACACCGACGCCGGGCGGCTGACCCGGGAGCGGGTCCGGCTGCTCACTCCCGAACCGTCCGAACCGCAGGCGGTGATCGCCGTGGTCCGCGACGTGCTCGCGGAGTTCGCGGACACCGAGGGGCCGGTGGGAATCACCTTCCCCGGCGTGATCCGCGACGGCATCGTGCGCACCGCGGCGAACGTGGACAAGTCGTGGATCGACCTGGACGCCGACGCGCTGTTCACCGCGACGCTCGGCCGGCCGGTGACGATGGTCAACGACGCGGACGCGGCGGGAGTGGCCGAGATGCGCTTCGGCGCGGGCGCCGGGCAGCGCGGCACGGTGCTGATGCTGACCTTCGGTACGGGCATCGGCAGCGCGCTGTTCGTGGACGGCCGGCTGGTGCCGAACACCGAGCTGGGCCACCTGGAGCTGGACGGGCACGAGGCCGAGCGGCGGGCCTCGGCGGTGGCGCGCGAGACGCACGATCTGTCCTGGGAGAAGTGGGCCGCGCGGGTGCAGGACTACCTGCGGCACGTGGAGATGTTGTTCTCGCCGTCGCTGATCATCATCGGGGGCGGGATCAGCAAGAAGCCGGAGAAGTTCCTGCCGTTCATCAAGATCCGGGCCGATCTGGTGCCGGCGAGGCTGCACAACGACGCGGGGATCGTGGGCGCGGCGATGCTGGTGACGGGCGACTGAGGCCGAGCGCTGCTCAGCCGGATGTCCGGGCGGTGTTCGGGCGGGACGCGCGCAGGACGCCGCCGAGCAGGGCGGCGATGTTCCACGCGTCGTCGACGCCCCGGTGGTGGGTGCCGTCGAGGGGGAGGCCGGCGTGGGCCAGGGCGCCGGCCATGCCGAGTTCGCGGTCCAGGCCGTGGGCGAGCGAGTACAGCGTCTTGGCGTTGAGGTGGCGGGCGCCGAACGGGTAGGGCACGCCCTCGGCCGCGCACTGCCGCTCGAACGCCTGGCGGTCGTATTCGCCCCAGCTCGCCCACACCCGCTGGTGCGCCTTGAACTCGGTGCGCAGAAGCGCGCAGGCGTCGGCGAAGGTGTGGCCGCTGTCGACGTCGGCCTGGGTGAGGGTGGTCAGTTCGGTGCAGAACGCGCTCACCGTGGAGGACGTGGGGCGGACCAGGAGGCCGTGTCGGTCGATGCGCTCGCCGGTGGTGACGTCGAGGGTGGCGATGCCGATCTCGATGATCTCCGAGCGTTGGCCGTCGGGGATCGGACCGTTCCAGCAGGTGGCCTCGACGTCGACGACCAGGAGCAGATCCAGGAGTCGTTTCGCCATGCCGGTGAGTAGACCACCGTGGCCGGCGTGCTACCACTGGTTTTGTTCTGACGGTACGTCAGATGCTTGGTCCGCCCGTCCACGGAGGAGTACGAAATGGGTACGCACAAGACATCACCCGGCACCGGCGTCGTGATCACCGGCGGTGCCTCCGGAATCGGTCGGGCGACCGCGCGGGCGCTGGCCGCGACGGGTCGGCCGGTCGCGCTGTGGGACATCGCGGCGGGCCCGGTGGAGGAGGCCGCGAAGGAGATCGCGGCCGAGCACGGGGTGCCGGCACTCGGGCTGGCCCTGGATGTGACCGACACCGAGGCGTATCCGGACACGATCCGCGCCTCGGTCGAGGCACTGGGCACGATCGGCGGCTTCGTGCACGCGGCGGGCGTCGTCGACTCGACCCCGATCACCGAGGTCACGGCGGAGACCTGGGACCGGGTCCTGGACGTCAACCTGCGCTCGTTCGCACTCCTGGTCCAGGCGCTGACCCCGCACCTGCGCGAACACGCCGGCTCCGCGATCGTGGGCATCGCCTCGCTGAACGCGATCGTCGGCAACGCGCTCAACCCGTCCTACTGCGCGTCGAAGTCGGGCATGCTCGGGCTGAACCGCTCGATCGCCGCCAAGCTCGCCGAACACGGCATCCGCAGCAACGTGGTCTGCCCCGGCTACATCGAAACCCCGATGCTGGCCGCCTCCTTCGCCCGCCCGGGCACGAGGGAGCGCATGGAGAACAGCTCCCCGCTGCGCCGACTGGGCCGCCCGGAGGAAATCGCCGCCGCGGTCCGCTTCCTCCTCGGCGACGACGCCTCGTTCGTGACGGGCACACACTTGATGGTGGACGGCGGCATGACGGAGACGGTCTGACGCACTCCAGGCGGTTGCGGCTCGGCCCGGCCCGGCCCGAAACCGGCCCGCAACCGCGCATCGCCTGCGGTGACGTCGGCAACGCCGGCACAATCACGGCAAGTCCGGACGTGGCCGACATCTTTGGAGCATCCGCATGCAGGTTGGCTTCGATCGCGAATGGACCGCCGACGATGTGCTCGCCGCCCAGGAGACCTCCCCGTTCAGGATCGAACTCCTGGGTGGCATCCCGCTGATGTCGCCGTTGCCGACCTTGCGCCATCAGCACGTGTCCGGTGTGCTGGCCGACATCCTGCGCTCGGCGGTGGACGGCTCCGGCGTCGGTGCCGTGACGTTCAAGAGTGTGAACGTGCGTCGTGGACACCGGGACGTCCTGCGTCCGGACATCGTGGTGGTCACGTCGACGGCGGCGATCAGCGGACTGGAATCGGACGACGTTGCCTTCGCCCCCGAAGACGTGCTCTTGGCGGTGGAGACCCTGTCACCCGGCCACGAAGGCGCCGATCGCATCGACAAGCTCGCCCGCTACGCCGAGTGGGAGATCGCTTCCTACTGGATCGTCGACCCGAAGGCCCTCACCATCGAGACCTACACCCTCGACGGCAACGTGTACGAGCCCTCGGCCTCCGCGAAGCCGGGCATCGAAACCACATTGCTCGCGTTCGCACCGGTCACCCTGGACCCGGGCACGCTGCTGCGGATGCGGTGACGCGGGGTCGGCGCTACGCGTCGGTCGGGTTGTCGTGGGGTGGCGGTGATCCTCCGTCCGGCGTGTCCGTGTGAAGGGACATCGCGCGTTCCCGTCTGCGGAGTGCCCGTCGCTCGGTCTCGATGCGCTCCTCCTCGGCCGGTGTGAACGCGAACTTGCGCTCCATGTCCTCCCACGGCGTGCCGCTCATGGTGTTGCGCTCCTCGGAGGTCGGGTTTGTTACATCGGGTGTAGCTCCACGAGCGTTACTTCCGGGGGTGCGCCCACTCGGACCGGGGGGCCCCAGAAGCCGGCGCCTCTGGTGACGTAGAGCATCGTGTCGTCGACCTTGTGGAGGCCGGCTACCGCCGGTTGGTCGAGTTTTACCAGGAGTTGGACCGGGAACATCTGGCCGCCGTGGGTGTGGCCGGAGAGTTGTACGTCCACGTCGTAGCGGGAGGCGTCCTTCACCTGGACCGGCTGATGGGCCAGGAGGACGACCGGGCGGGACGGGTCGCGGTTGCCGAGGGTCTTGGCGAAGTCGGGGCCGTCGTGGTGGGACTTGCCGGTGACGTCGTTGACGCCCGCCAGGTCGAAGGCGGCGCCGCCCCGGGCGATTTCGAGGCGGTCGTTGGCCAGGGTGCGCACGTTGAGCTCGGCCAACTCGGCGATCCAGTCGGTCGCGCCGGACATGTAGTCGTGGTTGCCGGTGACGAAGAACGCGCCGTGCCGGGCGGACAGTCGGCGCAACGGGGCCGCGTCGCCGCCGAGTTGGGCGGCCGTGCCGTCGGCGAGGTCGCCGACGATGGCGACCAGGTCGGGGTTGGTGCGGTTGATCGTCTCCACGACCCGCGTGGTGTGCGCGCGGCCGAGCAGCGGGCCGAGGTGGATGTCGCCCACCACCGCGATCCGAAAGCCCGCCAGGCGCGGGTCGAGCCGGGCCACCGGTATCCGCACCCGCACCGTGCGCGGTGCGCCTAATGCCTGGCTCATCCCATAGCCGACGGTGCCCAGCGAGGTGCCGGCCGCAAGCAGCGCAACCGAGCGGGTCAGCACAAGCCGCCGATCCGGGCCGAGCGGCGTGCCGGAGGCGCCGGCCGCCGGCTCCGGATCGGGCCCGGTCGTCCCCGTCGCCTGCGCCCCCACGGGCACCGGCACCGGCGCGGCCGTGTGCGACACCTCGCCCCCGCGCCGGCGCAGCGCCCGCAACGCGAACAGGCGCGGCAACTCCAACACCCCGAGCGCGAGCACCACATACAGCAGCAGGGCCATCCACACGAAGCCCGGCCACGCGATCCACTCCGTGCCGCGTGGGCCGAACACCTTCGGCACCACCAGCGCGCCCACCATCGACACCCCGAGCGCGACCACCACCCCCGCGCCGACCCGCCGCACCACCCCCGGCCGCGTGGTGTCGCGCACCAGCCGCCGCCACACGTAAAGGTGCACGCCGATCAGCAGCGCGAGCGCGGCGACGGCCGCGACGATTCCCAGGGCAACGGTCAAGGCGGGGCTCCCGGACGCAGGAATGTTTCCCGGGAAGCGTGTCACGCCCGCCTCGGCACCGGCATCCGGCTCGCGGAGTATCCGAGCCTGCTCCCGGGAGCGATACCGGCCGACCCCCGGTGCATCCCCCGGCAGTACGCACCCCGACGACGCCTCTGCCCGCCCCCGTGCGGTACCTCGCACCGTGCCGATGCCCCGGCCGGGCCGCCGGCCGGCCCCATATGCTCGATGCCATGGTGCGTGTACGGACGTCGCTGGGTGAGCTGATCGGTGCGGAGTCGGACGGGGTGCGGGTCTTCCGAGGCGTACCCTTCGCCGCGCCGCCGGTGGGCCCCGCGCGGTTTCGCCCGGCCCGCCCCGCGCCCGCCTGGCACGGAGTGCGTGACGCCCGCGAGTTCGCCCGGGCCGCGCCGCAGCCGATCGGGCAGTACGGCGCCGCGCCGGTGGATATCGACGAGGACTGCCTGTACCTGAACGTCTTCGCCCCCGCCGAGCCCGGCCCGCACCCGGTGCTGGTCTGGGTGCACGGCGGCGGCTACACGAGCGGCGCGTCGTTCGAGGCGGTGTACGACGGCTCCGCGTTGGCCCGGCACGGCGTCGTCGTGGTCACCGTCGCCTACCGACTCGGTGTCCTCGGGCTGCTGCACCTGCGGCACCTGCTCGGCGACGCCTACGCCGACTCCTCGGCCAACTCCCTCCTGGACGTGGTGCGGGCGCTGCGCTGGGTGCGCGAGCACATCGCCGCGTTCGACGGCGACCCCGGCCGGGTCACCCTCGGCGGGGTCTCGGCGGGCGGCAAGGTCACCGCGAACCTGCTCGCGCTGCCCGCCGCCCGCGGCCTCTTCCACCGCGCGATCGTGCAGAGCGGCGGGGCGCAGACCGTGCGCACCGTGCCCGAGGCCGAGGAGGCGACCGGGCACGTGCTGGCCGCGCTCGGTCTGGGACCGGACCGGGCCGCGGAACTGGTCGACGTGCCCGTGCCCGACCTGCTCGCCGCCCAGGCCGAGGCGATCGGGCGCGGTACCGCGAGGTTCGTGTTCCGCCCGGTGGTCGATCCCGACGGGCCGCTGCCGGCGGTGCCGCTGCACACGATTCGGGGTGATGTACCGCTCCTGCTCGGGTCGAATCAGGACGAGGAGGAGATGTTCGTCGTGACCGAGCGGTCGGGCGGGCGCGAACCCGTGGCCGCCGACCTGGCCAACCTGCGCCGACCGGACCGACTGGCCGAGCTGGTGCGCGGATACGCGGAGCTGTACCCCGAACTGAACGGACGTTCGCGGCGGATCCGGCTGCTCACCGCCGAGTCCTACGGCATACCGACCGTGCGGCTCGCCGAGGCGCAGCACGCGGCCGGCGGGCAGGCGTACATGTACCGCTTCCGCTGGGCGCCCAAGGCGCATCCGCAGCGCCTGGGCTCGCCGCACGCGATCGACATCCCGTTCGTGTTCGGCACCCTGGACACCCCGCTCGGCCGCTGGCTGACCGGCGGCGTGCCGGCCGAGGCGCGGGCGTTGTCCGGCCGGATCCGGCAGGCGTGGGCGGCGTTCGTCGCGGGTGGGCCGCCGGTCGCCGACGGGCTGCCCGACTGGCCCTTGTACGACCCGACCGAGCGGCGCACGATGCTGCTCGACGTGCCGGCGACGGTGGTCGGTGACCCGGACCGGGAGGAGCGGCGGGTGTGGGACCACGCGATGTGAGCCGGGGCGGGTCGATCGCGCTGACCGACCTGATGCCGTGGGGCACGGCCGGGATCGCCACCGGACGCGGTTGGGTGTACGCACCCGAGCGGGAGACGCTGCGTCGGCGCTGGGCCCGGCTGGCCGCGGCGGAGGATCGTGATGCCCTGCTGCGGCCCACCCGTTCGCGGACGGCGATGTCGTTTCCCGCGCCGCTGCCCGGGTGTGACGCCCCGTCCGGTCCGCTGGCGCGCGAGGTGGGGCCGACGCCCCGGCTGGTGCGGATCGCGCGGCAGCCGTTCGATCGGCAGTGGCTGGTCGCGGACCACCGGGTGCTGGATGCCGCCCGGCCCGAGTTGTGGCGGGTGCGCGGAGACCGGCAGGTATACCTGTCGATCCGCCAGGCGGGGGATCCCTGGCCGCTGTTGTGCAGCGCGCTGGTCCCGGACGGGACGCACCACGGTGGGCGCGGCGGGCGGGTCGCGCCGCTGTACCGGGACCCGGCGGGGTTGGCCGCGAACCTGGCGCCCGGCCTGGTCGACCTGCTCGCGGCCCGGCTCGGCGTCCCGGTCGACGCGGAGGACGTGTTCGCCTGGATCGTCGCGGTGACGGTGGACCCGCAGCGGGTGCCGCTCACCGCCGACCCGGACGTCTGGGCGACGGGCGTCGACCTCGGTCGCCGCCTGGTCGGGCTGCACACGTTCGGCGCGCGGTTCGGCCGGCCCGGCGACGGCAAGCCCCGACTGCCGGGCGGGCGCCGCCCGTTCGTGCGCGAGCCGGTGCCGGCGCGGCCGGCGGGCGCGCACTACGACGACGAGTCCCGATCGCTCCTGCTCGGCTCCGGCCGGATCGGCCCGGTGGCACGCGAGGCGTGGGAGTCGGGCGTCCTCGAACCGTGGATCGCGGCCCGCACCGAACCCCCCGGCGAGGGCCTGGAGCGGATCCGCGAACGCACCTGGTCCACCGACCTGACCAGCGAACTGATCGACCTGCTGCACGTCCTGGGCCTGCTCGCCGATCTGGCCGAACCCCGCGCCAAGCTGCACGCGCGCACCGCCGAGGCCCCCACACTCGACCCGACCCCGGTCCTGCCCCCGCCCCCGTCCAGCCGCCGCCCGCCGACGGTCCTCGACATCACGGAGGAGGGCCCGGGCGGCCAGGCCGTGCTGCTTTGAGCACGGACCGGGAGGAGGGAGCCCTGTTGCGGCGGATCGGTCCGATGGGGACGTTGGGCCGAACGGGGGAATCGTATGCGCGGT
Source organism: Embleya scabrispora (assembly GCF_002024165.1). Taxonomy (NCBI): domain Bacteria; kingdom Bacillati; phylum Actinomycetota; class Actinomycetes; order Kitasatosporales; family Streptomycetaceae; genus Embleya; species Embleya scabrispora. The sequence continues at coordinate 4,482,033 of NZ_MWQN01000001.1, forward strand.
GCTCGGAGAGTGATTGTCCGGTGACTTAGCGTGGTCTGGTGCGCAGAGGCGGAAACGATCGGGTGAGGCGGGCGGTGGTCGTCGTCGGCGCGGTCGTGCTGGGCTCAATCGCCGTTCCGGTCGCCGTCGCGACGCCGCGGGTCGGGCCGGGATCAGGGCCCGGCGACGCTTCGGCCGTGGTCGTACGCCCGCCGCTCTCCGCCGTGCGCCATCCGCTTTCGCCGCTGCCGAGCCCTCCCGGCGGCGCCGCCCCGCGCCCCGGCGTCCGCCCCCCGGACGCCGGGGCGCCCGCCGTGGATCCGTGTCCGGACGAGACTCCCCGAGCGGTCGGCGCCACCGCTCCGGACCCGACGCGGGACGCCGCGCGCTGTTGCCGGGATCGCCTGCGGGACCGTGCGCACGGCGTCGACCCGGCCCGCTTCGACTGTCGGGGGCTCCTCGGCCCGGGGCGGCGGCACCAGCCCGCCCCCGGCGCGCGCACCGGATCGGCCGCGACCCCGCCCGTCCCGGCTCCGGTTTCGGCGGGCCCCGAGGCCGACCCGACCGGCGGCCTCCCGCCCGGGCGCCCGGCGTCGCGGCGCGGCGCGGTGCCGCAGGTCGCGCCCCCGCGTCGGGCCAAGCCCCCGGGCGCCCGGGACGGTGACGACAGGGAGCGCGGCGAGGCTGCCAAGCGGGCCGTGCACGACGGCCCGGCCGTATTGGCCCGCCGGGCCATCACCGACCACGTCGCGGGCACCGGATCCGGGGCGGTGCTCCCGCTGGGCGTGGCCGCCGGCGCGCTGCTCGTGGTCGGCGGCGCGCTGGTCGCCGGCGCCCGCCGCCGAGGCGACCGCCCGCCCCGCCGCGCCGGGGCCCGCCGCCCCGGCGACTGACGCCCTACCGCTCCAGGCACTCCCGGACCGCCTTGATCAGGCCGAGGGCCCGGACGTCCGAGTTCAGTGGGGACTGACCGTTCGTCACATATGCGAACGCGAGGCCCGTGGCCGGGTCGGCGAAGGCCAGGGGGCCGCCGCTGCCCGGGTGTCCGAACGCGGCGGGGTCGGGGGAGACCGCGAAGAACGTGGTCTCCGGCTTCATGAACCCGAGGCTGAACGCGGTGTGGTCGCCCAGGATCCGGTCCGGCCCCGCGACCACCGTCGAGGTCACGTCGGCGACCGTTTCGGCGGAGAGCAGACGCACCCCGTCGAGCGTGCCGCCCGCGCCGAGCATCGCGTACACCCGGGCCAGCGCGCGGGCGTTGGTGACGCCGAGACCCGAGGGCACCTCCCAGGTGAGCACGCTCGGGTCGTGATCCGCGCCGGGCGCGGCCAGTTCGGGCAGCGCCAGCATCGTCCGGCCCAACTCGGAGCCGAGGTCGAGCAGGCCCGGATCGCTCGGGGCGATCGTGGTCAGATGCGCGAGCCGGGGCAACTCCGCGGCGGGCAGGCCGATATGCGCGTCCAGGCCCAGCGGTCCGGCCACCTCCTCGGCCAGGAACGCGCCGACCGTGCGCCCGTCCACCCGCCGGATCAGCTCGCTCGCGTAGAAGCCCCAGGTCACCGCGTGATAGCCGTGCGCCGTGCCCGGCTCCCAGACGGGACGCTGTGCGGCGAGCGCGTCGGCCAGCGCGTCGGGCATGGCCACCTGGTCGAGCGTGATCGGCTCGTCGAGGAAGGGCAATCCGGCCTGGTGGGACAGCAGTTGGGCCACCGTCACGGTCTGCTTGCCGGCCGCCGCGAACTCGGGCCAGTAGCGACACACCGGCAGCGCGGGGTCGAGCCGATCCCGGTCGATCAGGATCGCCAGACAGGTGGCGACCAGGCCCTTGGTGACCGACCAGACCACCTGTACGGTGTCGTGCTCCCAGCTTCGGCCCGAGACCGGTTCGGCCAATCCGCCCCACAGGTCCACCACGGGCGCGCCGCGCAGTCGTACCGCGAGCGCCGCGCCGACCTCGCCGTGAATCGCGAAGTTCTCCTCGAACGCGGCCTGTACGGGCGCGAATCCGGGCGCGATGAAACCGTCGACGTGCATGGTGTGTCCTTTCGCGAACGCTCGGGACACCTCACCGGCGCCGGCGCGGTCGGTGACCGGGACGCTTCGTCAGTTCCTCGGGGTGACGCCTTCGAGCACCAGCGCCGTGAATTGGGTTTCCAGTTCGGACAGGGTCCGATCGATGGTCGACTTCCACCCGGCCGTGAGCCACAGCGGGTAGGCGAGGTAGCGGTAGGCCAGCTCCGGGTCCAGGTCCGCGCGGAACTCCCCGGAATCGATGCCCTCCTGAAGGGTGTTCAGCCACAGATCGCGGACCCGCATGCCGTCCGCCGCCAAATGCGCGAAGCGTGGCAGCGTGGCCAGGTACGCGTAGTCGCGGACGTACATCACGGCCGCGTCGGGGTGGTGCTCGATGGTGCGGAACGCGGCGTGCACGAGTCCGCGCAGCCGGTCGGACGAGGTGCGCGCGTCGGCGAACGCCTCGTCGTACCACGCCGCGAGGTCGCGCATCGCGGCGGTGAGGATCTCGTCGATCAAGTCCTCTTTCGAACCGAACCAGTGGTAGATGCTGCCCGCGAGAATGCCCGACGCGTCGGCTATCTCACGAACCGTTGACGCGACGACGCCCTTGCGGGCGAACAGTGCGGCGGCCTCGGACAGGATCACCTCCCGGCGCGGAAGTGCTTCGGGTTCCGTCTTCCTGCGTGCCATGAGCGCCCGTTCTCGGTCCGGCGGGTTGACTGCTGCCGCGTACTGCCAGGTGCCGTGCAGCCTAACCGCAGGTGGAGCGGTTGCCGTTGATTCAGTGGGGGATGCCTTCAGGGAGATCCGAACTACCTATCTAACATTTGTTAGATTGTGCTGAACCTTCTACGCCAGATCCCGATTGCCTGTCAAGGGCCTTGCGGGGCGCGGGGGTTGCGGTCTAGCTTGTGCCGCATCCGGGAGTCCGTGGGGGATGGCCGGGCGGGGAGACGACGCGAGAGGCGTTGGCTCCCATGGCTCGTACGACGGCACCGCACAGAGCACACATCGCAACCCAAGTCGCACCACCGGCCCGCGGCACAGACTCGACGCGAGCGGTGACACCACGTCCGGGTCCGGCCTGGGGATCGTCCTCGGCGGACGGCGGCGGCATACCCGCGCAGACCGAGCTGGTGGCCACCGGCTGGGCCGGTTGGATCGGCGACTCCCGTCCCGTTCCCGCACCCCGCACGGGTGCGTCCTGACCATGGGCACCTCAGTAGCGCCGTCCCGCGCCGGCGAGTCCGGCCGAACGGTCGTGGCCGTGGGCGAGTTCGGCGATCTCGCGGGCGCGGCGTCCGGCCGTGTCGCGGCGCGGGCGAGCCAACTCCCGTTCGAAGCAGACCGGTTACCGAGGCAGGTGGGCGTACTCCCGTACCCCACACGGCTGTCGGCGATCGTGCCGCGCCCGAGCGGGGTGCATGGAGCCGGTAGGTATGAAACCGGTACCGAATACGTGCCGTGGCCGGGAGGTGACGCCGAGCCAGGAGGGGAGTCGGCGTACCCCGGCCGGGGCGCGGGAGCCGTCCCGGGTGTCCCCGGGTCGGGGCCGGACGGGGCGGGGGAGCCCTGTTCGACCGTCGACCCGAGCTCGGGTGCGGCTTCCGATACGGGTGGTGCGCGGGTGGGGGGTGACGCCGTGTCAGGTATGGCGTTCGATCCCGCGCGCCGCCCGTGGCGAGGGCCCGATGCCGAGGCGCGTAGACCGACGCGCCTCGGCTCGGGCCCGGGATGTGCTCGGCGGGCGCGGTCGGCCCGGGGCCGGGTTCGGGCGCTGCGCTCGCCGGCCGACGGCGAGATCCCGGATCCCGTACCGCTGTTCGCCTCGGGACCCGAACCGATTCCGGCGATCGGCGTCGATCGGGTCCGGCGACCCGTGCTGCGGGCCCGGGACCTGCGGGTGGAGTTCGCCGGGGTGCCCGCCGTGGACGGGGTGTCCATGTGGGTCGAGCGCGGTGAGGTGGTCGGCGTGGTCGGTCCCGCCGGCAGCGGCAAGACCACGCTGCTGAACGCGCTCACCGGGGTGGTGCCGGCCACCGGCGCGCTGTTCGTGGACGGCCTCCCGGTGCGGCTGGGCAGCCCCGAACGCTCGCGCCGCGCCGGTCTGGTCCGGATGTTCCAGACCCCGCAACCGGTTCGCGCGCTCTCCGGCGCGGACAACTTCGTGCTCACCCGCTCCGACACCCGACACCGGGGTCTGCTCGCCGCGTGGTTGTTGCACCCGCTGCTGGCGCGGGTGGACCTGGAACGGGGCATCGGGACGGACCGGGTCGGGCCGGGGGGACGGCCGCAGCGGGGCGCGGACGTGCTGACGTACGGGGAGCGTCGGCTGCTCGACATCGCCCGGAGCATCGCGGCGGTGCCCCGGGTGCTGATGCTGGACGAGCCGAGCGCGGGGCTGAGCGCACGCGAGACGGACGCGCTGCTGGTACTGCTGCGGGGGGTCGCGGCGGACGGCGTGGGCCTGATCGTGGTGGATCGAAGGATCGAGTTCATCGAGGCGCTGTGCGATCGCGTCACCGTCCTGGACTCCGGCCGCGTGGTTGCGGAGGGCACGCCGGCCGAGATCCGACGCAATCGTCGCGCGATGGACGCCTGCCTGGGGGCGGGGGCCGGGTACGACGCCTGAGCCCCGGCGTCGACGGTCCACCGTTCCCGGGGCGGGGTCGGCGGGCGCGTTCGGGGGCGCCCGACCCGGGGTCACCGGCTCGTCCGGCGACCCCGGCGACCCGCCCACCACAATCCCCCGCCGGCCCGAAACGCTCCCCGGGCCGGCGGTTTCACCCCCTCGCGCGCAGGCTGCCGCCCGGGGGCCGATCCACCGGGATCCGCCGGACGGGGCCTTTGGGGCGACGCCCTAAAGGCCCGGCGCGCCCGCCGGATACTTGATCGCGTTCTTCACCATCTTGTCGCGCAGGGCCTGGGCCGGGTCGATGCCGAGGCGGTTCGCCAGGCTCAGCAGATAGGACAGGACGTCGGCGATCTCCTCGCGGACGTGTTCGCCCCGGTCCGGATCCGACATCACGTCGTCGGCCTGTTCGGGGGTCAGCCACTGGAAGATCTCCACCAGTTCCGAGGCCTCCACGCTGAGCGCCATCACCAGGTTCTTCGGGGTGTGGAAGGGCTGCCAGTGCCGCTCGGCGGAGAACGCGGCGATCGCGGCGGTCAGTTCGGCAAGGTCGGAGCCGGCCGGGGGAGTGGTGTCCATATCCCCATGCCTACCGCACCGGCCGCGCCGCGGGCGGCCCGGCCCTGTCACCCCGGCGAGGGACAATGGCCGAGGGCAGGCCCGGACTCGTCCGGGCGGCCCCGATCGCCGTCGTCCGCCCTGGAAGGTTCACGTTCACATGAGGGTCGCCACCTGGAACATCAACTCGATCGGGGCCCGGCTGCCCAAGCTGCTCGAGTGGCTGGAGCGGGCCGCACCCGACGCGGTGTGCCTGCAGGAGCTGAAGTCCACCCCCGAGGCGTATCCGCTGAAGGAGCTTGAGGAGGCCGGCTACACCTCGGCCGTCAACGCGGGCGGGCGCTGGAACGGCGTCGCGATCCTGTCGAAGGTCGGCCTCGACGACGTCACCGTCGGCCTGACGCCGGGCCCGGGCTTCCCCGAGGCCGACGGCCCGCACGAGGCCCGGGCGATCTCCGCGACGTGCGGCGGCGTGCGGCTCTGGTCGGTGTACGTGCCCAACGGCCGCGAGGTGGACAACCCGCACTACGCCTACAAGCTGGAATGGCTGGGCGCGCTGCGTGCCGCGGTCGCCGCCGACGCGGCCGGCCCGCGGCCGTTCGCCGTGCTCGGCGACTTCAACGTCGCGCCCACCGACAAGGACGTCTGGGACATCTCGCTGTTCGGCGAGAACTCGACGCACGTGACGCAGGCGGAGCGGGACGCGGTCACCGCGCTGGAGGGTGTGGGGCTGCGCGAGGTGATGCCCCGGGCGCTCAAGTACGACGTGCCGTTCACCTACTGGGACTACCGCGAGCTGGGGTTCCCGAAGAACAAGGGCATGCGGATCGACCTCGTCTACGGCAACGCGCCGTTCGCCGCCGCGGTCTCCGACTCGTACGTCGACCGCGAGGCCCGCAAGGGCAAGGGCACCAGCGACCACGCACCGGTCGTGGTGGACCTCGACGTGTAGCCGGTCGCCCCCGCACGGGCCTCCGCGCCGGCCCTCCTCGCACGGCCTTCTTGTACGGCCTTCTTCGCACGGCCCTCCTCACACGCGGTCCCCGAGCCGACCGACCGGCTCGGGGACCGTGTGCGGCGCTACAGATACAGCCCTTCGCCCCCGTGCCGGGGCCGTTCGATCTCCACCGGCGCCGCCCCGTTGCGCAGCGCGTACAACTCGGCCAGCGTCGCGTGTGTACCGATGCCGTCGGCGGTGCCCAGCCATTCGCGCGCCTCGGCGAATTCCAGCGGGCCGACGTCGATCTGGGCCAGACAACGACCGGGGCGGACCACCGCCGGGTGCAGCCGGCCCAGGCTCTCGTTGGTGGTGATCGCGACCATCACGTTGCGCCCCTGGCCGAGCAGGCCGTCGGTGAGGTTGAGCAGCCGGGACAGCGCCTGACCCGCCGAGCGTTTGGCCTCGCCCCGGATCAACTCGTCGCAGTCCTCCAGGACCAGCAGCCGCCACTTCTGCTTCTTCGACTTGTCGTGCGACTCCTCGTCCTCGTCGCCGCGCCCGATCGCGACGTCCATCAGGTAGCCGGTGTCGCCGAACAGCGCCTCGGGGTCCAGGACGCAGTCCATCCGACACCAGTCCTGCCACGCGCGGGCCAGCGCGCGCAGCGCCGTGGTCTTGCCGGTGCCGGGCGGCCCGTGCAGCAGGATCAACCGCCCCGACACGTCGTCGGGCGTGACCTTCATCAGCCGGTCGAACGCGCCGGCGGTGGGCCCCGTGTAGTTGCGGCGGATGTCCTCCCAGGGCGCGGCGGTGATCGCCCGGGTGGTGCGGTACGGGCCGCGCCGGGCGGAGAAGTACCAAAAGCCCATCGCCACGGCCTCGTCCTTGGGCGGCGGGTCGGCCGCCGCGCCCTTGACCGCCTTCTTCAACACCGCGCGGCCGACCTTCTCGTCGACGGCGGTCACGGTCACCTCGCCGCCGCCGCTGCGCCAGCGCACCGACCGCAGGGTCCAGCCGTCGCCGACGGCGAGTTGGGAGGAACGGTCGTCCTCCTCCACGGCGCGGACCACTCTGGCGCCGCGCGGGACGAGTCGGGCGCCGGGCTTGACCCGATCCAGGCGGGTGGTCCTGGCCCAGGGCTGGGCGCCGGTCAGGAAGGCGGCGAGGGCGAGTCCGTCCACGGCGTCGTACGGGGTGTCCGCGTCGTCGAGTCCGAACACGAAGGGCAACAGCGTTGATGGGTCGTCACCGGCTGAATTCGGCGCCCCATCCGGTGGGCGGGGCGTCTGGCGAGGCATCGACATGATTTCGATGATCCGGTGCCCCGGGCCGTCCGTACAGGGGTTTACACATAGCGGTTTCCGGGCCGGACAAGGGCTCGGGAGCCCCGCCGGGGGATCGGGGGCACGCCTCAGCGCGGATAGGCCGCCTCGACCGCGCCCAGTGCGGCGCCGATCGCCTCGTCGCGGGTCAGGCCGAGCCGGTGTGCGCGGTGCGCGTATTCGAGCGCGGCCTCGCTCGCCGCCCGGTGGGCGTGGTCCCCGACCGCGGCGACGAAGCTGCCCGAGCGGCCCCGGGTCTCGATCACGCCGTCCGCCTCCAACTCGCGATAGGCGCGCGCGACCGTGTTGGGTGCCAGGCCGAGTTCGCCGGCCAACCCGCGTACGGTCGGCAGTCTGGTGCCGGCGGGCAGCGTGCCGGCCCGGGCCTGATCGGCGAGCTGCCCCCGAATCTGCTCGAACGGTGCGACGGACGAGGCCGGATCGATGGTGATCACCATGCGGGCGAGCCTAGACCCGCCGGGGTCGCGGGCCGGGCAACCGGGTGCGATTCGGCGGTGGCGGGCGGTGAGGGACGGGGCTTCCCCGCCGGTGGGGATTCGTCAGTGAAGATGGCGAATTGCTCGGTCGCGATGCCATGAACCGTCGTGCCGAATTCGAACGGAGCCCGCGAGAACGCCGCGGCTGCGGCACGGTGGACCCGACGAACCCAGCGTGGCCACACGCTCACCGAAGGGGGAATCCGTGTCCGACCTGCCGCCGATCCGGTCGTCGTCCGCCGTGGACGCCGAGCCGCTCGACTCCCACCGGCGCGCGCCCGCGTCCGCGGTGGCCCCGCACTCGGCCCGCGACGACCGGGATCCGGACGACGATCCGCACGTCGCCGCCCCGGCCCGGGGCGTCTGAGATGACCCACCCCGAGGAGCGACCGCTCGACCCGGTCGACTCGCTCGATCCGTTCGCCTCCGAGGACGTCGACGCACCGCGCGAACCCGGCGGCGGGGCCCGCACGCCGGTGTCGCCGACCGTCCCCGGACCGGCCGACGGGGCGTGGGCCGGCGAGGCTTGGCCCGACGAGGAGTTCGGGCCCGCGGAGTCGGCCGCGACGGTGATCGTCACCCACGACGGAACCGGCCGGCACCACTTCGGCGCGGGCTCGCCCCCGGCCGCGCCGCATCGGCCGCGCCAGGCCCGTGAGGGACCGATCTGGGCGGAGGAGAGCGACCTGGTCCGGCGTACGTTCGTGCCGCCCAAGGGCTACTTGCGCGCCCAGGGCATGATGTCCCGGCAGTTGATCCTGCTCACCGGCGAGGCCCGGTCCGGAAAACGCACGCTGGCCCTGCATCTGATGCAGGATCAGCACGTGGAGAGCGTGATCGCGCTCGATCCCGACGAAGACCTGACCACCCGTCGGATCCAGCGCGGTCGGGGTTACGTGGTCGACTCCGTCGGCGCCGACGCGCTCGCCGGCTACACCCGCGGCGACCTGGAACTGCTGCGCCGCCGCCTGGTCGAGCGCGGCAGCGTCCTGGTCGCCACGGCGGTCGTCGGCGCACCGATGCTCGGCGTGTGGGCGCCCTGGCACGTACCGTGCGCCCGACCCGATCCGGTCCAGGTGCTGCACAGCCACCTCACCGACCGCCTGGGTCCGGGCTGGCAGCGCCGGCACCTGGACCTGGTGGACGAGGACATCGCCGAACTGGTGCGCGCCGACGGCGGCCGGCCCGCACGGGCCGCGAGGATCGCCGCCGAGCTGGCCGGCTTCGCCGACGGCGGGTTTCCCAGGACCCAGGTGCTGAACGCGCTGCGCGATCGTGAGCACGCGGCGGTGGCCGGCTGGCTGCGGGCCCATCCGGCCTGTGCCGACTGGGCGCTGATGATCGCCGCCGCGGTGTTCGAGGGGCACGACTACGGCATCGTCGCCGAGCGGGCCGCGGCGCTGCGCGCGATGCTCGCCGAGCACCTGCCGGCCTCGGCCGGCGCGTCGGCCGACGGGTGGCCGCCGCAGCCCCGGTCCGCGCGCCTGGACCTGATCGACGCGACCGCGGTCGCCGCCGACGCCACCCGGGACGGGGCCCGCTACCGGCTGGACGTGGTGCGCTTCAACCGGCCGCGCTGGGCGGCGTCGGTCCGCGAGCACGTCTGGGACGTCTACCCCGATCTGCGCGACCCGCTGGTCGAGTGGTTGGCCGCGACCCCCCGCCGGCCGGCCGACGTCCACCGGGTCGCGGCCCGGGCCGCGGGCGCGTTCATGGCCGGGGGCGGGGGCATCGGCCGCTGGGCCCGATCCACCGGTGGGCCGCGGCCGGTGGTGCGCGGCGCGCCATGGCGGTCCCGGCGCTGAGGGCGGCGGCCCAGGACGCGGTGGTGGCCACGCAGGTACGGCACCTGGTGGAGGCGTGGAGCCGGGACACCACCCACCCGGGGCTGCGCCTGATGGCCGCCCGCGCCTACCCCGGTCTCGCCTCCGTCTATCCCGGCCCGACGCTGACCGGCCTGCTGCGCCTGGCCCGGACCGGGGATCGTGCGGTGGCGGAGGCGGCCCGGGACGGTATCGCGACGCTGTGTCGGGAGGGCATCCGCGCCGAATCGGTCCTGGAGCGGGTGGAGGACTGGGAAGAGGCCGCCGCCGCGGCCGAGTTGGCCGCACACCTCGTGCTCGACGAGGGGGCCGGCGGGTCGCCGGCCGACGACCGGTTCCTGGCGGTGGTCCGGAACGCGGTCACCGATCGGGACGGATATGCCGTCGTGGCGCGGCTGTTCACCCGACTGCTCGGGGCCGGTGCGGGTGATCCGACCCGCGCCTCGGCGCTGCGGGAGGGCCTGACGCGGCTGTTCGGTCCGGGGCGCGACCACGGGCTGGAACGACTCGCCTTCGACCTGACCCGGCTCGCCTACGAGGGGCTGCCGAACGGCGAGGTGATCGACATCGGGGTGCTCGAACCGGCGATCCGGGCGTTCGAGGCGCCGATCCTCGGGCCGAACGAGGGTGCCGGCGCATGATCGACGAACCCCTGTCCCTGGTCCGCCCCGTCGGCGGATCGCGCCTGGTCGCCTACCTGCGGTACCGCCTGGGCCGGCGTGCGCGGCGGGTGCTCGCGGTGCCGTCGAGCGCGGGGCCGATGCCGACCTTCGCGGAGATCCGCGGGGCGGGCGAGCTGTGGTGGGTCACCGTCCGCGAGTTCGCCGAGGTGCGTACGTTCGAGGTGCGGGTCGACGCGGCGGGGGAACGGTCCGGCCGGGTCGAGGTGCAGCTGCGGTGGTGGGTGCACGATCCGAGGGTGGTCGCCCGGCATCGGGCGGTGGACGCCGCGGCCTTCGTCTATCGCGATGTGGCCAACCGGATGCGTGCGGTGTTGGCGGGTGCGGGGGGTGCGGATGGTGCCGGTGGCGCGGATGGTGCCGCCGATGTCGACGACGGACGGTTGCAGCGTGCGCTCGATATCGCGTTGTCGGACACGATCGTGCTCGCGGAATACGGGCTCGGTTATCGCCTGGTGGGGGCGTTTCTGCGTGCGGAGCCGATATCGGCCGATGATCGCGGGGAGTTGGACCGGGCGCGGGCGGCGATTCCGCTGGAAAAGGAGCGGCAGCGGCTGACCCTGATGCGGATGGAGTTTCACCGGGGGCTGATTCGGGAGGGACCGGAGGCGCTGATCGCCTACTGGTTGACCCGATTTCCCGATCAGATCAAGGCCGTGGTGGATCACTTGGACGACCGGGGAATGACGCGGGGCGTCGATGGTGCACCCGGTGCACCCGGTGTGCCCGGTGCGGCTGGTACGCCTGCCGCTTCGGTCGCGCCCGGCACGCCGGCCGGGGAACTGCTCGCGCTGCTCGGGGACGCCGACGACTTCGAGCGGAATCAGCTGCGCAAGGCGCTGGTATCCGGCCTGGCCGCGTCCGGGCCGCGCGGGATGGCGGTGCTGCGCGAACTCGGCTGGTGGCACGACCTGGTGGGCGACGACGCGTGGGCGGACGAGGCGGGCGAGTCGTCGGCGTAGGGGGCGGCGAAAGGGCCACCCGCTCGATGCGAGCGGGTGGCCCTTTCGATTTCGGCCCGAAATCCGAGTGCTTCCGGCTGCCTACGGTTGCGTGTCCGCTTCCGGTTGCCTATCGCTCTTCGCGGAACAGCACGTGCTTTCCGGCGGCCGGGTCGTACTTGCGCAGCGTCATCCGGTCCGGATCGTTGCGCCGGTTCTTTCGGGTCACGTAGGTGAATCCGGTCCCGGCGGTGGACCGAAGCTTTACGATCGGACGAAGCTCACTGCGAGCCATGGACGCCTCCCGGAGTTTTCGAAGTCTGTCCCGACGGGTGCTTCAAGGCGGATGGGCACCCCGTTATTCCACGACGCCATTCGCGGGAGCGAGAGGGCGCCGGGCGCGCCCCGGCGGACGGGTGCGGCGGGGGGTTCGGAAACCACGGGCGCGCCGGGTGTCGCCGGTGCGATGCTTGCCCGGTGAACCGATCGGACGTGCTGCTTCAGATCCCCGCCGAACTGCAACAGTTCCTGCCGCCGCGCCTGCGCGGGCTGCCGGTGACCGCCCCCGCCGACGGGGATTCGACGCTCGGACACCTGGTCGAATCGGTCGGCCCGCCGCTGCCCGAGGTGGGCGGACTGCTCGTCGACGGCCGCGAGGTGGCGTCGGGATATCGACCGGTGGGCGGCGAGGTGGTCGACGTGCTGCCGATCCGGCGCCCGCAGGCGATTCCGGAGTTCGCCGACGCGGCACCGCGCTTCCTGCTCGACGTGCACCTGGGCGCGCTGGCCCGCCGGATGCGGCTGGTCGGGATCGACACCGCGTATCACAACGACTGCGACGACCCGACCCTGGTGATCCAGGCCAACGCCGAACGCCGGGTGCTGCTCACCCAGGACCGGGGGCTGCTGCGGCGCAAGAACCTGTGGTTCGGGGCGTACGTGTACGGGATCCGCGCCGACGCCCAACTCGACGACCTGCTCCGCCGGTTCGCGCTGCCGCTCGCGCCCTGGACGCGCTGTACGGCGTGCAACGGCGAGCTGCGTGCGGCCACCCGCGAGGAGGTCGAGTCCGAGGTCGAGGCGGGCACGCTGGACAGGGTGGACGCGTTCGCCCGGTGCCGGGCCTGCGACCGGGTGTACTGGCACGGGGCGCACGGCGGCCACCTGGACGAGATCGTGGAGGCGGCGCGGCGGACGGCGGCGGGCATCCGCTGAGTCCGCGCGGCGTGGCACCGGGGTCGCCGACCGGGCCGCACGCGGCGGCCCGGTCGGCGGACGGGGCCACTAACGCACGCGGCCCCGGGCCCGCAGCGGGACCGCCGGCAGCTCCGGTGCGGTCATTCGGGGCGCCGCGTAGCCGGTGACGGTGCCGAAGTCCGACCCGTCCTCCCAAGCCGTGCGCGCGGTCGCGATCTCCTCGCCGGTCCGCGCCACGAAGTTCCACCACATCACGATCTCCTCGGCGAACGGCTCGCCGCCGATGAGCATCAGGTCCGCGCCGTCGGCGGACCGTACGGACAACGAGGTCCGGCCGCAACCGAGGTACAGCAGCCCGCCTCGGGTCAGCGGCACGCCGTCCACCTCGGCCTCGCCCGACATCGACATCACCGCGTACTCGAAGTCCGGCTCCAGCGGCGGCCTTACGTCGGTGCCCGGGGCCAGGGTCAGATCCGCGCCGACCAGCGGGGTGTACGCGGTGCCCGGTGAGGTCGCGCCGTCGAGCGTACCCATGATCACCGTGGCGGTCAGGCCGCCGCCGGTGACGATCGGGAGTTCGGTGTGGTGCTCGAAGTGCGGGTCCACATGCCGGTGCTCGTTCGGCAGCGCGACCCACAGCTGCGCCCCGTGCAGCAGCCGGGCGTGCTCCTTCGGCGACTCCTCGGAGTGCGAGATGGCCCGCCCGGACGTCATCAGCCCCAGTTCGCCGGGCCGCACGGTGGCCAGACTGCCCAGGCTGTCCCGGTGCAGCACGGTGCCCTCGCGCAGCCAGCTCACCGTCTGCAGGCCCAGGTGCGGGTGCGGCGGAACCTGCATGCCGGGCCGATCGGCGATGTCGTCCGGCCCGTAGTGGTCCACGAAGCACCAGGCGCCGATCATCCGCCGACCCAGGCTGGGCAGCAGCCGACGGACCATGTGGCTCTCGCCCAGCAGTACATCGCGCGACTTCAGCAGCTCGCGCACGGGTTCGCCCGACACGTCGGCCCGGCCACCGCACGTGGTCAGGGTCGGTCGGGTATCGAGGTTGCTCATGCCGTCACGGTACGCGGCGGAGCGAGGGCGCGGGGCGCGCGGGCAACCGTACGGTCCGGGGCCGGCGGGAAACGGATGATCCGGCGGCCTTGGCGATCTTCGCGGCCCGAAGGCCCTCATCGGGCACCCGGCTCCGTGATATGCCCGGGCCCGCGCGTGGAACCGCCTCCCCGCCGATTTCACGCCGGCCGACCACCTGGCAATCGGCAACATGTACACGGGTAACCCGCCCACCGCGGCCCGAGCCCTCCGCGCCGACCCGGCCTACCGAAGCCGCGGGGATCGTCAGGCGGCCGGGCCGTTTTGGCAGAGGAGGAAGCCGGTGGCCTGGAGGGTGACGGCCAGCAGGGCCACCGGGATTCCCACCGCGTAGCGGCGGCGGGGGTGGGGTGGGAGGACCAGGGCGAGGAAGGCGACGATGAAGGACAGTACGAACATGCCGAAGACCCAGGGCAGCCTGGTGTCGTACCAGTCGCGGCAGGCCTGGTCGGCGCAGGATTCGGTGCCGCCGCCGAGTCCGAGCAGCACGAACAGGTCGGTCATCGCGACCACGACGAACGCGAACAGGCCACCGACGAACGTCATCGCGCGAGCGAATCCGTGCTCGCCGGCGTCGGGGGTGGGAGGCGTGTAGGTCATGCGGCTCACGCTAGGTGGCGGGGTCGGGCCGGACATCCGTACAGGTACTCACTTCGGCGAGGGCCGCACGGACGACACATCGGCCGTACGGGCGAGGGCCGAGAGGGAAAACGCCCGTCACGGAAGCGAGTTGCCGAAGCGCCGCACCCGCCGCGTTCGCCGAAGCGCCGCACCCGCCCCCTACTCCGCCACCAGGATCTCCAGCCCCGCGTCCCGCAGCGCGTCGAGTGCGTCCGGATCCGCCGGGCCGCTCGTGATCAGCAGGTCGATGTCCGCCAGCGGGCACACCTCGGCGAGTTCGGTCCGGCCGAGCTTCGAGCCGTCGGCGACCACGACCCGGCGCCCGGCCGCTCGCAACATCGCACGTTTCGCCTCGGCTTCGGGCAGGTTCACGTTGGTGATGCCGCCCGTCGGGTGCACGCCGTTGCAGCCGAGGAAGACCGTGTCGGCGTGGATCCGCTCCAGGATGTGGCCGCCGAGCGGGTTGATCAGCGAGTGCTGGAGCGGTCGCAGCGTGCCGCCGGTGACCACGACGGAGAACCGCGGGATCGCCCGCTCCAACTCCAGCGCGATGGTCAGCCCGTTGGTGAAGACCACCAGGTCGCGCAGGTCCTCGCGGTCCACCAGGGCGCGCGCCACGAAGGTGGTGGTGGTGCCGACGTCCAGGACCACGCTCTCCGACGGCGACACCAGCGCCGCCGCGGCCCGTCCGATCAGCGTCTTCGCGGGCGAGGCCGAGGTCAGCGCCTCCTCGAAGGACGGCTCGACGCGCGGATCGCGACCGGTGAACATCGCCCCGCCGCGGACCCGGCGCACCCGACCCTGCCGCTCCAGTACCTCCAGGTCGGCGCGGACCGTGACGCGTGAGATGCCGAACGCCTCGGCCAGGTCGGTGACCTTGGCGAAGCCGCGATCCGCGATCGTGGCGGCCATCCGGGCACGGCGGCCTTCGGCGGGCAGACCGTCGGTGTCGTCGTCAGGCATGGGCAGCATCTTGCGGACACCTTCCGAAACTTGTCAAACCGCAGGTGGGGACGGGTCCAGCCCTTCGTTGGCAAGCTTCATACCTACCAAAGCTTTCTGATTGACAAGATTTGGAAAGCTTCGCAAAATGAAAGACATGAAGAAGACGCAGGCCGTCCTGGCCGACGGTCGCGAGATCGTCTACTACGACTCGCGGGACGAGGGGGTGCGCGCCGCCGTCGACACGCGCGACCTCGCCCCCGTGGTCAGCGGCTCCGAGATGCGCTACGACCGACTCCTCGACGAGTGGGTCGTGGTCGCCTCGCACCGGCAGACCCGGACCCACCTGCCCGCCGCCGACGCGTGTCCGCTGTGCCCGTCCACGCCCGAGCGGGCCACCGAGGTGCCCGAGGCCGACTACGAGGTCGTGGTCTTCGAGAATCGCTTCCCGTCGATGTCCGGCGGCGGCGCCTCCGACCGGGAACCGCTCGCACCCGGATGGGCCGACGACCCGTTCCCGCGCCGGCCGTCCGGCGGGCGCTGCGAGGTGATGTGCTTCACCCCCGAACACGACGCCTCGTTCAAGGACCTCACCCCCGAGCGGGCCCGCCTGGTGCTCGACGCGTGGACCGACCGCACCGCCGAGTTGTCCGCGCTGCCCGGCGTGGAGCAGGTGTACTGCTTCGAGAACCGGGGCCGGGAGATCGGCGTGACGCTGCCGCACTCGCACGGGCAGATCTACGCCTACCCGTTCGTCACCCCGCGTACGGCCGCCATGATCGCCTCCACCGCCGCCCACCGGCACCGCACCGGACGCAACCTCTTCGAGGACGTGGTCGCCGCCGAGCGCGCCGACGGGGCCCGGATCGTCGCGGAGAACGCGCACTGGACGGCATTCGTCCCGGCCGCCGCGCGCTGGCCCTACGAGGTGCACCTGTACCCGAACCGCCGCGTGCCCGACCTGCTCGCCCTGGACGAGGACGCGCGCGCCGCGTTCGGCGGGATGTACCTGGACCTGCTGCGCCGCTTCGACCGCCTCTTCGACGGCGAGCCCGCGCCGTACATCGCCGCCTGGCAGCAGGCGCCGGTGCGCTCCGGGCGGGTCGACTTCGCGCTGCACCTGGAGCTTTTCTCGATCCGCCGGGCGCCGGGCAAGCTGAAGTACCTTGCCGGAAGCGAATCGGGGATGGGCGTGTTCATCAGCGACGTACCGCCGGAGACGGCGGCGGCGCGACTGCGGGAGGTCGGCGAATGAGGCTCATGGTCACCGGCGGCGCGGGCTACGTGGGCAGCGTGGTCGCGGCCCACCTGGTCGAGGCCGGGCACGACGTGGTGGTGCTCGACGACCTGTCCACGGGGCATCGCGACGCGGTGCCGGAGAAGGCGGAGTTCGTCCGGGGCCGGGTCCAGGACGCCGCCGGGCACCTCGACGCCTCCTTCGACGCGGTGCTGCACTTCGCCGCCTCGTCCCTGGTCGGCGAGTCGGTCACGCACCCGGGGAAGTACTGGCACAACAACGTCGGCGGCTCGCTCGCGCTGCTCGACGCGCTGCGCACGCACGGGATCGACCGCTTCGTGTTCTCCTCCACCGCGGCGGTCTACGGCGCCCCGGAGGTCTCGCCCATTCCCGAGGACGCGCCGAGTGCGCCGACGAACCCCTACGGCGCCTCGAAGGCGGCGGTGGATCAGCTGATCGCGTCGTACTGCGCCGCCTACGGCCTGCGGGCGGTGAGCCTGCGCTACTTCAACGTGGCGGGCGCGTACGGGCGTTACGGCGAGCGGCACACGACCGAGACGCACCTGATCCCGCTGGCGCTCCAGGTTCCGCACGGCACCCGCGGCTCGGTCGCGCTGTACGGCACCGACTACCCGACGCCCGACGGGACGTGTGTGCGCGACTACATCCACGTCGCCGACCTGGCCGACGCGCACCTGCTCGCGTTGGACGCCACCGCCGAGGGCGGCGCGGCGACCGGACACCTGGTGTGCAACCTCGGGAACGGGACCGGCTTCTCGGTCCGCGACGTGGTGGACGCGGTACGGGCGGTCACCGGCTGCGCGGTGCCCACGCACGAGGCGCCGCGCCGGGCGGGCGATCCGCCGGTACTGGTCGCCTCCGCCGACCGGGCACGCGAACTGCTCGGCTGGCGGCCCTCGCGCACGTCCCTGGAGGACATCGTGGCGGACGCGTGGTCCTTCCTGCGCGAGGGTGAGGCCGGTCGGTGAGCGAGTTCGTCGTCGAGGGGGTCTGGGCGGCCCCGGGCCGGGTCAATGTGATCGGCGAACACACCGACTACAACAACGGGTTCGTGCTGCCGATCGCCATCCCGCACACCGCGCGCGCGTTCGTCGGCCGGCGTACCGACGGTCGGCTGCGGCTCGCGTCCACGCACGCCGGGAGCGAATCGGTCGACCTCGCGGCCGCCGACCTGGCGCCCGGCGCGCTGTCCGGGTGGGCGGCGTATCCGGCGGGCGTGGTGTGGGCGCTGCGGGCGGCCGGGTACGACATCGGCGGCGCGGACATCCGGATCGACAGCGACGTGCCGGTGGGCGCGGGCCTGTCCTCGTCGGCGGCGCTGTCCTGCGCGGTCGTGCTCGCCTTCGGCGACCTGTACGAACTGGGCTTGGACCGCATCGAGTCGGCCCGGATCGCGCAGCGCGTGGAGACCGACTTCGTCGGCGTACCGGTCGGCATGCTGGACCAGATGGCCTCGCTCGGCTGCGTCGAGGGCCACGCGTACTTCCTGGACTGCCGTGACCTGACGGGCACTCACGTCCCGTTCGACTGCGCGGGCGCGGGCCTGCGCCTGCTCGTCGTCGACACCCGGGCCCGGCACGCGCTGGTGGACGGCGGGTACGCGGAGCGCCGCGCCTCGTGCGAGGAGGCGGCGGCGCTGCTCGGCGTGCCGTCGCTGCGCGAGGTGGCCGACCCGGACGCGGCCCTCGCCGCGCTGCCCGACGGCCCGCTGCGCCGCCGGGTACGCCACGTACTCACCGAGAACGAGCGCGTGCTGCGCGTGGTCGACGCCCTGCGCAACGGCGATGTCCGGGCGATCGGCCCGGAGTTGACCGCGTCGCACGCGTCGATGCGCGACGACTACACGATCTCGTGCCCCGAACTGGACACGGCGGTCGACACCGCGCTCGCCGAAGGCGCCCTCGGTGCCAGGCTGGTCGGCGGCGGCTTCGGCGGCTCGGCGATCGCCCTGGTCGACGAGGCCCGCTGCGAGGCGGTGACGGCGGCGGTCGAAAAGGCCTTCGCGGCCCACTCCTTCACCCCGCCCCGCTTCTTCCAGGCCGTCCCCTCGGCGGGAGCCCGCCGGGAGGGCTGAGCGGCGGGTGCACCGGGGCGCGGCCGCTCGACCTCGGTCGAGCGGCCGCGGCCGTTTTCGGCACGGGTATCACCGCCGCCCCGGTCCGCGTCGGATCGCAGCGGCGACGATTTTGCGGGTTGTGATCCGACCCCGTCGGAAGGGCGTCGTCGTTCCGCTCGCCGTTTACGCTCCGTGCATCTTCGGCCACGAAGCAGATTCACATAAGTGAATCGAGTCGGCGCTCGCGCCGCCCTGACGGACTTCACCGCGTATTCGCCGTGGCTATCCGTGGAAAACCGGTGACAGTCGGAGAGGGCCGGACTCCCGCCGATTCACCCGGTGGGCGTCCGGCGCTTCGTCGTGTCCGCACGAGACCCGCGCCGACCTGCGCGGACGCCGCCCGGGGGTGCGGGCGGCGGACGGCGGCGTGGCTGTGCCCCCGGCAGGACTCGAACCTGCGACCAAGTGCTTAGAAGGCACCTGCTCTGTCCACTGAGCTACGAGGGCTGGGCGAATCAGGATCTTGCACCGGATCCGGTCGCGGCACAACAGAATAGGGCCGTGTGCATGCCTCACCGGCGTTCCGGCGGCCACCGTTACCTGATCAGACGCAGTTGGCGGCCAGAATGTGATCAGCGAAGGGCCGAAACGGACAGCGGGAGGCGCAGTGGGTCCCATCAGGACTGTACTTGTCGGATACGGCGTGGGGGGTTCGGCCTTCCACGCGCCGGTGCTGACGGCCGTCGAGGGGCTGGAACTCGCCGCCGTGGTGACCGGGAATCCGGCTCGGCAGGACGAGGTGCGGGCGCGGTATCCGCGGGCCGAGGTGATCGGCACGACCGACGAGATGTTCGCTCGCACGGGTGACTTCGACCTCGTGGTGATCACCGTGCCGAACCGGTTCCACGTGCCGCTCGCCACCCGGGCGCTGGAGGCCGGGCTGCACGTGGTCGTCGACAAGCCGTTCGCGGGCACCTTCGCGCAGGGGCGGGCGCTGTGCGAGACGGCGGCGCGGTGCGAGCGGAGGCTCGGGGTGTACCAGAACCGGCGGTTCGACGGTGACTTCCGGACCGTGCGGCGCCTCGTCGAGGAAGGGCGGCTCGGCGACGTGTACCGGTTCGAGTCGCGGTTCGAGCGGTGGCGACCGCAGGTGCGCACGGCGGGCTGGAAGGAGCAGGCCGACCCGGCGGCGCTCGGCGGGATCCTGTACGACCTCGGCACCCACCTGATCGACCAGGCGGTGTCGTTGTTCGGGCGGCCCACGCACGTATACGCCGAACTGGACACGCGGCGGGACGCGGCGCTCGTGGACGACGACAGCTTCGTGGCGCTCACCCACGAGGGTGGGGTGCGCTCGCACCTGTGGATGAGCGCGGCGGCGGCCGATCTCGGGCCGCGTTTTCGGGTGCTCGGGTCGAAGGCGTCGTACGTGAAGTTCGGCATGGATCCGCAGGAGGAGCTGTTGCGGGCCGGGAGTACGGCGGTCGGTACGCCCGCGTGGGGGACCGAGCCGGAGAGTGCGTGGGGCAGGCTCGGTACGCCCGGTGACACCGTGGCGGTGGAGACCGAACCGGGGGCCTACCAGGACTACTACGCCGGGTTCGCGGCGGCGGTGCGCGAGGAGAGCGGGCCGCCGGTGCCGCTGTCGGAGGCGCTGACCGTGATCGAGGTGATCGAGGCGGCGCAGCGGTCCTTTGCCGACGGGGCGACGGTGGTATTGCCCACCGGGTGAGCGGTTCGATGCGGATGGGCGGCGGGTGTGCGGCCGGCCGGCCCGTGTGACGCCGTCGGCCGGCCGGGCGGGATGCCGAGCGGGTGACCGCTGTGGTGTGGCGTCGGCTGCACGTTGAGAATGCGGACAATTCGGGCATTGGTCGCCCGTGGTGATCATGGGAAGCGACACCCTGTCCGCAGCCCTCGCCGACCTGCGTGATCGGGTCGCGGCGACGTGCTTCCCGCTCGACCTGCCCGGTGCCGTGCAGGCGCGGTTGGCCCGCCGCGAGTTGATCGAACAGCTCGACGACTACGTGCTGCCGCGCCTGGCGGTACCGCGTGCGCCGTTGCTCGCGGTGGTCGGCGGCTCCACCGGGGCGGGTCGGTCCACCCTGCTGAACGCGCTGGTCGGGCGGGCGGTCACGGCGGTCGGCTCGGTACGGCCGACCACGCGCGTGCCGGTCCTGGTCTGCCGATCCGGGGACCGGCACTGGTTCGCCGCGGACACCGCCATCGCACTGCGCCTGGACGAGCGGGTGCCGCCCGGATTGGCGCTGCTCGACGTGCCCGACATCGACTCGGTGTCCGCCGACAACCGCCGGGTCGCGGTGCGTCTGCTCGGGGCCGCCGACCTGTGGGTGTTCGTCGTGTCCGCGGCGCGGTACGCGGACGCCGCGCCGTGGCATCTGCTCCGGCTCGCGCGGGATCGGAACACGCGGTTGGCGATCGTGCTGAGCCGGGTGCCGGCGGAGTCGGCGGACCCGGTCCGGGCCGACTTCGTGCGGTTGTTGCGGCAGGCCGGGCTCGGCGATGTACCCCTGTACCCGATCGTCGAGGTCGAGCCGGGGGCCGGGCTGCCCGAGCGCAATGTGGTGCCGATTCGTACCTGGCTCGCCGAGCGCGGGGCCGATCCGGACGCGCGGGCCGCGGTGGTGCGGCGCACGCTCGGCGGGTTGTTGCACAGCCTGGACCGGCGGGTGCCGCCGTTGGCGCAGGCGGTGGAGCGGCAGTACGAGGCGGCGGGGCATACGCGCGACTGCGTGGATCGGGCCTATGCGGTGGCGGCGCGGTGGGCGTCGCGGGCGCTGGGCGACGGCTCGTTGCTGCGCGGCGCGGCGGCCGGCCGGTGGCGCGAGGGGGATGCGGACGGGGCGGCGCGGGGGGTTCGGGAGAGCTTGGACGCGCTGTTGGCGGACGCGTTCGCGCGGGGGGCGGAGCGTTCGTGGGGGTGTGCGCCGTACGACGGGGCGCCTCGGCTTCGGCCCGCTCCCGTGGTCTGGCCCGACGCGGGGGAACCGCTCGCGCTGATCGCGGCGGTGGGCGGCCTCGGGACGGAGCCGGGCGTCGGGCGCGACGCGGCGGGGCTGCTCGGGACCCGGATCGGCGTGGAGTCGGCGGCGCGGTTGATCCTGGGCGTCCGTCGGGGCCTGCGTGCCGAACTCGCGGCGGCGCTCGACGCGGAACGGGGCCGGCGCGCGGCGGCGGTGGCGGTGGTGCCGGGGCGGGCCGACGTCGGGTTGATCGAGGCGCTGGACCTGGTGCGGAGGAGCGCGTGAGGGGCGGTGGCGGGCTGCCGGTCGGGGCGGGTGGGCGTCGGGGCGGGCGAATCGGTGGCGTGGTTCGGCGGCGTCGATGACGGCGGGCGGGGAGTACCTCGATCGGTTCGCCGTGCGCCGGGCCCGGCAGGTGATCGAGACGGAGGGATCGGCGCGGCTGACGGCGCGGTCGGCCGCCTTGCACCGGGTGGTGCGGTTGGCCCGGGATCGACTTCCCGGGGCCGAACTCGCCGCCGCCGAGGACCTGCTCGGGCATGCCGAGACGCGGCTCGCCACGGCCGGCCGGCACACCGTGGTGGCGCTCGCGGGGGCCACCGGTGGGGGGAAGTCGTCGCTGTTCAATGTGCTCACGGGGTTGCGTCTGGCGGATACCGGGATGCGTCGGCCGACGACGCGGACCACGCTCGCGTGCGCGTGGGATCCCGACGGGGCGGCGCCGTTGCTTGATCTGCTCGGGATCGAGCCGACGTGTCGGGTGGCGCGGCACGGGGTGTTGGACGGGTGGCACGGGGGCGTTCGGCAGGGTGGGCCCGACGCTTGGCACGGTGGCGGCGCGGGCGCTCGGCGCGATGGCGGGTCGGGCGCCCGATACGGCGCCGGTTCGGACGTCCGGTACGGCGCCGGTTCGAACGCCTCGCCTCGCGCCGGTTCGGATGCCTGGCTCGCCTCGCCGCACGCCCGATACGGCTCGCGGGGCGCTCGGCGCGGTGGCGGGATGCCCGCCGGATTGATTCTGCTGGACCTGCCCGATCACGACTCGATCGACCTCGCGCACCGGACGGAGGTGGACGCGTTGGTGGCGGTCGCGGATTACATCGTGTGGGTGCTCGATCCGCAGAAGTACGCCGACGCGCTTCTGCACGACCGGTATCTCCGGGTGTTCCGGCACCACGCGCGCTGCATGACGGTCGTGCTCAACCACGCGGACCGGCTGCCCGTCGGGGACCTGGCGGCGTGTCTGACCGATGTACGGGCGTTGCTCGCGGCCGACGGGCTCGCCGAGGCGCGGGTGTTGGCGACCTCGCCGGAGACCGGGCTCGGGATCGCCGAGTTGCGCCGCGTGGTGGCCGGTGTGTCCGGGAGCGGCGAGGCGTCGGTGGTTCGGCTGGGCGCGGATCTGGACGCGTTGGCCGAGCGGCTGGAGCCGTACTTCGCCGGCGTGGTGCCGGGTGTGGAGGTGTTCGCCGCGGCGGATCGGGACGCGCTGGTGGGCGAGTTGTGCGACGCGGTCGGGGTGGGCGTGGTGGCGGCGGCCGAGGGGCGGCGGGTGCGGACTGCGCGGGCGTCGTGGTGGCGTCGGGCCCGGCGGCCGGTGGTGCGGGTCGAGCCGGTGCAGGTACATCGGGCCGAGCAGGCGATTCGGCGGGCCGGGGCGACGCTGAGCCGGGGGATGCCGGCGGTGTGGGTGGGCGGGGTGCGTCGGGCGTTGGCCGAGGGGTTGCGGGTGTTGCCGGACGAGGTGGACGCGGCGCTGGTCGGGGCCGTGCCGGAGGCGCCGCCGCCGACGCGGGGGGCGCGGGCGGCGGCGGGTGCGCGGTGGGTCGGCGTGGTCGCGGTGATCACGGGGTTGCTCGGGGTCGGGTTGGCCGCGACGGGGGTGCCGGTGGCGCGGTGGCTCGGGCTGCCGGTGGCGGCGTGGGTGGCGTTCGCGGGGCTGGTGGCGGGGTCTCGGGCGCGTGGTGTGGCTGGCGGGCGGCGGTGGGTGCGGCCGGGCGGCGGGTTGTGGCGGTGGAGGCCGCGTTGCGGGCGCGGGTGGCGGATGTGGCGGACCGGGTGGTGGTGGAGCCGGGGGAGGCGGAGGTGGCGCGGTATCGGGAGGCGTGCGCGGAATTCGGGGCGGTGCTGGAGGGGGGCGGGCGGTCGGATTGTCACCCACGTGAGTGACGCGGTCGTTGTCCACAGGCGCGGAGTTGTCCACACCTCGTCCCGGTTCCCGACCTTCCCACCGCCGCATGCCGCATCGTCGAGTGCGGACGGCGATGCCGCGGTGCACGCCGGTGACACAGGGAGGCAAGCGTGGACACGTACGTGACGGTGGTCGGCAATGCCGCGAGCGAGGTCCGGGTGCAGATGACCCAGGCCGGTGTGCCGCTCGCGCGGTTTCGGATGGCGGTGTCGCCGCGGCGCTTCGACCGGGACAGCGGCCAGTGGGTGTCGGGGGACGCGTCCTTCTACACGATCGTGTGCTTTCGCGGGCTGGCCGAGAACGTGACGAGTTCGATCGACAAGGGCGACCCGCTCGTGGTCACCGGACGGCTGCGGGTGCGCGAGTGGGAGCGGGAGGGACGGTGGTTGACGATCACCGAGATCGACGCCTCCTCGGTGGGACACGACCTCGCCCGAGGGGTCGCGGAGTTCCGACGGGTGGCTCGACCGGCCCGACTGGCGCTCGTGGCGGACGACGTCGCCGCCGGAGCGACGGCCGACCAGGGCGTCCTCGCGATCGGGACGGGGAACAGTCCCGAACGCGAAGAGGAGGCGGCATGAATTGATGCACGACATGGCCGCGTGTTCGGGAAAGCCATTCATTGGCGATAGCCGAGATAATTCCGGTCGGTTTTCGGGACGAATCTGAAACAGAATTGTGACGACACTGCCACCGCCACGATGTGTATCGAAACGGGCCAATCGTCACAACCGAGGCAACCGTCGTGGTGGCGGGGTCGGAAAGCGTCGGATCACGGGGGTGAATACACCCGGGGCAAGGTATTGATCACGGAAGACCGTTTCGTACGGTTGTGCACCTTGAAAAATCAATAGTGAGCCAGATCGCCCTGATCGGCGGCTATGCGGCTCGACGACCGCAATGAGCCGCTATTTCCGTCGAGGACTTGTCGACTCGACGATATTCGAATTACCTTCCTCGAGTCGGATCCTCTCCCGAGGTAAAGAACGTGAAACAAATTGCTACCCCGGGTCGCGGGGGGTGGCCCATCGGCTCATACCATTCGACCGTTCTTTACTCGCGCCGTGCTCGGGGGAACGATGCGCCGCGCGAGATTCGGCATACATTTTCGAGGGGACCACCACATGTTCCGTACACCGGGACGGACGGCCACCCGCCTGTCGGCCATGGTCGTGGCGACGGGCCTGGCGGCGGCCGGCGTGATCGGTTTCGCGGGTGCGGCCGGCGCGGAGGGCGCCAAGGGCGTCTATCAGGGCGGCGATGTCGGTGCGGACATCTACCTGCAGGGCAAGACCGACTCGCAGCGCGCGTCGATCCTGAAGCTCCAGGTGGACGGAAAGATCCTCCGCACCTACTGCATCGACTTCCACACCAAGGTGTACGACAAGGCCAAGTACGACGAGGCGAACTGGAAGGAGACCTCCTTCGGGACCAAGGCCGACAAGGCCAAGGTCAAGTGGGTCCTGCTCAACTCCTTCCCGACCGTCGACCTGGCCAACGTTCGTACGACGATCAAGAGCGAGAAGCTGAGCGAAGGTGACGCCGCGGCTGCCACGCAGGCCGCGATCTGGCACTTCACCGACGGCCAGAACCTGGACGAGGGCAAGAACAACGCCGACATCGTCAAGCTGTACAAGTACCTGATCGGCGACGCCAACAAGGGCGACGTCTCCGAACCGCCCGTCTCGCTCTCGCTCAACCCCGGCGAGAAGACCGGCAAGATCACCGACAAGCCCGGCATCGGCCCGTTCGAGGTCAAGACCAATGCCGAGGGCAAGTCGATCAACGCGAAGCTCACCACGGGCGACACCGACGGCAAGCCCGTGCTGGTGGACGCCGACGGCAAGCCGGTCACCAAGGTCGGCAACGGCGACAAGCTCTACGTGAACCCCACGGGCGCCACCAAGGAAGGCAGCCAGACCTTCGAGGTCTCCGGCGAGTCGACCGTGCAGGCCGGTCGGGTCTTCCAGGGCGTCAACGTCAGTGGGACGACCAGCCAGCTGCTGATCGTCGCGGACAAGCAGAAGGTGCAGGCCTCGGACCACGCGGTCGCCAAGTGGGGCAAGCCCGGCAAGGGCCCGCTCCCGGAGATCAACGCCACCAAGGACTGCGTCGACGGTGGCGTGAAGGTCACCGTGAAGAACAACGGTGACGAGTCGTACAAGTTCAAGCTCGACGGCAAGGAAACCACCGTCGAGGCGGGCAAGTCGTACGAGCAGGTCGTGAAGGTCCAGGAGGACCAGGCGTACAAGATCACGATCGTGGGCCCCGACGGCAAGACCGCCAAGGAGTTCACCGGCACCCTCGACTGCAAGACCGCCGGCGCCTCCGAAGGTGTGACCGGCGGCACCACCGGCGGAACCCCGGCCCCGGTGAACCCGAAGGGCCCGGACCTCGCCGAGACCGGTAGCGACGGCAGCAACACCCCCGCGATCCTGGGCGGCGCCGGTGCGCTCGTCCTCGCGGGCGGCGGCCTCGTCTTCTTCATGCGTCGTCGCAAGGGCTCGACCGGCGCCACCGCCTGATAGCAAAACCGCCACACAAAGCACCAACCCCGAGGACCGGGCCCCGCCGCACCCAACCGCGCCGGGGCCCGCCCCCTTGCACCAGCACCGACCCCAGTCCCCAAACCCCGCCGCAGCCCCAAGCCGAGACCGAGAGCCGAACCGATCAGGACCGGCCCGGTGCCGATCGGGTTGCCGCCGGCGCCGGGGCGGGGCCGGTGTTGCGTCGGCATCGGGCATCGGAGCGGTCCAAGCCGCGTACCGGGCCGCGTCGAAGTCTCGACCGCGACCTCGAGCACCGCCGCACCGAGCCACGACAAGCCCGCTCGATCCCGCACACGCGGCACCCGAACCAAGCCGTTCCAGCCCGTCCGGCGCTGGAGCACGAGCGGGCCGCAGGCCGGCCGACCCTCGATGGGCCGCAGGCGGGCGGCAGGTCCGACTCGAAAGAGCCTCGATTCCGCGCCCACCGCGCGGCCCGTGCCTCGATCTCGCGCCCACCGGGCAGGGGCGCACCGGGCGGCCCCGCCGGGGTGCGCGCGGTGGGCCGCCCGGCCCGCGCGGTTCGCGTCCCGCGCCCATCGGGCACCCATGCACGGGCACTGTCCGCCAGACCATAGGCTTGGACGCATGGCTGAGTACATCTACACCATGCGCAAGGCGCGTAAAGCGCACGGCGACAAGGTGATCCTCGACGACGTGACGCTCAGCTTCCTGCCGGGAGCCAAGATCGGCGTCGTCGGCCCGAACGGCGCGGGTAAGTCGACCGTTCTGAAGATCATGGCCGGGCTGGAACAGCCCTCCAACGGCGACGCGTTCCTGTCCCCCGGCTACACCGTCGGAATCCTGCTCCAAGAGCCTCCGCTCGACGAGACCAAGACCGTTCTGGAGAACGTCCAGGACGGCGTCAAGGAGATCAAGGGCAAGCTGGACCGGTTCAACGCCATCGCCGAGGAGATGGCCACGAACTACACCGACGAGCTGATGGCGGAGATGGGCGAGCTGCAGGACCAGCTCGACCACGCGAACGCCTGGGAACTCGACTCGCAGCTCGAACAGGCCATGGACGCGCTGGGCTGCCCGCCCGGCGACTGGCCGATCGTGAACCTCTCCGGTGGCGAAAAGCGCCGCGTGGCGCTGTGCAAGCTGCTCCTCGAAGCCCCCGACCTGCTGCTCCTCGACGAGCCGACCAACCACCTCGACGCGGAGAGCGTCCAGTGGCTGGAACAGCACCTGGAGAAGTACGCGGGCACCGTCGTCGCGGTCACCCACGACCGGTACTTCCTGAACAACGTCGCCCAGTGGATCTGCGAGGTCGACCGCGGTCGCCTCCACCCCTACGAGGGCAACTACTCCACATACCTGGACACCAAGGCCACCCGCCTGAAGGTCGAGGGGCAAAAGGACGCCAAGCGGCAGAAGCGGCTCAAGGACGAACTCGAGTGGGTCCGCTCCAACGCGAAGGGCCGGCAGGCCAAGAGCAAGGCGCGACTGGCCCGCTACGAGGAGATGGCCGCCGAGGCGGACAAGATGCGGAAGCTGGATTTCGAGGAGATCCAGATCCCGCCGGGTCCGCGCCTGGGCAGCGTCGTGATCGAGGTGGAGCACCTCGGCAAGGCGTTCGACGACAAGCTGCTGATGGACGACCTGTCCTTCACGCTGCCGCGCAACGGCATCGTCGGCATCATCGGTCCGAACGGCGCGGGCAAGACCACGCTGTTCAAGATGCTGATCGACGCCGAGACGCCCGACACCGGCAACATCAAGGTCGGCGAGACCGTCAAGGTCTCCTACGTCGACCAGTCGCGCGGTGGCCTGGACCCGAAGAAGAACCTGTGGGAGGTCGTCTCCGACGGCCTGGACTACATCAAGGTCGGCAACGTCGAGGTCCCGTCCCGGGCCTACGTCAGCGCCTTCGGCTTCAAGGGCCCGGACCAGCAGAAGCCCACCGGGGTGCTCTCCGGCGGTGAGCGCAACCGGCTCAACCTGGCGCTGACGCTCAAGCAGGGCGGCAACCTGCTGCTGCTCGACGAACCGACCAACGACCTCGACGTCGAGACCCTGTCCAGCCTGGAGAACGCGCTCCTGGAGTTCCCCGGCTGCGCCGTGGTCGTCTCGCACGACCGCTGGTTCCTGGACCGGGTCGCCACGCACATCCTCGCCTACGAGGGTGACTCGAAGTGGTTCTGGTTCGAGGGCAACTTCGAGTCGTACGAGAAGAACAAGGTCGAGCGCCTGGGCGCCGACGCGGCCCGGCCGCATCGCGCGACCTACAAGAAGCTCAAGCGCAACTGATCCATCCGATCGGTTCGGCGCGGCCGACGGCCTGTCGCATGCCCCCATGCGGCAGGCCGTCGGCGACACCGGGTCGTCCGGTCGGTCGGCAATCACAGAGAAGAGGCTGGGCACGTGGCCAGGCACATCTATCACGCGGCGGTTCGGTGGTCCGACATGGACGCCTACCGGCACGTCAACAATGTGCAGTACCTCCGCTACCTGGAGGAGGCGCGCGTGGACATGATGTTCACCCTCGGGCAGCGCGAGGGGGCCAAGACGCTCTCCGAGGGCGTGGTGATCGCCCGCCACGAAATCGACTACAAACGCCCGCTGGTGTGGCGCGCCGAACCGGTGCGGGTGGAGACCTGGGTGACCCGGATCGGAGCCGCACGGTTCACCCTGGCCTACGAGATCAGGGACGACGAGCAGGTGTACGCCACGGCACTGTCGGTGCTCGTGCCCTATTCGCTGGTCGAGCAGCGTCCCCGGCGGTTGACCGAGGACGAGCGGACCTACCTGGACCGCTTCCTCGAACCGCGGGACGAGTCGGCGGGGCGGTCGGCCCCCGCATGACCGTGCTGCGCCTCGCCGACCCGGCCGCCGCCGCGGACCTGGGCGGCTACCTGAGCCGACTGCTGCGCTACGACCGCGGCGCGGTGGTGCGGATACGGGCCGAGGGGATGGTGCTCGGTACGTTCGGGCATCCGCCGTTCGGCGCCGCCGCCTCGGGCGTGATCACGCTGCGGGCGAGCGAATTGGCCGAACCCGCGACGGTGGACGCGACCGTGTCCGCCGGACAACTCCTCGACGCGATCGCGGACGACGCGCGTGTGCCGCTCCCGACGTCGGTGACCGGTCCGGGGTGGGCCGGCCTGCTGCCGCCGCGCACCGGCTGGGAACACGTCGCCGACCTCGGAGTGCCCGACCTGGCCCGCGAAGTGGCCGCCGGTGTCGCCGAGTTCCGGGCCAGGACCGAGCCGGGCATGCCGCGTGCCGAGTTCGAGCGGGTCGCGGCCGGGATCTGGACCCGACCGATGGCCGGCCGACTGCCGCTGCGTGCCGCGCACGCCGCGCAGTCCTTCGGCTTCCTGGGCCCGCCGGACGCCGACGCCCGGGCCGAGGTGTTGCGCACCGGCGCCTGGCTGCGCCTGGAGGCGCGCTACGGCTCGGTATCGGTCCGGCGCGAGGGCGCCCCGGGCCTGCTTTTCACCCGCTGACCGACCCCGTCCGCCGCCCACACCGACCCCGCCTACGTCGAGCCGCCGATGTCGGCTCGACGGAGGCAGGTTGTGGTCATGCCCGTCGGCGAGGGTGCCGAACGGGGGCCCGCGTCGCGCGGATCGGGGACGTCGTAGCCGGCGTCGACCATTGGCGAGCGATGGAAGGGGCTCGGCCGGATCGCGTCGACGCCCAGGCTGCTGAGGTGCGGCAGGCGGGCGAGGAGCCCGGGCGGATCGCCGGCCCCGCCCCGACTCGCCCGCCGTGGGTCGCGGCGTCAGTCGAGCCGGTTCACCATCGACTGCGCGGCGTAGACCAGGTATTCCCAGAGGGTGTTCTCCTGCTCGGCCGGCAGCGCGATCTCGTCGACCGCCGCGCGCATGTGCCGCAACCACGCGTCGCGCGCCTCCTCGGTCACGGCGAACGGCGCGTGCCGCATCCGCAGCCGCGGATGGCCGCGTTGCTCGCTGTAGGTGCGCGGGCCGCCCCAGTATTGGACGAGGAACATCCGCAGCCGGTCCTCGGCCCCGTCCAGGTCCTCCTCCGGATACATCGGCCGCAGCAGGGGATCCTCGCGCACCCCCTGGTAGAAGCGGTGCACGAGCTTGGCGAACGTCTCCTCGCCGCCCACGGCTTCGTAGAGACTCGGTTCAGGCGCCGGCATCTGGGTCACCGCCCCATCCTCCCAGATGGCCCCGCGAGCCGGAGGCCCCCGGGCAGGGACTAGCGTTCCGCGGCGCGGGCGATGCCCCGGCGCATGCCGCCGAAGACGATGCCGTGGAAGGGGAACACGGCCCACCAGTACGCGTGCCCGAGCAGTCCCCGGGGATGGAAAAGAGCACGCTGGCGGTACTGCGTGGTGCCGTCGCGGTCCGCGACGGTGAACTCCAGCCACGCCAGGCCCGGCAGGCGCATCTCCGCGCGCAGGCGGAGCAGGCGGCCGGGCACCACCTCCTCCACCCGCCAGAAGTCGAGCGAGTCGCCGACCCGGAGCCGCTGCGGATCACGGCGCCCCCGGCGCAGTCCGACCCCGCCCACGATCCGGTCCACGGCGCCGCGCACCGACCAGGCGAGCGGCCACGAGTACCAGCCGTTGGTGCCGCCGATGCCCTCGATCACCCGCCACACCGCCGCCGGGGACGCGGCCGGCTCCGCCTCGCGCACGTCCTCGTACAGCGTGCCGCCCGACCAGTCCGGGTCGGTGGGCAGCGGATCGCTGGGCGCCCCGGCGGTGGCCGCCGAGGACCAGCGGGTGGCCACGTCGGCGTCGCGGATCCGGGTCAGGGCCAGTTCGAGGGCTCGGTCGAAGCCGATCAGGCCCTCCGGCGGATCGGGGACGTAGCGGGCGATGTCGTGCTCGTGGCAGACCACCTCGCTGCGCAGCGACTCCACCAGTGGCCGGGCCAGGGCGCCGGGCACGGGGGTGATCAGGCCCACCCAGTGGCTGGACAACCAGGGCGAGAGCATCGGCACCGGCAGCACCCGGCGGCGGCGCAGACCGGCCGCGGCCGCGTAGCGCTGCATCATGCGCTCGTAGGTGAGCACGTCCGGGCCGCCGATGTCGAAGGCGCGGTTCACGTCCGGGGGCAACGTGGCGCAGCCCACCAGGTAGCGCAGGACGTCGCGAACGGCGATCGGCTGGATTCGGGAGGTGACCCAGCGCGGGGTGACCATCACCGGCAGCCGTTCGGTCAGATAGCGCAGCATCTCGAAGGACGCCGAGCCGGAGCCGATGATCACCGCCGCGCGCAGCACGACGGCCGGCACCGCGCCGGCGAGCAGGATCTCGCCCACCTCGGCACGCGAACGCAGGTGTGGGGAGGAGTCGCGGGCCGAGGAGCCGGCGGCCGGACCCAGGCCGCCGAGGTAGACGAGCCGGCCCACGTCCGCGTCCTCGGCCGCCGCGGTGAACACGCGCGCGCTCTCGCGGTCGGTGTCGGCGAAGCGCGGTCCGCTGCCGAGCGCGTGGATGAGGTAGTAGGCCACGTCCACGCCGTCGAGGGCGCGGCGCACCGCTGCCGGGTCGAGCGCGTCGGCGCGTACGACCTCCACCCGGTCCGCCCAGGGATGGTCGCGCAGCTTGGCCGGGGTCCGGGCCATGCAGCGCACCCGATGGCCGGCGGCGAGCAGTTCGGTCACCAGTCGGCCGCCCAGATAGCCGGTGGATCCGGTGACCAGGCACAGGGGAGCGTTCACCCGACCCAGTCTCGGCGACCCGGCGGCCACAACGACCGAAGACGCGCCACGGGTAGCCCGAATGGTCCCGCACTCCACGCCCCGGGGACGCCCGCGCGCAGGTGGCCGCCGGCGGGGGCGGCGGGCTCGGTCGGCGAGACGCCAGGGACGAGAACCGGCGGCCCCGACCCGAGAGGACCGGGGCCGAGCGGCATCGGCGACACGGGCAGCGGGGTTCACCCACCCGACGGATGGGGCCGGCACGCGGTGTCGGGATCAGGGCGCCCCGGGGGCCTGCGGCGTGGGGGGCGTGGGCGGCGGGTTCACCGGGATCGGGGCGGGCTCGGCCTGCGGCGCCGGGGCGCCCGGGTCCTCGGTGGGGGGCGTGGCACTGGCGATCGGTTCGCTGATGCGGATGCCCGCGTCGTCGAACGCGCGCTTGACCCGCCCGCGCAGCTCGCGCGCGACCGGCAGTTCCTGGCCCGGCATGGTCTTGATCTGCACCTGGAGCACCACCGCGTCGGCCGTCACCGACTCCATCCCGACCACCGTCGCCGAACCCCAGACCCGCTCGTTCCACGGCTCCACGTCGGCCAGCGCCTCGGCGGTGGAGGCGATCACCGCGCGGACCTTGTCGATGTCCTCGTGGTAGCCGACCTGCACGTCCACCTTGGCCGTGCCCCAGCCCTGGCTCTTGTTGCCGATGCGCTTGATCTCGCCGTTGCGGATGTACCAGACGGTGCCGTCCACGTCGCGCAGCTTGGTGATCCGCAGGCCCACCTCGACCACGGTGCCGGTGGCCGGACCGGCGTCGACCAGGTCGCCCACGCCGTACTGGTCCTCCAGGATCATGAACATCCCGGACAGGAAGTCGGTCACGAGGTTGCGCGCGCCGAAGCCGAGCGCGATGCCGGCGATGCCCGCGCTGGCGAGCAGGGGCGCGAGGTTGACCTTGAACTCGCCGAGCACCATCAGCCCGGCGATGCCCAGGATCACGAACGACGCGGTGCTGCGCAGCACCGAGCCCACCGTCTCGGCGCGTTGGCGGCGCCGCTCGGCGTTGAGCAGGAAGCCGGTGACCGGCCGCCCGCTGCTGTCCGTGCCGCTGTTGGCCATCCGGCCGACCAGCTGGGTGATCAGTTTTCGGGTCACCGCCCGCAGGATCAGCGCGACCAGGATGATCACGAGGATCCGGATCGGCGTCACCACGAGTGACTCGCCGTGCCGATCGAACCACGACGACACCTTGCCGTTGCCTGCGGCGGCGTCGAGGGACAACTGGACTCCGGGGACGAGCGCGGACACGTACGAGACCTTTCGGACGACGAGCGGGGGACGATCTCCCCGCGACCGGGGACCCGCGTCCCACAGTAGTCACGAGGCCGAGGGCACTCGTGCGATAGCTCTCCTTCGCGCCTTTCGTCGTGAATCACCGCTATGTCACCGATCCCCGCCTTCGTCGATCCCGTACCCGAGGCCGTGCCCGAGCCCGGCCGGCGCGGAGCCGGGCCCATCCGGATCGAGGCCGGTGTGCGCGGCCAGGAAGGAGAGGGTGTCCACGGTCAGTTCGACCGTGCGGGTGACCGAGCGGGCCGCGTGGCCCACCTCGGCCTCGGCCCGCAGCAGCACCGGGCGCCCGCTCGTGCTCGCGTGTTGCAGGGCCGCGCACATCTTGCGCGCGTGCAGCGGATCCACCCGGCTGTCCCCGTCGAACACGGTGAACAGCACCGCCGGATACGCCACACCCGGGCGCACGTGGTGATAGGGCGAGTAGCCCAGCAGCCAGAGCAGTTCCTCCGCCACGTCGGCGGTGCCGTACTCGTCGGACCACAACCGCCCCAGGCCGAAGCGCTCGTAGCGGACCATGTCGAGCAGCGGCATCGAGCAGGCCACGGCCGCGTACAACTCGGGCCGCTGGGTCAGCGCGGCGCCGACGAGCAGTCCGCCGTTGGAGCCGCCGGACGCGGCGAGCCGGTCGGACGTGGTCCACCCGCGGGCGACCAGGTGCTCCGCGGCGGCGTGGAAGTCGTCGAACACGTGTTGCTTGTGCCCGCGCATGCCCGCTCGATGCCACTGCTCGCCCTCCTCGCCGCCGCCGCGCAGGTTGGCGATCGCGTACACCCCGCCGGCCTCCACCCAGGCGAGTACGCCCGCCGAGTAGGCGGGGCCGAGCGAGATGCCGAAGCCGCCGTACCCGTAGAGCACGGCGGGCCGGGGGCGGTCCGGTTCGGCGGTCGGCGCGATCACGAACATGCGCACCGTGGTGCCGTCGGCCGAGCGGTACGTCTCCTGGCGCACGTGTACGTCGGGCAGCGTCGCGGTGCCGGGCGCGGTGGCCCAGGTGTCGATCGCCCCGGTACGCGCGTCGTAGCGCAACACCGCCGACGGGGCGGTGTAGTCCGACCAGCCGAACCACGCCTCGTGTCCGCCCTCGGGGTGTTCGGCGAGGCCGCCGATGGATCCGGGCGAGCCGCCGGGCAGGCTCGGCCGGCCCAGCAACCGCCCGTCGGCCGGGTCGTACGCGGCCAGTTCGCCCACCGCGTGCCGGGTCCGAGCGACCAGCAGCGTCGGTCGGGGCGCCTGCGGTCCGTCCAGGATCGCGAAGCCCGTCAGTACCGCGTCCGGCTCCTCGGCGATCAGGTCGCGCCAGCCCTCGGGCCCGGGCGCCGCCGGATCGGCCACGCACAGCCGGCCGCGCGGCGCGTCCAGATCGGTGAACACGTACAGCCGTCCGTCGCGGCCCACCCGCACCCCGGTGAGCGCGTCCAGTCCCACGGTCACCGGTCGCAGCACCGGCCGCTCCGGCGGTCCCGCGCGCAGATCGGCCAGCCACAGGTCGTTGCGCGGCGCGGTGCCCGAGAAGGAGGACACGCTCAGCCAACGGCCGTCCCGGCTGACCCCGACGCCGAAGTAGGTGCCCGGATCGGCGCCCGCGCCGAACACCTCCACGTCGTCGGCCGGATCCGTGCCGATCCGGTGCAGGTACACCCGGCGGTGGTGCTGCTCCTCGCCCTCGGGTACCGCCTCCGGCGGCAGTCGGCGCACCAGGTAACACGCCTCGCCGCCGGGGAGCCAGGCGATCGAGGTGTCCCGCATCCGGTCGATCGGGCCCTCGATCCGGGTGCCGTCGGCGACGTCGAGCACGTACAGGCGCGACTCCTCGTCCCCGCCGGTGGAGAGCAGATACGCCAGCCGGTCGCCCTCGTCGGAGGGCACCCACTGGTCGAGCGTGGTGGTGCCGCCCGGGTCGATCGCGATCGGGTCCACCAGCTCCCGCTCGCTCCCGTCCGCCTCGACCACGAACAACACGCCGTGCTCGCGCCCCGGGTCGCGGCGGAGCAGGAAGTGCCGCCCGCCGCGCCAACAGGGCAGCCCCGTCGACCCGGTGGCGAACAGTTCGTCCAGGCGCGCCCGCAGCCGATCGCGTCCGGCCAGATGGTCCACATGGCTGTGGAACCACTCGTCCTGTGCGGCGGACCAGGCGCGGGTGGCCGGCGCGTCCGGGTCCTCCAAGGCGCGATAGGGATCCGGCACGGGGCGACCGAACAGCACGTCGACCGTGTCGCCACGGGCGGCGGCGGGGGCGAGGGGGATCTCGTGGGGGGCGTGTTCCGCGGGCTGCACAGAGCGCGTCATGGGCGCACCCTAGACGCCCACGCCCATCGCGCGTTCGCACGCTGCGCACGGTCACCGATCCAACACGAGCGGCCACTCGTGCAGGTGAACGCTGTGTGACCTTGTCGATTCCTGGTAGCGCGTGGGGTATCCCGCCATGGACACTGGAGGCCGATCGTCCCCGGCGCGAGCCACGCGCTGTCGGCGTCACAGGGAGGCATACGTGCCGCATTCGCTGGTCCTCAACGCGTCGTACGAGCCCCTGTGCGTGGTGCCCGTTCGCCGCGCACTGATTCTCGTGCTGAACGACAAGGCAATGTGCCTGGAAGAGACAGGCACCATCCTGCACAGCGCCACCACCGAGATTCCCGTACCCAGTGTCATCAGGCTGACCCGTTTTGTCCGAATCCCCTTTCGGGGCCAGGTCCCGCTCACCCGCCGCGCGCTGTTCGCCCGCGACGGAGGGCGTTGTGTCTACTGCGGAAGCGCCGCCACCAGCGTCGACCACGTCGTCCCCCGCAGCCGCGGTGGCCGGCACACGTGGGACAACGTGGTCTCGGCGTGTCGTCGCTGCAATCACGTCAAGAGCGACCGCTACATCGCCGAACTGGGCTGGCGAATGCCGCGCCCACCATCCCAACCCACCGGCCTGGCGTGGCGGATCCTCGGTACCGGGTTCCGCGATCCACGCTGGGAGCCCTACCTGGCGCCGTACGGTGCGCAGGAAGCGGGCTTCGACCATTTCGACCAGGTCGCGAGCGCCTAGACGGCGGCGGATTTCCCCAGGGGAGCCCGTCGCCGTTCGCGTTTCGGCAGGGTGCCGCGTTGCGCGAACACTCTGCGCTTCGACGGGTTCCCCGCCGCGTTTCGACGTGTCCCCGCGCCGCGGTCGGGTTTCGACACACCCGCTCGCGTCCGCGGCGAACACGCCGACAGCCGGGCCGTTCGGGTGCGATGCTCGCGGGCATGGAGGAACCACGCGTATCGCAGTTGTCCCCCGAATTGGTCCGGCTCGCCTCCGCGTTCGGGGTGGCCACGGAGTACGAGGGGTGGCGCGGCGAGGCCGTGTACGCCGCCCCCGCGACGGTGATAGCGGTGCTCGGCGCACTCGGGGTGGACGCGTCGACGCCCGAGGCGGCCCGGGCCGCGCTGGCGGCCCAGGACGAGGCGCGCCGGACCCGGCTGCTGCCTCCGGTGCTGGTGCTGCGGGCGGGCCGCGCGGCCGGCTTCACGGTCAATGTGCCGGTGGGACACCGGGTCGAGTTGTGGATCGAACTGGAGGACGGCGGGATCCGGCGCGACGTCGGTCCCGGCCCGGGGCCCGGCCCGGGGGGTGACCCGATCGGGGCCCACCGCATCCCCTCCGACCTGCCGCTGGGCTGGCACACCCTGCACGCGCGCTGCTCGCCCGCGCCGGAGGAGTCGTTGGGCTCGGGTGGCGTGGCGAGTGCGGACGGCGAGGGGGTGTACGCGTCGTGTGCGATCGCGATCACCCCGGCCGTGCTGCCCGTGCCGGCGGAGCGGTCGTGGGGCTACATGGTCCAGCTCTACTCGCTGCCCTCGCGCCGCTCGTGGGGCATCGGCGACCTGGCCGACCTGGCCGACCTGGCCACCTGGTCGGCGCGTGCGCAGGGGGCCGGGTTCGTACTGGTCAACCCGCTGCACGCGGCTTCGCCGGTGCTGCCGGTGGAGGCCTCGCCGTATCTGCCGGTGAGCCGTCGCTTTCCGGATCCGATGTACGTGCGGGTCGAGGCCGTGCCCGAGTTCGCGTATCTGAGCCCGGTCGAGCGGGCCGTCGCCGAGGAGTTGCGGGCCTCGGCGGGCGACGGGTCGGACGGCGCGGATCGACTGGACCGGGACGCGGTCCGCACGGCCAAGCGGGCCGCCCTCGCGCTGGTCCACAAGGTGCCGCGGAGTCTGGGGCGCGACGCCGACTACCGGGCGTTCATCGCGCGTGAGGGCCAGTGGCTGACCGACTTCGCCACCTGGTGTGCGCTGGTCGAGGAGTACGGCCCGACCTGGCGCGACTGGCCCGAGGAACTGCACGACCCGGACTCGGCCGAGGTCGCCGCGGCGCGCGAACGGCTGGCCGGGACGGTCGACTTCCACCGCTGGACCCAGTGGGTGCTGGCCGATCAGCTGCGCGCCGCGCAGGAGGCCGCGACCCGGGCGGGCATGCCGGTGGGCGTGGTGCACGACCTCGCGGTGGGCGTGCACCCCGACGGGGCTGACGCGTGGGTGCTCGGCTCGACCCGGGGCGGCGGGGTGCTGGCGCTCGGGGCGACGGGCGGGGCGCCGCCGGACGCGATGAACCAGATCGGGCAGGACTGGAACCAGCCGCCCTGGCATCCGCAGCGGTTGGCCGAGGCCGGCTATGCGCCGTACCGGGAACTGCTGCGCGCGGTTTTTCGGCACGCGGGCGCGGTGCGGGTGGACCACGTGCTCGGGCTGTTCCGGTTCTGGTGGGTGCCGAAGGGCAACAGCCCCGCCGAGGGCGCCTATGTGCGCTACGACCACGAGGCCATGGTCGGCATCCTGGCCCTGGAGGCGCATCGCGCGGGCGCGGTGGTGATCGGCGAGGACCTGGGCACGGTGGAGCCGTGGGTGCGCACCTATCTCGCCGAGCGCGGGATCCTGGGCACCTCGGTGTTGTGGTTCGAGCGCGACGACAAGGGCCGGCCGCTGCCGCCCGAGCAGTGGCGGGCGAGTTCGCTGGCGACGGTGACCACGCACGATCTGCCGCCCACCGCGGCCCGGCTGGCGGGGGAGCACATCGACCTGTGGGAGCGGCTGCACCTGTTGGTGCGGGACGTGGAGGTGGAGCGGGCCGAGGATCTGGCCGACCGCGAGCAGTGGCTCGAACTGCTGCGCCGGCGCGGGTATCTGCGGCCGGGCGCGGGCGAGCGGGAGACGGTCGAGGCGCTGCATCGGCTGCTCGCGGCCGCGCCGTGCCGGCTGCTGGGGGTGTGGCTGCCGGACGGGGTGGGCGATCGGCGGCCGCAGAACCTGCCGGGCACCTCGACCGAGTATCCGAACTGGCTGCTGCCGGTCGCCGACGGCGAGGGGCGGCGGGTCTGTCTGGAGGACCTGCCGGTGGATCCGCGCGCGGTGTCGTTGGCGCGGGCGCTGCGGGGTCGCTAGCGCGCGGGCGGGAGCGTCGCGGCCGCGCACGTGCGGAAGCCGCCGAGTGGGCGTGGGCCCGGTCGGCGGCTTCGGCGGAGGGTCAGCGCTTCTTTTTGATGATGTCCGGGAGCATCACGAGGCCCGCGATGAGTACGAACGCCAGGATCGGGATGCCGACGAAGACGGCCAGCGTCGTGCCGAGGCCCATGCTTGCGCCCGGGTCGTCGCCGTCGTCGCGGATGTTCGCGAAGGCGGGCGCCGAGATCAGCGACATGAGCGTGACAACGGCCGACACGGCCCCGGCGCGAAGTGCATTCCTGTTCACCACGGGGGTTACGCTACCTGGCCGGTGCGGTGGGGTGCGCACCGGGTTGACCCTTTCGGGGTGGGCCGACCTCCGGTCCGGTGGCCTCAAACGCCGGCCGGGCTACTTGGCCTCAAGCGCCGGCTGGGCTGATTGGCCTCAAACGCCGGCCGGGCTATTTGGCCTCATGCGCCGGCCGGGCTGAGTGGCCTCAAACGCCGGCCGGGCTATTTGGCCTCATGCGCCGGCCGGGCTGAGTGGGCTCGAGCGTCGCTTGGGGCTGGATGGGCTTGAGCGTTGGTTGGGTTGCTTGGCCTCGAGCGCCGGCCGGGCTGGGTGGGCTCATGCGCCGGCCGGGCTGAGTGGGCTCGAGCGTCGGTTGGGTTGCTTGGCCTCGAGCGCCGGCCGGGCTGAGTGGGCTCAAGCGTCGGTTGGGCTCGGTGGGCTCGAGTGTTGGTCGGGTTGCTTGGCCTTATGCGCCGGCCGGGCTGAGTGGCCCTAAGCGTCGGCCGGGCTGAGTGGCCCCAGGCGCCGGCCGGGCTGAGTGGGCTCAAGCGCCGGCCGGGCTGGGTGGGGTTGAGTGTTGGTTGGGTTGTTTGGGGTCAAGTGCCGGGCGGGCTGAGTGGGGGGCCTGGTGGCTGGTGGGGTGGGTTTGGGTTGGTGGGTCTTGGGGTGGGGCGAGTTGTTTGGGGGTGTCTTTGGGGGTTAGTGGGTGTCTCGGGATTGGGCTCGGAGGCTTCGGGCTACGCCGTCTCGGCTTTCCAGGACCAGGCGGCGGAGGCCGGCCGGGTGGTCTGCGCCGGCCAGCCAGGCGTCCGTGCGGTTGAGGGTGTCTTCGGTGACCTGGAGGGTCGGGTAGAGGCCGATGACGATTTGTTGGGCGATTTCGTTGGTGCGGGTGGCCCAGACGTCGGCGATCGCGTCGAAGTAGCGTTCCGTGTACGTGGCGAGCAGGTCCCGTTGGGCGGGCTGGACGAAGCCGCCGATCACCGCTGCCTGGGTGGCGTTCGGGAGGGTGTCGGATTCGACCACCGCCGCCCATGCCGCGTCCTTGGCTTCGGCGGTCGGGCGGGCCGCGCGGGCCGCTTCCGCGTAGCGCCGGCCGGCCGCGGTGGAGTCGCGCTCCAGTTCGGCCAGTACGTCGGCCTCGCTCGCCCCGCCGGTCGCCGACAGCCGCAGCAGCAGCGTCCAGCGCAGGTCCGC
The DNA here is from genome assembly GCF_002024165.1 of Embleya scabrispora. Lineage (NCBI taxonomy): Bacteria > Bacillati > Actinomycetota > Actinomycetes > Kitasatosporales > Streptomycetaceae > Embleya > Embleya scabrispora. The sequence continues at coordinate 4,522,181 of NZ_MWQN01000001.1, forward strand.
GTCGATCGCCAGGCCCTCGACCGTCTCGGTGCCGTCGAGCAGGCCGCGCAGGATCGCCAGGTGGTCCGGTCGCGCGGCCACCGTCGCCAGGCAGCGGGTCCAGGCCAACTGGTGGTCGCTGCCCGGCTCGGCCGCCCGCAGGAACCGCTCGGCCGCGACCGCGAGTTCGGCCAACGAGCGCTCGCGACGCGCCGGGTCGACGTAGAGCTCCAATGCGCTGGTGACCTGGCGCTGGAGCGACTGGACGATGTTGATGTCCCGCTCGCTGCCCGCGCCGGCCAGCACCAGCTTGAGGTAGTCGCTCGCCGCCATCTCCGCGTCGCGGGTCATGTCCCATGCCGCGGCCCAGCACAACGCGCGCGGCAGCGGCTCGACGAACTCGCCGATCGCCTCGGTGACGCAGGCCAGCGACTGCTCGTCGAGCCGGATCTTGGTGTAGGTCAGGTCGTCGTCGTTGAGCAGCACCACGTCCGGCCGGACGCGCCCGACCAGTTCCGCGACCTCGGTGCGCGCGCCGGCGATGTCCAGCTCCAGCCGGTGGGTGCGCACCAGGCCCGCGTCGGTGCGGTCGTAGAAGCCGATCGCGATGCGGTGCGAGCGCAGCGTCGGCCACGCCTCCGGAGCCTCCTGGAGCACCGCGAAGGAGGTGATCACGCCGTCCGGGCCGAGCGAGATCTCGGGCCGCAGCGTGTTCACGCCCGCGGTCTCCAACCACTCGCGCGACCACGCCTTCAGGTCCCGGCCGGAGGTCTCCTCCAGCGCGCCGAGCAGGTCGGCCAACCGGCTGTTGCCCCACGCGTGCTTCTTGAAGTAGGCCCGCACACCGGCGAAGAAGTTCTCGCTGCCGACGTAGGCGACCAACTGCTTGAGCACCGAGGCGCCCTTGGCGTAGGTGATGCCGTCGAAGTTGACCTCGACGTCCTCCAGGTCCCGGATGTCGGCGAAGATCGGGTGGGTGGACGGCAGTTGGTCCTGCCGGTAGGCCCACGTCTTCATCTTGTTGCCGAACGTGGCCCACGCGTGCGACCAGCGGGTCACCTCGGCCTGGCAGCGCACCGACGCGTAGGTGGCGAACGACTCGTTCAGCCACAGGTCGTCCCACCACTGCATGGTGACCAGGTCGCCGAACCACATGTGCGCCAGCTCGTGCAGGATGGTCTCGGCCCGCGTCTCGTAGGACGCGTCGGTGACCTTGGAGCGGAAGACGTAGTCCTCCAGGATCGTCACGCAGCCCGCGTTCTCCATCGCGCCCGCGTTGTACTCCGGCACGAAGAGCTGGTCGTACTTCGCGAACGGGTACGGGAAGTCGAACTGCTTCAGGAAGTAGTCGAAGCCCTGCTTGGTGACGTCGAAGATGGCGTCCGCGTCCAGGTGCGGCGCGAGCGAGGCGCGGCAGTACACGCCGAGCGGCACCACCGTGCCGTCGGCGGCGGTGTAGGCGTCGTGGACCGCGTGGTAGTGGCCCGCGACCAGTGCGGTGATGTAGGTGGAGATCCGGGGGGTCGGCTCGAACGCCCACACCGAGGCGCCGTCGGCGCCCGCCGTCGGCTCGGGGGTGGGCGAGCAGGAGACCACCTCCCAGTCGCTCGGCGCGGTGATGGTGAACGCGAACGTGGCCTTGAGGTCGGGCTGTTCGAAGTTGGCGAACACCCGGCGGGCGTCGGCCACCTCGAACTGGGTGTAGAGGTAGGTCTTCCCGTCGACCGGGTCGACGAAGCGGTGCAGGCCCTCGCCGGTGTTCATGTAGGCGCAGGACGCCACCACACGCAGCTCGTTGCTCTCGGCCAGGTCGGCGAGCGCGATCCGGCTGTCCGCGAACACGGCGTCGACGTCGAGCGCCTTGCCGTTGAGGGTGATCTCCCGCACCTCGGGGGCGATCAGATCGACGAAGGTCGCCGCGCCGGGCTCGGTACACCCGAACCGCACCACGGTCGTGGACGGGAACGTCGCCCCGGTGCCGGTCAGGTCGAGGGTGACGTCGTAGGAGTCGACGGTGAGGATCCGGGCCCGCTCGCGGGCCTCGTCACGCGTCAGGTTGGTACCGGGCACGCTGCGCTCCTTGTGGGATGGGCGCCGCCGGGATGGCGGCCGACGGACCGGGCCCCGCCGCGGTCGGCGGCGGGGTCCGGGAGGACTTCAGTTGCGCCGGTCGCGCCCGCGCGCTCGGAGGGCGCGGGCCACGTCGTCGCGGCATTCCAGGACCAGGCGGCGCAGGGCCGGCACCGGTTCGGCGGCGGCCAGCCACTCGTCGGTGCGGCGCAGCGTGTCGGGGTCGATCCGGCCCGACGGGTACAGGCCGACCACGATGCGCCGCGCGATCTCGATCGAGCGGTCCCGCCAGACCGGGGTCAGGGCGGCGAAGTAGCGGTCGACGTACGGGTCGGTCAGCTCCTCCTGGCCGGCGGTGGCGAAGCCGGCGATCACCGCGCCGAGCGTGGCGTTGGGCAGTTCGTCGCTGTCGACCGCCAGGTGCCAGGCCTCGGCCTTGGCCTCGGCGGTGGGCCGTGCGGCGCGGCACTCGATCGCGTGCCGCCGGCCCGCGGCGGTGCCGTCGCGCCCGAGTTCGGCGGCGATCTCGGGTTCGTCGGCGGCGCCGCCCGCGCACAGCGCGCGCAACATGGCCCAGCGCAGCTCGGTGTCCATGGCCAGCCCGGGGACCTCCTGCCCGCCGGACAACAGCTCGCGCAGGAAGGCGAGTTCGTCGGGCGTCGCGGAGGCCGAGGCCAGGCAGCGGGCCCAGGCCAACTGGTGGTCGCCGCCGGCCGGCGCGGCCCGCAGCTCCTCGGCGGCGCCGGTCGCGAGCCGGTGCAGCGCCTCGGCCCGCAACGCCGGATCGGTGTAGTGGTCCAGGCCGGTCTTGACCTGGGTGTGCAGCTTCTGCACCACGCCCACGTCGCTTTCCCGGCCGGCGTGCCGCAGCACCAGGTCCAGGTAGTCGCGGGCGGACAGCTCGCCGTCGCGGGTCATGTCCCACGCCGCGCCCCAGCACAGCGCGCGGGCCAGCGAGGAGTCGATCGTGCCGAGCGAGTCGAGCAGGGTCCGCCACGACTCGGGGTCGAAGCGCACCTTCGCGTAGGTGAGGTCGTCGTCGTTGAGCAGGATCAGCGGGGCGCGGACGCGGCCGACCAGCGCCGGTACCTCGGTGCGCGCGCCCACCACGTCCACCTCGACCCGGGCGACGCGCTCGGCGCCGTCGTACAGGCCGATCGCGATCCGGTGCGGGCGCAGCGTCGGGAAGCCCGGCGCGGCCTCCTGGAGCACGGCGAAGGAGGTGATCACCCCGTCGGCGTCGGTCTCGATCGCCGGCCGCAGCGTATTGACGCCGGAGGTCTCCAGCCAGTCCGCCGACCAGGACTTCAGGTCCCGGCCGGAGGTCTCCTCCAGGGCGGTGAGGAAGTCGGCGAGGGTGGTGTTGCCCCAGGCGTGCGTGCGGAAGTAGGACCGGGCGCCCGCGAAGAACTCGTCCTCGCCGACGTAGGCGACCAGCTGCTTGAGCACCGAGGCGCCCTTGGCGTAGGTGATCCCGTCGAAGTTGAGCTTGGCGTCCTCCAGGTCGTTGATCACCGCCACGATCGGGTGGGTGGTGGGCAACTGGTCCTGGCGGTACGCCCAGTCCTTGCGGCGGGCGGCGAAGCTGGTCCAGGCGTCGGTCCAGCGGGTCGCCGCGCCCTGCGCGTAGGAGCCCATGAAGTCCGCGAAGGACTCCTTCAGCCACAGGTCGTCCCACCAGCGCGGGGTGACCAGGTCGCCGAACCACATGTGCGCCATCTCGTGCAGGAGCACGTTGGCGCGGCCCTCGTACGCGGAGTCGGTGACCTTGGAGCGGAAGACGTATTCCTCGGTGAAGGTGACCGCGCCCGGGTTCTCCATCGCGCCGAGGTTGTACTCGGGCACGAAGAGCTGGTCGTACTTCCCGAACGGGTAGGGGAAGCCGAACCGGTCGTGGAACAGGTCCAGGCCCTGCTTGGTGACCGCGAAGATCTCCTCGTGGTCGAACGACTCGGCCAGCGACGCGCGGCAGAAGCCGCCGAGCGGGACGACCAGGCCGGCCTCGCTCGTGTAGCTGTCGAAGACCGCGTGGTACGGACCGGCGACTATCGCGGTCAGGTAGGTGGAGATCCGCGGCGTGGGGGCGAAGTCCCAGCGGGCCACCCCGTCGCGGACCGGCTCCGGGGTGGGGGTGGTCGAGTTCGACACCACCCGCCAGTCGGCCGGGGCGGTGATCGAGAACCGGAACGAGGCCTTGAGGTCGGGCTGCTCGAAGTTGGCGAACACCCGGCGCGAGTCGGCCGGTTCGTACTGGGTGTAGAGGTAGACGCGATCGTCGACCGGGTCGACGAAGCGGTGCAGACCCTCGCCGGTGCGGCTGTAGGCGCACGAGGCGAGTACGCGCAGTTCGTTGGCGCCCTCGACGAGGTCGGTCAGCAGTACGCGGGTGCCGTCGAAGACCTCGGCGGGATCGAGTACCCGGCCGTTGAGCACGACCTCGTGTACTTCCGGGGCGAGCAGGTCCACGAACGTGGCCGCACCCGCCTCTCGGCATCCGAAACGGAGCACCGTCTCGGAGTGGAACGTCTCCGTGCTGTCGGTGCTGACGTCGAGCCTGACGTCGTAGTCCTCGACGCTCAGGATCCGGGCCCGCTCGCGGGCCTCCTCGCGGGTCAGATTCCTGCCGGGCACTGGATCACTCCCTGGTTGGCTGCGGTCCCGGCGATCCTTTCACGGCGCGGGCGCGCCTGTCGGCCCGGTTGTTCGGGAATGGCGGGTCGCGGTCGCCGGTTGCACAGGCGACGCCCGCCATGCGGTCGTCGGTATGTCCGAACCGCGCTCGTCGTCGGCCGGGCGTACCGCATCGCGAACCGGGCGGAACCGGACGCAACTTTGCCCGACCGGATATCAGGACCGAGAGGAACTCCGCAGTGACCACCAAGGACAACGGCTCCCCCCGCGACGTCGCGCACTTCTGGTTCGACCCGCTGTGTCCGTGGGCGTGGATGACGTCGCGCTGGATGCTCGAGGTGGAGAAGATCCGCCCCGTGGACGTGCGGTGGCACGTGATGAGCCTGTCGGTGCTCAACAGCGGTCGGGAGGACATACCCGAGGCGTACAAGGAGATGCTGGAGCGCGGCTGGGGGCCGGTGCGGGTGTGCATCGCCGCCGAGCAGCGGTTCGGCAACGAGGTACTGCTGCCGCTGTACACGGCGCTCGGCACCCGTCGGCACCCGGGCGGCGAGGAGTTCTCGCGCGAGATGATCGAGGCGGCGCTGACCGAGGCCGGGCTGCCCACCGATCTCGCCGACGCGGCCGACTCGACCGAGTACGACGAGGCGCTGATCAAGTCGCACCACGACGGCATGGACCGGGTGGGCATGGACGTCGGCACCCCGGTGATCAGCGTCAACGGCGTTTCCTTCTTCGGCCCGGTGGTGACCCCGGCGCCCAAGGGCGAGGACGCGGGCCGGCTGTGGGACGGTGTGGTGCTGGTCGCGGGCACCCCCGGATTCTTCGAGATCAAGCGCTCCCGGGACCAGGGGCCGATCTTCGACTGACGATCCGGCCGGGCCGGGATCGGCGGTTCGCACCGGCCGCCGGCGGTTTCGACTGACCGGATGAAACCCGTCGATTCCGGCTCGCCATCGACTACAAAGTAAACAAAGCTAATTAATCTGGATAAATGACGGCTCCGGAACGCCAGAGCAGCGTGATCCACACCTCCCGAACCGGGCGGCCGGATCCGCGCACACCCAACGGCAACGCCCCCTACGCGTCCCGCATGCCCCGGTGGCGCGATCGTGCGCTGGCCCTGGGGCTGCGCGCGCTGGTTCCGCTGTGGCGGTTGGTGGGGCTGCGGACCGGCGCCGCCTCGCTGCGGCACTACCTGCTCGGCCGCGGCGCGCCGTTCGTGATCGACCCGGCCCAGCCGCTGCGGGCCAAGCCGTTTCGCCGCGCGGCGCTCACCCACTTCGAGGAGTGGTGGGCGCTCGCGGCGATCCGGTGGCACGACAGCGAGGGCACGGAGAGCGTCTTCGAGACCACCACGCACTGGCACGGGGTGCTCATCCGACGCGCGGACGACACGGACTGGTGGCTGGCGATGCGCGGTCTGCAGTACCGGATCACCGGCCGGATCGAGGTGCTGCCCGGGACGACCGCGCTCCCCGGCTCGCCGGTGTTGCCCGACGTGCGGCTTGTATACCGGGTCGAGGTGTACAAGGACTGGGGCTTCGACAAGGACAAGGACGAGTACGGGATGTCGTTCACCCCGCTCGCCCACCTGCACGAGGTGGGCCTTGCCCGGGAGTTCCCGGTCACCGGACACAGCGGCGAACTGGTGTGGACCTCGAACGGGCCGACGGGCTGACCGGCGCCCGCCCGCTCGGGCCGGTCGCGGCACCGCTCGGGCCGGCGCTGGGGATCGCATCCGCGTCGCCGTACGCTCGAGGGAGGTCACCAGCGGCGAACGGCGAGGAGTCCGGCGGCATGAGCAAGGCTTACGACACCATCTACATCGACGGCGCGTGGACGGCGCCTTCGTCCACCGAGACCATCGACGTCGTCGACCCCAACACCGAACAGGTCGTGGCGACGGTGCCGCAGTGCACACCCGCCGACGTGGACCTTGCCGTGGCCGCGGCCCGGCGGGCCTTCCCCGGCTGGGCCGCGACCGCCCCGGCCGAGCGGGCCGCGTTGTTGACCAAGGCCCGGGACCTGCTCGCGGAGCGCACGGACGCGATGGCCGAGGTGATCACCGCGGACATGGGCGCGCCGGCCTGGCTGGCCTCGCGGGTGCAGGTCGGCCTGCCGCTGACGGTGCTCGCGAGCTACATCGCGCTCGCCGAGGAGTTCCCGTGGGAGGAGCACGCCGGGACCTCGCTGGTGGTGCGCGAACCGGTCGGCGTGGTCGGCGCGATCACGCCGTGGAACTACCCGCTGCACCAGATCACCAACAAGCTCGCCCCGGCGCTGATCGCGGGCTGCACCGTGGTGGTCAAGGCCAGCGAGGTGGCGCCGCAGGCCGCGCACCTGTTCTTCGAGATCCTGCACGACGCGGGTTTCCCGCCGGGTGTGGTGAACCTGGTCTCCGGCACCGGTCCGGTGGTGGGCGAGGCGATCGCGGCGCACCCGGACGTGGACATGGTCTCGTTCACCGGCTCGACCCGGGCCGGCACCCGGGTGTCGGAGTTGGCGTCGGCGACGGTCAAGCGGGTCGCGCTCGAACTCGGCGGCAAGTCCGCCAATGTGATCCTGCCGGGCGCCGATCTGGACAAGGCGGTCCGGGCGGGCGTCGACGGCGCGTACCGCAACAGCGGCCAGACGTGCAGCGCGCTGACCCGGATGCTGGTGCACCGCGACGACCTGCCGCGCGCGGTCGAGGTGGCCACCGCCGCCGCCGAGGCGTCGGCGCAGCGGCTCGGCCCGCTGGTCAACGCGACCCAGTTCGAGCGGGTGCGCGGCTACATCGCCAAGGGACTGGCGGAGGGGGCGACGCTGGCCACGGGCGGTGCGGAACTGCCCGAGGGGGTCGAGGTCGGCTACCACGTGCGGCCCACCGTGTTCACCGACGTGACCCCGGAGATGACCATCGCGCGCGAGGAGATCTTCGGGCCGGTGTTGTCGATCATGGCCTACGACACCGAGGAGGAGGCCGAGCGGATCGCCAACGACACCCCGTACGGCCTGTCCGGCGCGGTGTGGGCGCCGACCCGGGAGGCGGCGGTGGCGTTCGCCCGCCGGCTGCGTACCGGGCAGGTGGAGATCAACGGCGGCGCGTTCAACCCGATCGCGCCGTTCGGCGGGTACAAGCAGTCGGGCAACGGGCGTGAGCTGGGGCGCCACGGGCTCGAGGAGTACCTGGAGGTCAAGGCGCTGCAGTTCTGAGCCGCCGCACCGCTGGTGGTCGTTCGGTGGTGTTCGACAAAGTGCGGATCCGTACGTTGTCGGGCACCACTGTGACCGCTCGATGTCCGATTGGTTAAGTTCACAGGGTCCCGCAACACAAGAGTGTGGAGTCCGCTGTGAGCACTGCCCTTCTCGACACGCGCCGCCCCGTTCTGGCCGACCTCGTCCCGGCCCGCGCCTTTCGCGGCGCGGCCGTCCGTGACGCCGCGCTGGTCGTCGGCGCGTCCGCGTTCGTCGGCCTCGCCGCCCAGATCTCCGTCCCGGTGCCCGGCTCGCCGGTGCCGGTGACCGGCCAGACCTTCGCCGTCCTGCTCGCCGGCAGCGCGCTCGGCGCCTGGCGCGGGCTCGCCGCGATGGTGCTCTACCTGGGCCTGGGCGCGGCCGGGATGCCCTGGTTCGCGGAGGGCACCTCCGGGACCGGTTTCCCGACCCTGGGCTACGTGTTCGGCATGGTGCTCGCGGCGACCGCGGCCGGCTTCCTGGCCCAGCGCGGCACCGACCGCAGCCCGCTGCGCACCGCGGGCACGATGCTCCTGGGCAACGCGGTGATCTACGCGGCGGGCCTCACCTACCTCGCGCACGACCTGGGCATCTCGATGTCCCAGGCGTACGAGATCGGCATGCGCAACTACCTCTTCGGCGACGCGGTCAAGATCGCGCTGGCGATGGCGCTGCTGCCCAGCGCCTGGAAGCTGGTCGGCCGGCGCGGCTGACGCCTCGTCACTCGTTTCGGACGCCCGGCGCCGGACGTCGGGCGCCGGACGCCGAAAGCGCGGACCCCGTTTTCCCACAGGGGAGAACGGGGTCCGGTTTTCTTTGGCGCAGCACGCCCGAGGACGCCTAACCTCGTGTCATGAGACCGGGGGCAAACAAGCGCATCGCCGTCAGCGGGACCATCGTCGCCTTCCTCCTGGTGGCCGGTCTGGGCAACCAGTGGGTCTTCAAGGAGGCGTGGAAGGAGAGCAGCGACCACGACAAGTGGTACACCACGCTGTTGCGCATCGTCAGCTATCCGCTGTGGATCGTGGATCGGGACGACCTGGGCGACGATTTCGGCTTCGCCTTCACCACCCGCTACGTCACCGCCGGATTCGTCGGCTTCGCGCTGCTGCTCGTGGCGGTCGCTGCGGTGCTCGCGCTCGGTGCGCGGGGTCTGGGCGAACGGTCCGGCGGGTTCGCCGCGTTCGTCGTCGGCTGGTTCTCGCTGGTGTTCGGCGGCGCCGTGAACGGACTGACCGTGGTCGCCATCGCCAACGACGACGAGGTGACCATTTCCGAGGGCTCCGGCTTCGATCGGGTCATGGCCAACGCGCAGGCCGGGGCCTACTTCGGCGTCCTCCTCGGGTGGCTGGTCGGCCTGGCGGCGGTGGCCGTCTACCGGTCGGCGGTGAGCCACGGGCCGCCCGCCTCGCCGCTGTCGCCGGGCGGATACGGCCCGCCCTTCGGCTACGGCGCCCCACCCGCCTCCGGCCACCCCGGCTACGGCGCACCCTCCCCCTACGACGCGCCGACCACCATCCGCCCGGCCGGGCCGCCGCCCACCGCGCCGCCGCGGCCGACCGGTGCGCCGGACACACCACCCGGTGGATACCGGCCCTGACGGGACGTTCGGGACCGGGCCTGAGAGACTGCGCCCCATGCGCGTTTACCTCGGCTCCGACCATGCCGGCTACGACCTCAAGCAGCACCTCATCGCGTGGCTCGACGCCAACGGCCACGAGGCCGTCGACTGCGGCCCGGCCGTCCAGGCCGACTCCTACGACTACCCCGTGTACTGTCTGCGCGCCGGCGAGCGCGTCGCGGCCGACCCCGGCAGCCTGGGCGTGGTCCTCGGCGGCTCCGGCAACGGCGAGGCGATCGCGGCGAACAAGGTCAAGGGGGTGCGCTGCGCCCTGGTGTGGAGCGAGGAGACCGCGTCGCTGGCGCGCGAGCACAACAACGCGAACGTGATCTCGATGGGCGCGCGCATGCACACCCCGGACGACGCGACCAGGTTCCTCGAGGTCTTCGTGAACACCCCGTACAGCGAGGCCGAGCGGCACACCCGCCGGATCTCCATGCTGACCAAGTACGAGAACACCGGCGAGCTGCCGGCCCTGCCGTAGCCCGCACCCCGCTCAGCCGCACCTCCCGCCGCCCCCGATCGGTCCGCCCGGTCGGGGGCGGCCGCGTGTCGGTGCGGGTCGGTAGCGTGGAGGGCGACACACCGCCCGTGTCCCCACCCGTCGCAGCGCTGGAGGCCGCGTGCCCGAGGGCCACACCATTCACCGTCTCGCCGCCGAGCACCTGGAGCGCTTCGGCGAGGTGCCGCTGCGGCTGAGCAGTCCGCAGGGGCGCTTCGCGGAGAGCGCCGCGCTGCTCGACGGGGAGCGTCTGGTGGATACCGACGCGCACGGGAAGCACCTGTTCCTGGAGTTCCCCGGCGAGCGCTTCGTGCACGTGCACCTGGGCCTCTACGGACAGTTCTCCTTCGGCGAGGGCGAGAAGTTGCCGGAGCCGGTCGGCCAGGTCCGGCTGCGGATGGCCGCGAAGGTGCCCGGTGGGGCGAGTTGGGCGGATCTGCGCGGGCCGACCGCGTGCCGGCTCCTGGAGCGGGCCGAGAAGGACGCGGTACACGCCCGGCTCGGCCCCGATCCGCTGCGCGACGACGCCGACCCCGCCGCGGCCTGGCGGCGGATCGAGCGCAGCGCGAAGCCGATCGGCGCGCTGCTGATGGAGCAGGACGTGCTCGCGGGTGTGGGCAACGTCTACCGCGCCGAGGTGCTGTTCCGCTTCGGGGTGGATCCCAAGCTGCCGGGCAAACGGCTGGCGCGGGCCACCTGGGACGCGATGTGGGCCGACCTGGTGGCGCTGATGCACGAGGGCGTGCGGCTGGGCCGGATCGACACGGTGCGGCCCGAGCACACCCCCGAGGCGATGGGTCGCGAGCCGCGCAAGGACGACCACGGCGGCGAGGTGTACGTATACCGGCGCACCGACGCCCCCTGCCTGATCTGTGAAACCCCGGTGCGGACCGCCGAGTTGGTCGGGCGGAATCTGTTCTGGTGTCCCACCTGCCAGCCGTCGGCGTAACCTCCGGTTGGTTCCCGTTCGGTAGTGTCGCGGGGTGGCCGCGCCGACGAGCAGGATGAACCGGGCAAGCCGGACGGGCCGGCGGGCGGCGGCGGTGCGCCGGGGCCGGCGGATCGTGGCCTGGTTGCGGCATCGGGTGTTCCCCTCCGACGGCTTCGCGCTGGCCGGTCTGCTGGTCGCGGTCACCGCGTGCGGGCTGCTCTCCGACCTGAACGCCGACTGGTTTCCGGCGACCGCACCGGTCCTGCCGATCCTGGTCGGCGGTCTGGTGCTGCGCATGCCCAGCCTGCTGCTGCTCTACGCGGCGACCGCCGGGGTGCTGGTCGCGCAGGACCGGGTGCACGACCCCGACGAGGTCACCGTCGGCACCGTCCTGGTGGTCGCGGCGGTCGCCGGCATCGTGTTGTTGATGGCCCGGATGCGGACCCGGCTGGGCGTGCAGTGGACGCGCGGCGAGTCGATGTTGTTCGACCTGCGCGACCGGTTGCGGGCGCAGGGGGAGATGCCGGTGTTGCCGCCGCAGTGGCACACCGAGGTGGTGCTGCGGCCGGCCGGCGGGCAGTCGTTCTCCGGCGACTTCCTGGTCGCCGCCCGCAGTTCGACCGGTGGGCGGATGCTCGAAGTGGTGCTCGTCGACGTCTCCGGCAAGGGGCTGGCCGCGGGGACGCGGGCGCTGATGCTCTCCGGCGCGTTCGGCGGGTTGCTCGGATCGCTGCCGCCGCACGGATTCCTGCCGGCCGCCAACGACTACCTGCTCCGCCAGGAGTGGGCCGAGGGCTTCGCGACGGCGGTGCACGTGGTGCTCGACCTGGAGTCGGGCGAGTACGAGTTGTTGTCGGCGGGCCACCCGCCGGGTGTGCACTGGATCGCCGAGACCGGCCGCTGGCGGGTGGTCGAGGCGGCCGGCCCGCTCCTGGGCGTGCTCGACGACGCCACGTTCGAGGGGGTGCGCGGGCGACTGGACCACGGCGACGCGCTGCTGCTGTTCACCGACGGCATGGTGGAACTGCCCGGCGAGGACATCGCCACCGGCATCGACCGGTTCCTCGGCGAGGCGGAGCGGCTGGTCCGGGACGACTTCCACGACGCGGCGCGGCGGATCGTGGCGGCGGCCGGGCGCAACGTGGGCGACGACCGCGCGGTGGTGCTGCTGCGCCGACGCTGAACCCGGCCGCGGTCAGTGCGTACGCGGCTGCGCGGGCAACGCCAGGGCGGTCAGTTCGGCCGGAGTCCGGGGCAGCGTGCCGGGCGGGGCCACCCCGTGCGCGATCAGTACCGCGGCCACCGCGTGCGCCCAGGTCGGCCGCAGGCTCGCGGCGGCCAGCAGCGTGGTGTCCGCGAGCAGCTCCGCGGCCGGCCCGGTATGCAGCCGCCCGTCGGCGAGCACGGCCGCGTCGTCGGCCCAGCGCAGCGCCAGGTCCACGTCGTGGGTGGCCATCACCACCGTGGTCCCGGCCGCACGCAGCTCGGCGAGCGTGTCGAGCAGCGCCTCCTGACCGGCCGGATCCAGGCCCGCCGTCGGCTCGTCCAGGACCAGCACCTGCGGCCGCATGGCGACCGCGCCGGCGATCGCGACCCGCTTGCGCTGCCCGAAGGACAGCAGGTGCACCGGCCGCTCGGCCAGCTCGGCGATGCCGAGCGCGGCCAACGCCTCGGCCACCCGCGAGCGCACCTCGTCCGGCGCGAGCCCGAGGTTGAGCGGCCCGAACGAGACGTCCTGGGCCACCGACGCGGAGAACAGCTGGTCGTCGGGATCCTGCACGACCAGTTGCACCACCCGGCGCAGTTCGGCGAGTCCCTTGCGGTCGTGCCGGATCGGCGTGCCGTGCAGCTCCACCCGACCCGAACCCGGCACCAGGCCGCCGGTCAACAGCCGCAGCAGTGTGGTCTTGCCGCTGCCGTTCGGCCCGAGCAGGGCCAGTGCCCGGCCCGCCGGGACGGCCAGGGACAACCCGGTCAGTACCGGCGGCCCGTCCTCGTAGGCGTAGCCGACCTCTCGTACCCGCAGCGGAATCACGGCATCACCGATCCCAGGAGAAGAGTGGCGACGACGACCGCCGCCACGAGGAACACGGACCGGGCGACGAAGCCGCGCGAGACGGGCACCTCGTCCACGAGCACCCGCAACCGCCCGTCGTAGCCGCGCCCGGCCAGCCCTTCCTCCAGCCGCCGGGCCCGCGCGAACGCGTGCACGAACACCGCCGACCCCAGCCCCGCCACCGAACGCCACCGGGCCCGCCGGGTGCGATGCCCGAGCCGCCCGGCCTGGGCCTGGTTGATCCGGGCGGTGGTGTCGTAGAGCAGGAACAACATCCGGTACATCACCGCCGCCACGTCCACCACGGCCGCCGGCACACCCACCCGGGTCAGCCGGGGCAGCACGTCCGACAGCGGCGTGGTGAACGCGAACAACAACATCGCCAACCCGGCCGCACCGGAGCGGGCCACCAACTCGCCCGCGTGGCGCGGCCCGTCCGGCGCCCAGCCGACACCGTCCGCGCGGATGGACACGAGCAGCGTCAGCGCACCGGTCACCGCGAAGCCCAGCGGCGCGCGGGCCGCCCGCCACAACCGCCGGGCGGGCACCCGGGCGAAGCCCAGCGCGATCACCAGCACGGTGACCGCGACCAGCACCGCGCCGGGCCACGGCGGCAGCGCCACCGCGCACCCGAGCAGCCCGAGGGAGAGCACGGCCTTGTCGGCCGGATGGCGGCGGCGCCAGGCACTGGCATGCGCCGCCGCGTCGATCGGCAGCACGGATCAGCGACCCGGGACCGATACCGGGCCCTCCGCGGCAGCCGCCGGATCAGGGCCCGGGCCCGGCTCGTCGGGGGTGTCGCTCGCCTCGGGCGCGAGCTTTCGGCGGGTGCGCTTGACGCCGAACATGTACCCGACCACACCCGCGCCGAGCGCCGCCTGGAGCGCGAACAGGCCGGACTCGATCTCGCCGGACGGCGGTTCGTACAGCGGGCTGAACCACGGCTCGTAGTCCGGGTCGTTCTCGGTGATCGCGGTCTCGGCCTGGGTGTCGGCGCCCGCGAACGGCTCGTCCTTGTGGTCGCCCATGCCGAACACCACGGGCAGCGCCGCGAGCAGCACCACGGCCAGCACGATCAGCAGGTTGATCTTCGTCGAGCGCTTCACTTGCTCTTCTCCTCCTCGCGCACGGGCCGCGCGTCGGTCAGCACGCCGAGGCGGATCAGGTCACCGCGACTGGACTGCCGCAGCAGGCGCACCACCAGGACCGTCAACAGGCCCTCGCTGATCGCCAGCGGGATCTGGGTGAGCGAGAAGATGCCGCCGAACTTGGCCAGCGCGCCCGGGAATCCGCTGTCCGGGTCGGGGAAGGCGAGGGCGAGTTGCACGCTGGTGACGCAGTAGGTGCTCAGGTCCGCGACGAACGCGCCGGCGAACACCGCGACGTCCAGCGGCATGGTGCCGCCGCGCCGGTCCAGGAGCGAGCGGGCGAGTCGATATGCGCCGTAGCCGGCCCAGGGGCCGACGATCGCCATCGAGAACACGTTCGCGCCGAGCGTGGTCAACCCGCCGTGGGCGAGCAACAGCGCCTGGAAGAGCAGGGTGATCGTGCCGAGCACCGCCATGATCGGCGGCCGGAACAGGATGGCGCCCAGACCGGTGCCGGTGGGATGCGAGCAACTACCGGTGACGGATGGGATCTTCAGCGCGGACAGCACGAACGAGAAGGCGCCGGACGCGCCGAGCAGCAGGGTGTTCTCGGGCCGGTTGCGCACCTCGCGGGTGAGCGCGCGGGCGCCGTGGACGACGAACGGGGCAGACGCGACGCCCCAGGCGGCGGCGTGTTCCCAGGGCAGATAGCCCTCGGCGATATGCATGAGGAAGGGTCCCTCTCCAACACCTCGTGGACGGACGATCGCCGTGGCCGGTCTCCTGGCTGACGGGTCGTGCGTTCACGTCTCCGCCTTCCCGGGTCCGCGACAGCGGTCCCAGTGGCTTCCCGAGGCGACGAGTCAACGTTTCCGCGGGGGTGGAGGAGAACTTCCCGATCACAGTGGCGAGGGCCGCGCCGGCATCGAACCGGCTTCCCGAGCACCACGGCGAGCCGACACTAGTGGTCGAGTGGACATGGCGACAAGGTGGCATCTGCAAACCGTGCGCAAGGCCACAAGGTGGGCGGAGCGGCGGAGCAATAGCCGCATTCCGGGACGGCGCGACGACCCGTCGGGGCAGGAGCGCGGGCGGGGCACGGGGCCGGGCGGTCCGTGCCCGGGCCTCAGCGCAGCCCGGGGCCGCGCCCCCGGACCACCAGGGTGCCGGCGACCCGGTCGCCGATCCGCTGGCGCCGCTCGCTGGTGAGCACCGCGACCAACCCGATCGCACCGAGCGCGAACGCGTCCACGCACAACAGCACCCAGCGGATCGCCAGTTGGCGCCGCCCGGCCCGACCGCCGGACACGTCGACCACACGGATCCCGAACACCTGCATGCCCCAGGTGCGCCCGTCGTGCTCGGCGGGACGCAGCACCCAGTACCAGAACAGGATCGCCACCGCGACCACGAGCACACCGGCGGTGATCGTCGCGGTGAGCGGACCGCTGCGGATCGAGCCGTCGGGGTGGGTGGGCAGCAGCACGAACAGGAACATCGCCGCGCCGGGCAGCAGCGCGGAGGCGATCACGTCCACTACGAACTGGCCGATCCGCCGGTACAGCACCGACGGGCCGACCCGATGTGCGCTCGCCGGCAGCCACACCCGGGCGCGCGGCCCGACGGGATGGGCCGAGCGCGCGAACCGCTGCGGAAGGCTCCGTTCGTACATGTTCTTGTACTTTCCGCAACCGGGCGCGTTGACTCCCGGCAGGGCCGATCTCGCCGAGATTGCGCCCGGTCGGCGGACAACGGGCCCGACCGGGCGGCGGTGAAATGATCATGAATCGGCAGGATCGACTAAAAACGATCAGACCGTCATCGGGCCGTCGACTCCGAACAGGTCCGGCTCGGAGCGGCTGATCACGTCGTACAGCGGCTTGTAGTTGATCCACGCCACCGTGTCGTTGCCGAGCTGCTCCCGGGTCAGCCGCGCGTTCTCCGGCGAGATCGGCCGCAGCTCGCCCGCCGCCTGGGCCAACAGCTGGACCTGGCAGGAGCGCTCCATGGTGATGAACCACCAGGCCGCCGCGTCCACCGACCGTCCGACCGTAAGCAGACCGTGGTTGCGCAGGATCAGCGCCTTGTGCGTGCCGAGCGTCTTGGCGATCCGCCGTCCCTCCTCGGTGTCGAGCACCACGCCCGCGTAGTCGTCGAAGAGTTCGTGGTCCTCGTAGAACGGACACACGTCCTGGGTGATCGGCTCGAGCCGGATCCCCAGCGCGGACAACGCGCGCCCGTGCGTGGAGTGGCTGTGCGCCGCGGCGACCACGTCCGGGCGGGCCGCGTGGATCTGCGAGTGGATCGCGAACGCGGCCTGGTTGACGTGGAACCGGCCCTCGACGACCCGCCCCTCGTGATCGACCAGGATCAGGTCGTCCACGGTGATGTGCTTGAACGACATCCCGAACGGGTTGACCCAGAAGTGGTCGGCGAACTCGGGGTCGCGCGCGGTGATGTGTCCGGCCACCCCCTCCTCGAAGCCGAACCGGCCGAACAACCGCAGCGCCGCCGTCAGCCGCTCCTTGCGGTGTCGGCGCTCCTGCTCGACGGTTTCGAACGTGGGCGGCAGCGCGAAGCTCAGGTCGGTGGGCGAGACCGGTCGCGGCGGCGCCGACCGCTCGGTGCTCGGCGGGCCGTCCTGGGGGCGAGGCGCATCGGTGGCGGACATGTCCATCTCCTCGGGCTCGGGGCGCGCACGGGCGCCGCCGACGCTACCCGCGAGTCACATCCGTGGACAGCCTTGGGCGGGCGTCGGATCGCGCGGGAGCGGCGGGGCCGGGGGCCGTGTGCGCGGGCCGCGGCGGCGGGAGCGGGCCGGGGGTACGCGGCCCGGGATTCTAGCGTCCGAACGTCGTGCGGACCGGGTTTCGGGCAATTAACCGAATATTGCCCACGACCGCCTTCGGGCCGCTCCTACGCTGCCGTTCAGCGAGTCCGGGAGGTCGAGTCCGAAGCAGTCGAACTCGAATTCCCGGACCCGCTCGAAGGCGACGGGAAAAGTACGCGCGGACGTATACACGGGGAAGGGGCGCGTGAGGTGAGCGGCGGGGGAGTGCATTCCACGGAGGTCGCGAATATCGGCGTACGGCCGGCCGCGGGCGCGCCCGGGTCCGGCCGGGGCGACGGGGCGGCGTCCCGGACCAGGACCGAGGCGGGCCGCCGGGGCGCGCCCGCGCGAGCGCCCGCGTCCAGGAGCCCGATCGCGAGGAGTTGGGCGGAGATGGCACCACCCCCACGCCGATCCAGACCGTCCCGGCGCAGATCAGCCGACCCGCCGACCGGATCCGATCCCGGGCGGGCCCCATCGATCGAGGTGGATGTCATCGAAGCAGTCGAGGCCGTTCCCCCCGCGCCGGCCGAGGTCGAACCGATCGCACCGATCGAGACGACCGCGGTCGGCGGGCCGCTCCCGAGCGACCCGGACCCGGGACCGGCCGGGCCCGGCGACGAGCCCGTCGGAGTCCACCGGAAAGCCGCACCGCCGATCGCCCCGGAGGCAATCATGGCCAGTATGGAAACGGCCCTCAAGGAAGCAATGACGATCGAGGGCGCCGTGGGAGTGGCCCTGGTCGACTACACCAGCGGAATGGCGCTGGGAATTCTCGGCGGCAGCAAGGAACTCGATCTCAACGTGGCCGCCGCCGGGAATACCGACGTGATGCGCGCGAAGATGCGCACGATGGAGATGCTGCACCTCGGCGACCAGATCGAGGACATCCTCATCACGCTCGGCAAGCAATACCACCTGATCCGGCCGCTGTCCGGTCGCGCCGGAAAGGGACTGTTCCTGTACCTGGTGCTGCTGAAGGACCGCGCCAACCTCGCGCTGGCCCGACACAGCCTCAAGCGGGTCGAGGAGGAGATCGAGGTCTGAGCCCGGATGCGCCGGCGAGCCGCGGCCCGCCGGCGCTTCCGCAGACCTGTCCTCGACACCTTCCGGCGCCCTCCGCCACCCCCGTGCGGCGGGCGCCGGCGGGTGTCCGGGGACACGTGCGGCGGCCCTGGCCTCCTCGCTCCGTCTCGGATATGACGGTACGTCAGATGTACCGTCGAGCCTCGACGTACCTCGCGCGGGCGATTCCCACCCGATCGTGCGCGGATCGTGTCCCCCGAGTCCTCCGAGGAGCCGCATGTTGTCGGGCGAGAAGATCCTGATCACCGGTCCCGCGGGCCAGATCGCCTATCCGCTGACCGAATACCTGGCCCGGGACAACGAGGTGTGGGGCATCGCCCGCTTCTCGAACGCCGAGGACCGGGCGCGGGTGGACGCCCTCGGGGTGACCACGCGCGCCGTCGACCTGGGCTCGGGGGCGTTCGGCGACCTGCCCGAGGACTTCACCCACGTCCTGCACCTGGCCACCTTCCAGGGCCCCGGACTCGACTACGACGAGGCGCTGCGGGTCAACGCGGAGGGCACGGGCCTGCTGCTCGGGCACTGTCGTCGGGCCAAGGCCGCGCTGGTGATGTCCACCGCGTCGGTACTCAAGCCGCACCCGGACCCGATGCACGTCTTCCGCGAGAGCGACCCGCTCGGTGACGCCAACGTCGGGCACGCGCCGACCTACTCGGTGTCCAAGACCGCCGAGGAGGCGGTGGCCCGCTACTGTGCCCGCGCCTTCGACCTGCCCGTGGTGATCGCCCGGATGAACGCCTCCTACGGCCCCGGCGGCGGACTGCCGACCATGCACATGGACGCGGTGCTGGCCGGCCGGCCGATCACGACCCGCTGGGACCCGTGCATGTACAGCCCGATCCACCAGGACGACATCAACAGCCAGGCGGCGGCCCTCCTGGACGCGGCGTCCACCCCCGCGACGGTGGTCAACTGGGGCGGCGACGAGCCGGTGAGCGTGCAGGACTGGGCGGCGTACACGGCCGAGCTGAGCGGCCTGCCCGCCGAGGTGGTGGTGCGCGAGCAGCCCGGCACGCTGCGCGGGCAGATCCAGGACACCACGAAGCGGGCGGCGATCACCGGGCCGTGCGCGGTCGACTGGCGCGCGGGACTGGCCCGGGTATACGCCTCCCGACGCGACGATTCGGCCCGACCGGGTCGGGCGGCTTCGGGCCGCGCTCGATAGCGTCGAGTCGTCACGTCTTACTCGCGCCGTCGCGGCGCGCGCCACGTCCTCGGATCGGGTGGCCGCGGCGGCACCACGCAGGAGGGACAACGATCATGGGCATCCTCGATACCCCCATCGCCACGCTGGCGGGGGAGAGCACGACCCTGGGCGAGGTGACCGGGGGGAAGGTGGCACTCGTCGTCAATGTCGCGTCCAAGTGCGGCCTGACCCCGCAGTACACCGGCCTGGAGGAGTTGCAGAAGGAACTCGGCCCGCGCGGCTTCACCGTGGTCGGCGTGCCGTGCAACCAGTTCATGGGCCAGGAGCCGGGCAGCGCGGAGGAGATCCGGGAGTTCTGCTCGACCACCTATGGGGTGACCTTCCCGCTCACCGAGAAGATCGACGTCAACGGCGCCGACCGGCACCCGCTCTACGACGTGCTCACCGCGGCCTCCGACGCCGAGGGCGGCGCGGGTGACGTGCAGTGGAACTTCGAGAAGTTCCTGCTCTCCGCCGACGGCGCCATCGTCGGCCGGTTCCGTCCCAAGACCGACCCGCACGACCCGAACCTGATCGCCGCGATCGAGAGCGTCCTCCCCAAATAGCCCGTATGTCCGCCTCATTCGCGAACCCCGGGTCGACACCGACCGGGGTTCGCGGACGAGGCGGGGCACGGGTCTCGCGTGAGGCGTTCGGCGGGACGGGACCGGATCGGCCGGGTCAGATCAGCGCCCAGACCGCGGTCGCGTCGTCGCAGACCTTCCCGCGCGGCCAGCGCGCGCCGTCCGCGTCCGAGGCCTCCGCGGCCCGTACCCGCGCCAGCAGTTCCGCCGGCCCGAAGTGGCGCAGCGTGGTCATCAGCCGATCCCAGTCGCCGATCCCGAACCGGTCCACCAGCCGACTGGCCCCGTCGGTGAGCGCGGCGAACGCGTGCACCTCGCCGAGTGCCAGACCGCCCGTCAGCGCCTCGCCGGCGGCCGCCGGATCGGCCGCCGCGACCCAGTGGCCGCCGGGCACGTTCCGCGTCGCCCGGACCGTGTCGGCGTACTCCTGATGTGCCGTCAGGTAGCCCGGGCTGCCCGGCGGATGGGCGTTGCGCCGGCGCCGCGCCGCCGCGCCGACCACGCCCAGTCGATCGTCGGTGACCACGGTGAGGTCGTCGTCCCGCTCGATCAGCAGCGTCGAATCGGACAGCACCAGGTATTCCAGCCGGTCCTCGACCACCCGCACCACCACGGCGGTCGCGGCCGGCGCGTCGGGCCGGCCCAGGTCGCACGCGTCCACGTGCAGCGCCGAGGTGTCCTCGATCGCGTCGTGCAGACACTCGGCGAGCGAGCGGTCCGGGCGCCCGCAACTGTGGGTGAACAACGCGGTGCCCAACCGCTCGACGAACCACGGCACGCCGTGTTTGCAGCCGTTGTCCGAGCTCGACGTCACACCGTCGAGCAGCACCAGTGTCGTCGGCCCCGCGACGACGAAATCCTCGTTCGGTTCGCCCGGATGACCCGGTTCGGTCGCGAATTCCACGCGCATCGCGGACATCCCTCCCTTTTAGGTGCCACGCCGTACGGCTGCCCCGCGCCCGAGCCCGGGAAACGACCGTTGATCATGCCCCCCTTGCCGGGACGCTCGGAAAGTTCACAGCGGTTTCACGAAACGGTTTCGCGTGAGGTCTCGTGTGAGCCGGGGAACTGCCCCTACTCTCTGGCTTCGAGACACCTTCAGGCCCCACTTCTACGCGCGTCACCATGCGGCGCGCCCTCCGAAGGGATCCCATGTTCGGGATTGGACGACGCCGCGGTCGCCTCGCCCTCACCGGCCTGGTCGCCGCGAGCCTGCTCACCATGGGCGGCCCCGCGACGGCCGGCACGGGCGCCGACCGCGGTCGCCCCTCCGGCACGACGGACCTCGAATTCCTGGCGCTCAACGACCTGCACGGCAACCTGGAGGAACCGCAGGGTTCCGCCGGCAACGTCACCGAGATCGGTCCCGACGGCAAGCCCGTCTCGATCCCGGCCGGCGGCATCGAGCACCTGGCCACCCAACTGCGCGCGGAGCGGGCCAAGAACCCCAACTCGCTGACGATCGCGGCCGGCGACATGATCGGCGCGAGCCCGCTGCTCTCCGGGCTCTTCCACGACGAGCCGACGATCGAGGCGCTGAACAAGGTCGGCCTCGACGTCACCTCCGTGGGCAACCACGAGTTCGACGAGGGCAAGAAGGAACTGCAGCGCATGCAGTACGGCGGCTGCCACCCCAAGGAGGGCTGCTACACGCCGGGCCGCACCTTCGGGGGCGCCGACTTCCAGTACCTCGCCGCGAACGTGCTCGACGAACGCACCGGGCTGCCGATCCTGGCGCCGGTGAGCATCAAGAACGTGGGCGGCGCGCGCGTCGGCTTCATCGGCATGACCCTGGAGGGCACGCCGGACATCGTCACCGCCGAGGGCGTCAAGGGCCTGACCTTCAAGGACGAGGTCCAGACCGCCAACGCGGTGGTGCCGTGGCTGCGGCTGTTCGGCGTCGAGTCGATCGTGGTGCTGCTGCACGAGGGCGGCCTGCCGACGAGCAACGCGTACAACTACGACTGCAACGCGGGCGGCAACCTGGGCCTGTCCGGCCCGGTCGTGGACATCGCCAAGAACCTGGACCCGGCGATCGACCTCGTCGTCACCGGCCACACCCACCAGGCGTACGCGTGCAACATCCCGGACCCGGCGGGCAAGCCGCGCATGGTCACCAGCGCGTCGTCCTACGGGAAGATGTACACGAAGATCGACCTGACCTACGACAAGCGCACCCGCGACATCGTGCGCACCTCGGTCAAAGCACAGAACACGGTCGTGCGCCGGGACACCCCGAAGGCCCCGGACCTGACACAACTGCTCGCCGACTGGCAAAAGCTCGCCGCACCGGTGGCGAACCGCTCGATCGGCTACATCGGCGCCGACATCCGCGGCCGCGGCGCCACCACGCCCGAAACCCCGCTGGGCGACGTGATCGCCGACGCGCAACTGGAGGCGACCGCACCGGCCGACAAGGGCGGCGCGCAGATCGCCTTCATGAATCCGGGCGGCATCCGATCCGACCTGCAATACGCGGCCGCCGGGTCCGAGGGCGACGGCGTGGTCACCTACGCCGAGGCGTTCACGGTGCAGCCGTTCACCAACATGATGCAGACCCTCGACCTCAAGGGTCAGGCCGTACTCGACGTGCTGGCGCAGCAGTACTCCGGCGCCAACGCGGCCAACCCGAAGGTGCTGCAGATCTCCAAGGGCCTGACCTACACGACCGACCGGTCCAGGACGGGCGCCGACAAGATCGTGCCGGGCAGCGTCAAGCTGAACGGCGTGCCGATCGACCCGGCCGCGACCTACAAGGTCAGCGCGAACGAGTTCCTGGCCGGTGGCGGCGACAACTTCGCCGCCTTCAAGACCGGTACGAACAAGCTGGTCGGCGGATCCGACCTGGACGCGCTGCTGGCCTACTTCGCCGCCCACTCGTCGGCGAGCGCGCCGCTCGCGCCGCCGGCGGCGGACCGGATCACCTTCATCGGGTGACCCGCGGCTGATCGCCCGAAGTGGCCCGGCCCCGCAGGGGCCGGGCCTTTCGACGTATCGCCGCCCGCGCGGCACTCCCCGGCGGAGCGTCCCGACACGAGGGCGATCGGGCGGCCCGGATGCCGGGTTCGCCCCGCGGCTGGGCCACAATCGCCCCATGAGCACACCGAGACGCCCCCCGACCGGGGCCGATGTGGCCCGTGCCGCAGGCGTTTCGCGCGCCACCGTGTCGTACGCGATGAACGACGTGCAGGACGCCCGCATCCCCGAGGAGACCCGACGGCGGGTGCGCGAGGTGGCCGCCGACCTGGGCTACGAGCCGCGCTCGGACGCGCGTTCGCTCCGGCGCGGGCGCACCGACCTGGTGATCGTGCCCACCTACGTGGTGCCGTTCGGCCAACTCATCCAGCGGTTCCTCGACGGCCTGGCCCGCGAGTTGCACGGGCTGGGCCACACCCTGGTGATCCACGGCAACCCCGCCGCGCACGGGATCGAGGCCGCCAAGGCGTGGGGCGCGCTGAACCCGACCGTGGTCCTGGTGCTGCCCGAGCGCATGTCCGCCGAGGGCGTGGAGTACCTCACCGCGCGCGGGACCGCCGTGGTGGCCCTGGGGCACAGCGCGGTGCCGGTCGCGCTCACCTTGGGGATCGACCACGCGGCGGCCGGCGGGTGCGCCGCGGAACACCTGATCGCGGGCGGGCGACGCGACTTCGCGGTGGTGGTGCCGCGCGAGCCGGGGCTGGCCGAGATCGGCCGGGAACGGCTGGCGGGCTTTCGGGCCTGCGCCGAGGCGGCCGGCGGGTCGGTCCGCGTGGTCGAGATGGCGGAGAGCGCGGCCGAGGCGGCGCGGATCGTGGGGGAGTGGCGCGCCGGGGACTGCCCCGACGGGGTGTACGGCTACAACGACGAGTACGCGGCGCTGCTCCTGGGCGCGTTCGCCGACGCCGGCCTCGACGTGCCGGGGCGGCTCGCGGTGGTCGGCACCGACGATCTGACGCTGTGTGAGATGGTCCGGCCGCGGCTGACCTCGGTCGCCTTCGAGGAGGTCATCCCGATGCGCGCGGTGGCGGCGGCCATCGTCGCGGCGGGCGAGGGTGCGGTGGCGGGCGAATTGACGCTGTGGCGGATGGCGATGCGGGTGCGGGAATCGGGCTGAGCCGATGCCCGACGGGGTTGTTCGCGCCGTGCCCCGGTCGGTGGACCCGTCAGCCGCCGGCGGTCTTGAGCTTGGCGATCTGACGGGCCACCAGGTCGTCGGCCGGTAGGCCGGGTGTGGCCGCGGCCAGGTCGGCGTTGCTCACCACGACGATCGTCGGGCCGACCCGCACCACGATCATGCCGAGCGCGCCGCCCGCGCCGGGGTTCATCCCGACCGCGAGCGATTCGTCGCCGAGCGCGGCGTGCGGGATCTCGGCGTACGTGTCGGTCTCGGTCGCGCCGTCTTCGTCGATCGAGGTGATCGACGGGCAACCGCGCAGCGCCTGGCGGCCCTGCGCGAACAGGTCCCGGGCACCGGTGTCGGTGAAGGCGAACAACTCGACGACGGTGAACCCGGTCGGGTTCGGATCGCCCCGGGTCACCGACGCCTGGGCGGATGCGATCGGGGCGCCGGCCGCCTGCCCGGGACGCAGCAGGTCGATCACCGGCTGACAGGACGGCTGCTGGGCCCGTTCCCGGCTCTCGGGCTCGCCGCGTGAGCCGTCATAGGCGCCCGCGGGCATCTCGCCGGCGGTCAACAGCGCGGCGTCGAGCCGGGATTGCGCGGCGGGATCGGATCCGGTCCCGGTCCCGGCCCCGGTCGGCCCGAACGACTCCTCGATGGGCGGCAGCGCCGGCGGCGGCTCCCCCGGCGCGGTGGTCGCGGCCGGCGGAGCCACACTCGGCGCGGCCTCGGCGGTCGGAGTCGTGGCGGCCGGCGCCGACGGTACGGCGGCCCTGCCCGCGGCGGGCGCGGTCGCCCGACCCGCCTCGTACTCGCGTGCCAGCGCCTTCTCGTCCCGGCCACACGCGGTGGCGGCCAGAAGCAGGGCCCCGGCAACCGCCGCCGTGCCCACCCGGATCACGATCTTGCGCATGCGCGCCTTCCTCCGAAGCAACGGACCCGACCCGCCGCGGGGTCGGAACGATCCGGACGACCGGAACCACACGAGCGAGCCGAACACGAACCGCCACCGCCGGCCGCATGCCACGAGGCGGCGCGGCGCGGCCCCCACCGGCGTGGGATCGGTCGGCGACGCGAGGGGCCTCATCATCGCGGACGCCCCGCGCCTTTGCCAACCGTCCGGCGCCACCCGCATCGGTGCCTGACCGGCCGTCAAAAAGCCCGCCCACTCGTCGGATTCGCTCCGGGGGCGAAGGCGAGGGTGGTGGGCCGGTCGGAGCACGACCCACCGCCCCGGATCAGCCCTTGGCCGCCGCCACGACCTTCTCGACCTGCCTGGTCACCGTCGCGGTGTCCGGCAGTTTGGGAGTGGTGCCGGTGAACTCGACGATCCTGACGACGACCAGCGTGCCGCCGACGCGGACCACGACCTGCCCGCCGCTGCCGCCGTCCTCCGGCGTGCTGTGGATCGCGAGCGTCTCGTCGCCCAGTTTGGGGTGGGCGGCCTCGGCGTGCTTGACCGTCGAGGCCTCGCCCTCGGAGTCCTTCGTGGTGAGCGAACCGCACTTCGCGAGCGCGGTCCGCGCCTTGCCCAGCACCGTTTCCGCGTCGGTGCCCGCGAACGCGAACAACTCGGTCGTGATCACCGCCGACGGCGTCGGGGCGCCGCCGATCGTCACCGCGGCCTGGGCCGCGGCCGCCGGCTTGACGGCGCCCTGGCGCGGCAGCAGCAGGTCGGTGACCGGTTGGCAGTCGGGCGCCGCCGCCGTCACCCGCTCGCCGGCCCCCTTGGGCTCCCGGGTGAGGTAGGTGCCCTGCGGCAGCTCCGCCGCCGTGAGGAGCGCCTTCTCCAACTGTGCGGCGGTCAGCGGCGTTGCGGCCGGGGCACCCGAGGCGCCGGGCGCGCCGGGCGCCCCCGCGCCGGGCGCCCCCGCGGCCGGCGCGGGCGCGGTGGCCGGGGGCGTGGAGGGCGTGCTGCTCGCGGCGGGCTTCCCCTCGGTCTTCTTGTCGTCGTCGGAGCCGCACGCGGTGGCCGCGAACACCACCGAACCGATGAGCACCAGCGAACTCGACCGAAACAGGGACTTGCGCATGAAGACGGAATCCTCCGGGGAAGGTCGGCCGTGTCCCGGGCCGCGTCGCGTCGTCACGAGGGAGCGGACGAGGCGGCGCGGACCGACGGGATGTGATCGGCCGTCAGGAAAGCGGTGGCAGCGACCGTGCGCCGATCGACGTCCCCCCACGAGACGTGCGTCCGACGGCGAACGGGCCGAGGGCTCCCGTCCGACGCGACGCGAACCACCCTGCACAGCAGGGGAGTCCGGGCCCGGATGACGAGAGCGCGCTCATCATGATGCAGCACCCTCACCTTTGCCAACTATTTAAGCCGAGCGGCCTCGATCACCTCGCGCCACCACGTCGGCAGCGCCTCCACATGCCCGACCCACCCGGTCGGCAACTCGGCGCGGACACCGACGATTCCCCCGACGATCGCGCACGTCGTGTCCACGTCGCCGCCCGCGCTCGCGGTCGACCAGAACGCCGCCGCGTAGTCGTCGAGGTGCCGGGCCGCCGACCAGATCGCGAACGGGACGGTGTCGGGGGCGCTCACCAGGCGGCCGTTGCCGAGCGCGCGACCCACCGCGCGAGAGTCCGTCCGGCTTGCCGACTCCACTGCGGCGCCCAGGCGTTCGCGGACCAGGCCGGCGGGTGTGCGGTCCCGGACGAAGGTGATGAAGTCGGCCGGCTCCGGCCGCTCCAGGGTGGCCGCGCCCGCCGCCGCCACGGCCACCGCCACCGCGCCCGCGACGCCCTCGGGGTGGGTGTGCGTCACCTCGGCCGAGCGCGCCGCCTGCTCCACCACCGCGTCGAGGTCGGCCGCGAACCACGCGCCCAGCGGCGCCACCCGCATCGCGGCCCCGTTGCCCCACGAGCCCTGCCCGTCGAACGGTTCGGCGGCCAACGTCCGCCAGTCGCCGCCCTGACGCACCAGGCGCAACATCCGGTTCGTCGAGGGCCCGTAGCCCCGATCGAAGTCGTGCCGCACCGCGAACGCCCGGGCCAACGCGTCCTGGTCGACGCGCCCGCGCCGGACCAGTTCGGCGTGCAGGACGCAGGCCATCTCGGTGTCGTCGGTCCACGGCCACTCGCCGTCCGGAAGGCGACGGTCGGCGAGGCGGCGGAGGTTGTCGGGAACGAAGAACTGGGCGCCCAGAGCGTCACCGAGCGCGAGACCCCGCAGGGAGGCGAGGGCCGAGGAGTGATGAGTCATATGGACGGCCATTATCGTGCCCGCCGTGCTTGGATGATCCGAATGACGTGCCATCAGCTACCGGCGTCCGGCGGCGAGTTCGCCCGCCCGGGCGGTGTGGCCGGAGTCGACCGCCGGCTCGCGGTGCGTGCGTGACCCCGGCGGTCGCCGCCGCCGTACTCGGCTCGGCCGGGTTGCACGCCGCCTGGAACGCGCTCGCGCACGGCCTCGGGGACCGACGCGGGACCATGGTCATGATCCAGGTGGCGAGCCTGGGCATCGGGCTGGTCTGCCTGCCGTTCGTCGGCGTCCCGGCGGCCGGCGCGTGGCCCTGGCTGCTCGGCTCGGCCGCCCTGCACATGGTGTACAACCTGCTGCTGCTCGCGACCTATCGGCTCGGCGACTTCGGTCAGGTGTACCCGATCGCCCGGGGCACCTCCCCGTGGGTCACCGCGCTGATCGGGGTGACCCTGCTGCACGAATACCTCACCGTGACGCAGACCGTCGGCGTGGTGGTGATCTCGGTCGGGATGCTCGTGCTCGCCCTGGCCGGCGGTATACCGCGCCGAACCGAGGCCGCCGCCGTCGCGGCCGCGTTCGTCACCGGCTGCGCGATCGCGCTGTACACCGTCCTGGACGGCGTCGGCGCCCGCTCCTCCGGCTCGGCGATGTCCTACGCGGCCTGGCTCTTCGTCCTCGAATCGGCCCCGACCATCGTGGTCCTGCACCTGCGCCGCGAGCCCACCCGTGAGCGCAACCCGCAACGCGCCTGGGGCCTGCTCGGCGGCGCCATGTCGATCGCCGCGTACACCCTGGTCATCTGGGCCCAGACCCGAGGAACCCTGGCCACGATCGCCGCCCTGCGGGAAACCTCGGTGGTGATCGGCGCCGTGATCGGCACGGTCGTCTTCCACGAGACCTACGGCCGCCACCGCCTCGTCGCCACGATCCTGGTCCTGCTCGGCATCACCGCGATCAACATCGCGTAGCCCACCGGAGCAACGCCGGCCAACCGGGACAAAAAGTGAGATTGGCGACTTTATCCATCGGTCCCACGGACGGGTCGGCCGCGTAAGAGATCCGAAAATCCACCCGGAGGACCCCGGCGTCGACCCGGAAAGGTCGGGACCGAGGCCCACCGAGTCAAGGCCGCAGCCCCCGCGAGCCGTGTCCGGGCACGACAAAGGCCCAGTTCGGAGAAACAACCTCCGACCTGGGCCTTTACCTTTGGAGCGGGTGACGAGGATCGAACTCGCACCACTAGCTTGGAAGGCTAGGGCTCTACCATTGAGCTACACCCGCAGCTGGTGTGGCGTGCACGTGGCGCCTAGGTTAGCGGATTGGTGCGCGGCCAGTGCAGACTCTAGCGTGTCGTCCTCTAGACTTCATCGGGCGCCACGGGGCGTAGCGTAGTGGCTAGCGCGCCTGCTTTGGGAGCAGGAGATCGGGAGTTCGAGTCTCCCCGCCCCGACCACCACATCGAGAATTCGCTGCAGGATGGATCGGTAGCACCGGTTCTGAACCTTCAGTGTGCCGTCAGGCAAGATGCACAGGCCCGGAAGAACAGCCCGCAGCAAGGAGACCCTTACCGTGAAGAGCGCCGTCGAGACGTTGAACCCGACCCGGGTTCGGCTCACCGTCGAGGTTCCCTCCGAGGAGCTGAAGCCCAGCCTCGACGCGGCGTACAAGAAGATCGGCAAGCAGGTGACGGTCCCGGGCTTCCGCAAGGGCAAGATCCCGGCGCGCATCATCGACCAGCGCTTCGGTCGCGAGGCCGTCTTCGTCGAGGCGTTCGACGACATCCTGTCCTCGTCGTACGGCAAGGCCGTCGAGGAGAACGAGCTGCGCGTGCTGGGCCAGCCCGAGGTCACCGAGGTCACCGACGTGACCGAGCTGGCCGGCGGCGCCGATCTGAAGTTCACCGCAGAGGTCGACACCCGTCCCGAGATCGAGCTGCCGGACTACTCCGGCATCGAGGTCGAGGTCGATGACATCACCGTCACCGACGAGGACGTCGCCGAGAAGATCGAAGAGCTGCGCGACCGCTTCGGTGCGCTGAACACCGTCGAGCGGGCCGCGGCCGAGGGCGACACCGTCGTCATCGACATCGAGGCCAAGGTCGACGGCGAGGTCCTGGAGGACGGCGTCGCGAAGGCGATGTCGTACCAGATCGGCGGCGACACGATGCTGGACGGCCTCGACGCCGCCGTCATCGGCGCGTCGGCCGGCGAGACCAAGACCTTCGAGACCGAGCTCCAGGGCGGCAGCGCCGCCGGGCAGACGGCCGAGGTCTCGGTCGTGGTGACCACCGTCAAGGCCAAGGAGCTCCCCGAGCTCGACGACGACTTCGCGCAGCTGGCCAGCGAGTTCGACACGCTGGACGAGCTGAAGGCGGACCTGCGCGAGAAGCTGGACCACCAGAAGCTGCACGACCAGCAGAACGAGGGCCGGGACAAGGTCCTCGAAGCCCTGCTGGAGCAGATCGAGGTGCCGCTGCCGGAGAGCATCGTCACCGAGGAGATCGAGCAGCGCCGCGGTCAGCTGGAGCAGCAGCTCGGCATGATGGGCATGGACCTGGCCAAGTGGCTGGAGATCCAGGGCCAGACCGCCGAGGAGTACGAGGAAGAGCTCCAGGACAGCGTGCGCAAGGGCATGCGCGCCCAGTTCGTGCTCGACGAGGTCGTGAAGAAGGAGCAGCTCTCCGTCAACCAGGAAGAGCTGACCCAGCACCTCATCCAGCGGGCGCAGCAGTCCGGCATGAGCCCCGACCAGTTCGCCCAGCAGGTCATGCAGTCCGGCTACGTGCCGGTCCTGGTCGGCGAGGTCGCCCGCGGCAAGGCCCTCGAGGTCATCGCCAAGAGCGCCAAGGCCAAGGACGCCTCGGGCAACGAGGTCGGCCTCGGTGTCGACCTGCACGCGGACGACCACGAGGGCCACGACCACGCCGAGACCGAAGAGGCCGCGGCGACGGACGAGGCCACCACGGACGAGACCGCGGCGGACAAGGCCGAGGCCTGATCCACTCGCGCACCGGCCACGGCCGGCGCGGCACGCGACACCCGGGCCCGGTCCCCGCTTCGGCGGGGGCCGGGCCCGTCGGCATGCTCCGCAGGCCCGCAGAGGGGCGCACACGCCTCGGCGGAGGCATCCGGTGCCCGGCGGTCGATCCGGGTCGGATCCGCGCGCGACTACCCCGGCACCGGCCGGATATCGCCCTGCTGCGCTCTGGGCGAACAGTCCTGAGTCTGGGATGGCCTGCGACGATCCGCGCGTTAG
This sequence comes from Embleya scabrispora, assembly GCF_002024165.1. NCBI lineage: Bacteria > Bacillati > Actinomycetota > Actinomycetes > Kitasatosporales > Streptomycetaceae > Embleya > Embleya scabrispora. The sequence goes on from NZ_MWQN01000001.1 coordinate 4,552,529, forward strand.
GGTCGCTGTACGAAGGGGGTCACCCGCCACAAACGCAGGTGCCTCCCAAGGTCGACTTCGTGACGGCTCGGGATTGCCGTCGGAAACGAGCAGGTGGATACGTGACGAATCCGCAGATCGTGACTCCGGGGCTCGCGGTGCCCACTTCGCGTGCATCTCAGCCGGGTGGGATGGGGCTCGACGACCAGGTCTACAACCGGTTGCTGCGCGAGCGGATCATCTTCCTCGGCTCGGTCGTCGAGGACCAGATCGCCAACGCGATCTCCGCCCAGCTTCTGCTGCTGAACGCGGAGGACCCGGAAAAGGACATCTGGCTCTACGTCAACTCGCCCGGTGGCTCCATCACCGCCGGTATGGCGATCTACGACACGATGCAGTGGATCAGCAACGATGTCGCGACCGTCGCGATGGGCCTGGCCGCCTCGATGGGCCAGTTCCTGTTGACCGCCGGAGCCCCCGGCAAGCGCATCGCGCTGGCCAACTCCGAGATCCTGATGCACCAGCCGTCCGCCGGCCTCGGCGGCTCGGCGTCCGACATCAAGATCCAGGCCGAGCAGCTGCTGCGCACCAAGCGCAAGATGACTCGCCTGATCGCACACCATTCCGGGCAGACCCCCGAGAAGATCGAGCACGACTCGGACCGCGACCGCTGGTTCTCCGCCGAAGAGGCCAAGGAATACGGCCTGGTGGACCACGTCGTTCGCAGTGCGGCCGAGGTTCCCAACACCGGCAGCACCAGCTGATCCCGGCGTCCGTACCGACCGACCGCACAGCCGACAAGCGCTGACGGCGGTCACCGGTCGCCCGGCAACCGAGTCGAGTCCGCAGTCCCGGAGGGCTGAGATTTCATGAACGACAATCTGTTCCACCGGCCCGAGGGCCTGGCACCCCTGGCCTCGCGCAGCGCCGAGAGCCGCTATGTCCTGCCGCGCTTCATCGAGCGCACGTCGCAGGGCTACCGCGAGCAGGACCCGTACACCAAGCTGTTCGAAGAGCGGATCATCTTCCTCGGCGTCCAGGTCGACGACGCGTCGGCCAACGACGTGATGGCGCAGCTCCTGACGCTCGAGTCGATGGACCCCGATCGGGACATCTCGATGTACATCAACTCGCCCGGCGGGTCCTTCACGGCGCTCACCGCGATCTACGACACGATGCAGTTCGTGCGCCCCGACATCCAGACGGTGTGCATGGGCCAGGCGGCCTCCGCCGCGGCCGTGCTGCTCGCCGCGGGAACTCCGGGCAAGCGAATGGCGCTGCCGAACTCCCGCATTCTCATCCACCAGCCGTACAGTGAAACCGGGCGCGCGCAAGTCAGCGACCTGGAGATCCAGGCTCGTGAGATCCAGCGCATGCGCACCATGCTGGAGACGATGCTCGCCAAGCACACGACCAAGCCGATCGAGCAGATTCGCGACGACATCGAGCGCGACAAGATTCTGACGGCCGAAGAGGCGCTCGCGTACGGCCTCATCGACGAGATCACGGCACCTCGGAAGGTCGTCGGCTAGTGTCCCCGCCCGGTCGGCGGCTTGCCGCCGACCGGACAACGGTGACCGGTTGATGGTCAAAACCGGGGGAAACCGGGGGAGCGGAGATTCCGGCGGGGTACCGTCGAAAGACCAGGCACCAGGTCCGGTACATCCGGGGCCCAGGCGAAGGAGATGCACCTCGTGGCACGCATCGGTGACGGTGGCGACCTGCTCAAGTGCTCGTTCTGTGGAAAGAGCCAGAAGCAGGTGAAGAAGCTCATTGCCGGTCCGGGTGTCTACATCTGCGACGAGTGCATCGACCTGTGCAACGAGATCATCGAGGAGGAGCTCTCCGAGTCCTCCGAGTTGAAGTTCGAGGAGCTTCCCAAGCCGCGGGAGATCTACGAATTCCTCGACGGCTACGTGGTCGGGCAGGAAGTCGCCAAGAAGGCGCTTTCGGTGGCGGTGTACAACCACTACAAGCGGGTCCAGGCCGGCGAGGCGGGCAAGGCCTCGCGCGACGACGGCGTGGAGTTGGCCAAGTCGAACATCCTGCTGCTCGGGCCGACCGGCTGCGGCAAGACGCTCCTGGCGCAGACCCTGGCGCGGATGCTCAACGTGCCGTTCGCCATCGCCGACGCGACCGCGCTCACCGAGGCGGGCTACGTCGGCGAGGATGTGGAGAACATCCTCCTCAAGCTGATCCAGGCGGCCGACTACGACGTCAAGAAGGCCGAGACCGGGATCATCTACATCGACGAGGTGGACAAGATCGCTCGCAAGAGCGAGAACCCCTCGATCACCCGCGACGTGTCCGGCGAGGGTGTCCAGCAGGCGCTGCTGAAGATCATCGAGGGCACCACCGCGAGTGTGCCGCCGCAGGGCGGGCGCAAGCACCCGCACCAGGAGTTCATCCAGATCGACACGACGAACGTGCTGTTCATCGTGGGCGGCGCGTTCGCCGGCCTGGAGAAGATCATCGAGGGCCGGGTCGGTCGCAAGGGCATCGGCTTCGGCGCGCAGATCCGCTCCAAGCGCGATGTGGAGAGCGCCGACTCGTTCGCCGACGTGATGCCCGAGGACCTGCTCAAGTTCGGCATGATCCCCGAGTTCATCGGCCGACTGCCGGTGCTCACCTCGGTGCACAACCTGGACCGCGAGGCGCTGATCCAGATCCTGACCGAGCCCAAGAACGCGCTGGTCAAGCAGTACCGCCGGCTGTTCGAACTCGACGGCGTCGAGTTGGACTTCGAGATGGAGGCGCTGGAGGCGATCGCCGATCAGGCGATCATGCGCGGCACCGGTGCCCGCGGCCTGCGCGCGATCCTCGAAGAGGTGCTCCAGTCGGTGATGTACGAGGTCCCGTCCCGCAAGGACGTGGCCCGCGTGGTGGTCACCGACCAGGTGGTGCTCAAGCACGTCAACCCCACGCTGGTGCCGCGCGACGTGGTCAAGCGCGAGCGGCGCGACAAGAGCGCCTGATCGAGGCCGGGTCGGGCCGGCGTGCCGGCCCCGACCCCGATGGCCTATCGGGCGGTACCCGCGTACACGTTGGCGATCACCAGGCGGGCGTGGGCCGTGCCCGCGCCGTCGCTGACGTAGATCAGATCGTGCTCGTCGCCCCACAGGCACATCGCCGTGGTGGGGTTGTGCCAGCACCGGAGCAGCCCCGGCGGACCGCCGGGCACCGGCGCCTCCTCGGGCGTCGCGACCGCCGGTACGAAGTCCCTGACGTAGGCCATCGGCGCCGTCTCGCGCCTGCTCGCCAGGGTCAGCAACACCGTCTCCCGGGTCTGTGCGCCGCCGAAGACCTCGGTGCGCACGTCGGTGAAGGTGCGGGCCATCGTCGCGGACAACTCGGCCACCGCAGGCGGGAGTTCGGTGCGGGCCACCGGCCCGCGGCCCTCGATCGCGGCAGGCATCGCGAGCGGCCCGGACATCCGTGCGGCGGCCGGTGCGGTGGGCAGGCCACGCGGTGTGCGGGCCCCGTCGCCGCCGGTGTCCAGGAGCAGCAGCACGGTCACCACGGCGGCGGTCACCACCAGCGCGCTGCCGAGTACGCCGGCCAGGAGCACGAGCCGTTCCCGCGACCGGCTCCCGCCCGGGTCCGGGTGGCCCGGCGGGCCGAACGGATACCCCGCCCCGCCCGTCCCGGGCCCCTGCCCGCCGCCGTATCCGTCGCCCATCGCCCCCACCGCCCCGTGGTCCGGCCGTACGTCATCGGTACCCGGTACAACGACGGCGGGGCCGCGAGGCGACGCGCGAACCGGTGTTCGACCGGCCGGGCCCGCGCGTCGCCGACGGGCGCTACTTCTCCAGGTCCGCGCGCATCGCCTTGAACTTCACCGCGGCCTGGTCCGCCGACAACCGGTCGAAGTACGCGACGGCCGTGGTGTACCGGTCCGCCCATCCGCAGATCGCCGCCGGCCGGGCGTCCTGGGCCGGTACACACTCCAGGGTGCCGCCCAGCGGGCCCGGGTCGTAGCCCTTCATGGAGAGCCCCGCCGGAACGCCGCCCTCGGTGGCGTTCACGTGGTCGACCATGCCGCGGACCATGTGCTCCAGGCGCTTCCCGTCGATCCCGGTCATCCCGTCCACCCCGACGAACAACACCGAGCGCGGGCCGGACCCGGCCGCGCCGTACGCCGCGACCAGTACGTTGTTCGCCGGCGAGCGCACCTCGCCCGGATCGACCGGGACGTCGCTCGGCCCGTCCGGCAGCCGGACCAGGCCACCGGCCTGGGCGGACGGCCGGAGCCGCGGGACACCGTCCGAGCCGGCCGGCCGGCCCGACGGGGCCGACGTCGACGGCGCGGTCGACACGTTCTTGCCGGGCGGCAGGGTCGGCGGCTTCGTGACGGTCGCGGTCGACAGGACCTTCTCCGGCGGCGCCGTCGTGGCGGCCTGTGCCGGGCCGCTCTTGTCGTCCTTGTCGTCCTTGGCCCCGCAACCCGTCAGCACGGTGGCCCCGAGCAGCGAGAAGGTGGCGGCGGTGAGCAGTGTCGCGGTGCGAGTACGCACGAAGATCCCCCCGGATTCGAGAACTCACGGACATCGGGCCGCTCCCGGCGCTGCGACCGACGCGTGATCGGCGAAACCGGAACGGCTTGTACCGCAAGCTAGCGGTGCCCGCCGGCCGGCGGGGTCGCGGTGACAGCACGGTGACAAGCGCGAGACGTCGTCGACGCGAAACCGGCCCGCGCCGGCCGCGTCGTCGCCCCCCGCCCGCCGCCCGCCCGCCGTCGGCTTGCCGCGTCGAAGGCGCCCACGCGCCTTCCGTAGACTGGGGCGGTGACCGAGAACACCACTCCCGCAGCCGCTGCCGCCGAGCAGCCGCAGGCCCTTCCCTCCCAGTACACCCCCGCCGAGGTAGAGGGGAAACTGTACGAGCGCTGGGTAGCCGCGGGTTGGTTCGAGGCCGACGCCAAGAGCGACAAGCCGCCGTACACGATCGTCATCCCGCCGCCGAACGTGACCGGGCAGTTGCACCTCGGTCACGCGTTCCAGCACACGCTGATGGACGCGCTCACCCGCCGCAAGCGCATGCAGGGCTTCGAGGCGCTGTGGCTGCCCGGCATGGACCACGCCGGCATCGCCACCCAGAACGTGGTCGAGCGCGAACTGGCCAAGGAGGGCAAGTCGCGGCACGACCTGGGCCGCGAGGCGTTCGTGGACCGGGTCTGGCAGTGGAAGGAAGAGTACGGCGGGCGGATCCTCGGCCAGATGCGCCGGCTCGGCGACGGCGTCGACTGGTCGCGCGAGCGGTTCACCATGGACGAGGGCCTGTCCCGGGCCGTGCAGACCATCTTCAAGCGGCTCTACGACGACGAGCTGATCTACCGCGCCGAGCGCATCATCAACTGGTGCCCGCGCTGTCTGACCGCGATCTCCGACATCGAGGTCGAGCACCAGGACGACGAGGGCGAGCTGGTCTCGATTCGCTACGGCGACGGCGACGCCTCGATCGTGGTGGCCACCACCCGCGCCGAGACCATGCTCGGCGACACGGCCGTCGCGGTGCACCCGAGCGACGAGCGCTACGCGCACCTGGTCGGCACCGAGATCGAACTGCCGCTCACCGGTCGGCGGATCCCGATCGTGGCCGACGAGCACGTGGACCCCGAGTTCGGCACCGGCGCGGTCAAGGTGACCCCGGCGCACGACCCGAACGACTTCGAGATCGGCCGCCGGCACGACCTGCCGATGCCGACGATCATGGACGAGCGCGCGATGGTCACCGCGCACGGCCCGTTCCAGGGCCTGGACCGCTACGAGGCCCGCTTCGCCATCGTGGCCGCGCTGCGCGAGCAGGGCCGGATCGTCGCCGAGAAGCGCCCGTACACACACGCCGTGGGGCACTGCTCGCGCTGCAAGACCACGGTGGAGCCGCGCCTGTCGATGCAGTGGTGGGTCAGGGTCGAGCCGCTGGCCAAGGCCGCCGGCGACGCGGTGCGCGACGGCCGGGTGGCCATCCACCCGCAGGAGTTGGCCGGGCGCTACTTCGCCTGGGTCGACAACATGCACGACTGGTGCATCTCGCGGCAGCTGTGGTGGGGCCACCGCATCCCGGTCTGGTACGGCCCGAACGGCGAGACGGTCTGCGTGGGCCCGGACGACGAGGCGCCCACCGGCGAGGGCTGGACGCAGGACACCGACGTGCTGGACACGTGGTTCTCCTCCGGCCTGTGGCCCTTCTCCACCCTCGGCTGGCCCGAACAGACCGCCGACCTGGCCAAGTTCTATCCGACCGACGTGCTGCTCACCGGTCACGACATCATCTTCTTCTGGGTGGCCCGGATGATGATGTTCGGCCTGTACGCGATGGACGGGCAGGCGCCGTTCCACACCATCACGCTCACCGGCCTGGTCCGCGACCAGTTCGGCAAGAAGATGTCCAAGTCGTTCGGCAACGTGGTCGACCCGATCGACTGGATGGACGCGTACGGCACCGACGCGCTGCGCTTCACCCTGGCCCGCGGCGCCAACCCGGGCACCGACGTGCCGATCGGCGAGGACTGGGTCCAGGGCTCGCGCAACTTCTGCAACAAGATCTGGAACGCCACCCGGTTCGCGCTGATGAACGGCGCCACCGTCGAGGGCCCGATGCCGGCCGCCGAGCACCTGTCGGCGACCGACCGCTGGATCCTGTCCCGCCTGGACGCGGTGGTGGCGGAGGTGGACGCCTACTACGAGGACTACCAGTTCGCGAAGCTCTCCGACACGCTGTTCCACTTCGCCTGGGACGAGGTCTTCGACTGGTACGTGGAGCTGGCCAAACTCCCGCTGAACGGCGACGACGAGGCCGCGGCCGGGGCCACCCGGCGCGTGCTCGGCCACGTGCTCGACGTGACGCTGCGGCTGCTGCACCCGGTCGTGCCGTTCGTCACCGAGGAGTTGTGGACCACGCTCACCGGCGGCGAGTCGCTGGTGGTGGCCGAGTGGCCGGCACCGAGCGGGTTCGCCGACCCGGCCGCCGAGGCCGAGATCACCACCCTTCGGCAGGTGGTCACCGAGGTCCGCCGCTTCCGCTCGGACCAGGGCCTCAAGCCCGGCCAGCGGGTGCCGGCCAACATCTCGCTCGCGGGCACCACGATCGCCGCGCACGAGGCGGCGCTGCGTCAGCTCGCCCGCTGCACGCCGGCCGGCGAGGGCTTCTCGGCGACCACGTCCTTCCCGGTCGCGGGCGCCCTGATCGAGCTGGACCTGTCCGGCGCGATCGACTTCGCCGCCGAGCGCAAGCGGCTGTCCAAGGACTTGGCCGAGGCGGAGAAGGTCCGCGACGTGAACACCAAGAAGCTCGGCAACGCGGGCTTCCTGGCCAAGGCCGCCCCCGACGTGGTGGACAAGGTCCGGGAGAAGCTGGCCGGCGCCGAGGCAGACATCGCACGCATCCGGGGCCAGCTCGACCGGCTGCCCTCGGCCTGACCCGTACGGCCGCGCGGCCCGGACACCCCGGGCCGCGCACAGGGCCGGCACTCGGCCGGCTCCCGAAGAACTCGATCAGAACCGGTGACACCTGTGACAGACCCCGCCGAGGCCCTGGCCGCACAGCGCGCCGTCGAGGCCGAACTGGTCGGGCGCTGGCCCGAGACCAAGCTCGACCCCTCCACCGAACGTGTCGTCGCGCTGATGGACGTGCTCGGCCAACCCCAGCGGGCCTACCCGGTCATCCACATCACCGGCACCAACGGCAAGACCAGCACGGCCCGGATGATCGAGAGCCTGCTGGGCGCCCTGCGGCTGCGCACCGGCCGCTACACCAGCCCGCACGTCGAGTCGATGACCGAGCGGATCAGCCTGGACGGCGAGCCGATCAGCGCCGAACGCTTCGTCGAGACCTACCGCGACATCCAGCCCTACGTCGACATCGTCGACGCCGCGCAGCAGCATCGGTTGTCCTTCTTCGAGGTGCTCACCGCCATGGCGTACGCGGCGTTCGCCGACGCGCCGGTGGACGTGGCGGTGGTCGAGGTCGGCATGGGCGGCACCTGGGACGCGACCAACGTGGTCGACGGCACGGTGGCGGTGGTCACCCCGATCGCGGTCGACCACGCCAACCGGCTCGGCTCGACGCCCGGCGAGATCGCGGTGGAGAAGGCCGGGATCATCAAGAAGGACAGCCTGGTGGTGCTGGCCCGGCAACCGGCCGACGCCGCCGAGTCGCTGCTGCGGCGCGCGGTCGAGGTGGACGCGACGGTGGCCCGCGAGGGCATGGAGTTCGGCGTGGTCCGGCGCGACCTCGCGGTGGGCGGCCAGTTGCTCACCCTGCGCGGCCTGGCGGGGGAGTACGAGGACGTCTTCCTGCCGCTGCACGGCATGCACCAGGCGGAGAACGCCGCGGTGGCGCTGGCCGCGGTGGAGGCGTTCCTGGGCGTCGGCACGGCCGACCGACCCGGGCTCACCGGCGCCGGCGCGCTGGACGCCGACCTGGTCCGCGAGGCGTTCGCGTCGGTCACCTCCCCGGGGCGGCTCGAGGTGGTCCGACGCAGCCCCACCGTGCTGATCGACGCCGCGCACAACCCCGCCGGCGCCCTGGCCACCGCCCGCGCGATGACCGACTCGTTCGACTTCCGGCACCTGGTGGGGGTGGTCGCGGTGATGGCCGACAAGGACGTCAGAGGCGTCCTGGAGGCCCTGGAACCGGTGCTCGCCGAGGTCGTGGTCACGCAGAACTCGCAGCCGCGCGCGATGCCCGTCGACGAACTCGCCGCGCTCGCCGTCGAGGTCTTCGGCGCCGACCGGGTGGACGTACAACCCGCGCTGCCCGACGCGATCGAGGCCGCGGTCACGCTGGCCGAGGAGGAGGGCGACCTCGGCGGCGCCGGCGTCCTGATCACCGGCTCGGTGGTCACCGTCGGCGAGGCGCGGGTGTTGCTCAAGGGCGGCGCACGCGAGGCCGGAGCCGGCCGGACCGACGGAAAGGGCGCCTGATGCGCGCGCTGTGCTCGACCCACCTGATCGGCCAGGCCCTGGTGATCTGCCTGGCCGCGCTGGTCGCCATGCAACTCACCGACATCTCCACCGGGGTGTTGTGGGCGGTCGCGGGGCCCTCGGCCCTGGTGTGCGTGTGGTTGTGCGCCAAGCTCAAGGAGCCGTGGGCGATCACGGCGGGCTGGGTGCTCCAGGCCGGCCTGTTCCTGACCGGTTTCGTGGTCCCGATGATGTTCCTGATCGGCGTGGTGTTCGGCCTCATCTGGTACGGCTGCATCCGGGTCGGGCGGATCATCGACGCCGCCAAGGCCGCCCGCGAGGCCACGGCCGAGTGATCCGGGATACGGCCGAAAGGTCCGGGCGTTACCCCGGATAGGCTCTGGGCGTTGACCCATTCGTAGGGTCGCGACACCCGTACGTCGCAACATCCGTACGGTGCGACACCCGTATCGAGTCCCCCTCCGATCAAGCAAGGAGCCCCATGTCCGAGCGCACGCTCGTCCTGGTCAAGCCGGACGGAGTCCGGCGCGGTCTCGTCGGCGAGGTCATCGGCCGCATCGAGCGCAAGGGCTTCACCCTGACCGCGCTCGATCTGCGCGTGATGGACCGCGAGACGATCGAGCGGCACTACGCCGAGCACGAGGGCAAGCCGTTCTACGCCCCGCTCGTGGAGTTCATGACCTCGGCGCCGTCGGTGGCGATGATCGTCGAGGGCGAACGCGTGATCGAGTCGTTCCGCGCACTCGCGGGCGTCACCGACCCGATCAAGGCCCTCCCGGGCACGATTCGCGGCGACTTCGCCACCATCACCCGGGAGAACATCGTGCACGGCTCCGACTCGGTGGACTCGGCCGAGCGCGAGATCAAGAACTTCTTCCCCGAGCACGCCTGACGGTTCGGCCGCGGTGCCCCGGTGCGCGCTTCCCACGATCGCGACCCGCGCACCGGGCCGGACCCCGTGCCGAGACGATCCCCGGCGCCGCGCGACGCGCGCGGGCCGCACCGGGCGTCGAAATTTTTTACGGACCCGCCGGGCGCGCCCGCGCGCGAGCGCGAGAGTGCCGATCGGGCGCCGCGCGTGCGCTGTTAGAGGGAAATCCCTCCATTCCCCGCGCGTGGCACGCAACCCCTCGCCCGGTGATCACGTCATGGTGGATGGAGGGTGCAGCCGTGCCCCGGAACATCGCGGTTCTGTCGCCGTTACTCCGTGCCTACGATTGTGGTCGGCCGGTTCGGCGTCCCGGACGTGACGTCCTCCGGCCGGCTCATGTCCTCATGGCTACGAGCTCGGGAAGGCCCTAGGTTTTTTTATGGCGAACAACTTGTCGTTCATCGGTCGTGACATGGCGGTCGACCTCGGTACGGCCAACACGCTGGTGTACGTCAGAGGCCGCGGCATCGTGTTGAACGAGCCGTCGGTGGTCGCCAAGAACACCACGACCGGGGGCATCCTGGCGGTCGGCGCCGAGGCGAAGAAGATGATCGGGCGCACGCCCGGCAACATCGTGGCGATCCGACCGCTCAAGGACGGCGTGATCGCCGACTTCGAGATCACCGAGCGGATGTTGCGCTACTTCATCCTCAAGGTGCACCGCCGCCGCTACCTGGCCCGGCCGCGCGTGGTGATCTGCGTGCCCTCCGGCATCACCGGCGTCGAGCGCCGCGCGGTGGTGGAGGCGTCCAGCCAGGCCGGCGCGCGCAGCGTGCACATCATCGAGGAACCCATGGCCGCCGCGATCGGTGCCGGCCTGCCGGTGCACGAGGCGACCGGCAACATGGTCGTCGACATCGGCGGCGGCACCACCGAGGTGGCGGTGATCTCGCTCGGCGGGATCGTCACCGCGCAGTCGATCCGGGTGGCGGGCGACGAGTTGGACAACGCGATCATCGCCTACGTCAAGAAGGAATACTCGCTGCTGTTGGGCGAGCGCAGTGCCGAGGAAATCAAGATGTCGATCGGCTCGGCCTTCGACCTCGGCGAGGACGAGCACAGCGAGATCCGCGGCCGCGACCTGGTCAGCGGGCTGCCGAAGACGATCGTGATCTCCACCTCCGAGGTCCGCAAGGCCATCGAGGAACCGGTCAACACCGTCGTGGACGCGGTCAAGAGCACCCTGGACCAGTGTCCGCCCGAACTCGCCGGCGACGTGATGGATCGCGGCATCGTGCTCACCGGTGGCGGCGCCCTGCTGCGCGGCCTCGACGAGCGGCTGCGGACCGAGACCGGCATGCCGATCCACATCGCCGACAACCCGCTGGACTCGGTGGCTCTGGGCGCGGGCAAGTGCGTCGAGGAGTACGAGAAGCTTCAGCAGGTACTGGACGCCCAACCGCGCCGCTGACCGAGGAGACGGAGGCGGCCGACCGTACGCGCCGCCCTCCGTGCCCGATCCGGCGCGGCCACACACCACAACTGCCCACCAGCGCCGCAATGTACGAAAGGGGCGGGCGCGCATCGTGAGGGACTCCCGGCATGGTCGGCTGGTCCTCGTGCTGCTGCTGGCGATCTCTTTCGCCCTCATCACCGTGGACATCCGCGGTGGCCGGAACTCGCCCATCGCGAACGTGCGCGACTGGGCCTCGGCCGTGTTCGGTCCCGCCGAACGCGGCGTGTCCGCCGCCGTGGACCCCGTCGGCCGGGCCGTGAACGCGGTCAAGGACGCGGGTTCCCACGAGGGCGAGAAGAAGCGCCTGCAGGACGAGAACGCCAAACTCCGGCAACAGGTCGACAACATCCAGTTCGACCGCAACCGCGCGGCCGAACTCGACAAACTGCTCAAGGTCTCGGCGGCCGGCCAGTATCGGATCAAGCCCGCGCGGGTGGTCGCCATCGGCCCCGCCCAGGGCTTCTCCTGGACGGTCACCATCGACGCGGGCGCCGGCGACGGCATCAAGCCCGACATGACCGTGATCAACGGCGACGGTCTGGTCGGGCGGGTGACCCAGGTCGGCCCGATGACCTCGACCGTACTGCTCGCCACCGACCCCGGATTCTCGGTCGGCTCGCGCCTGGCGGGGTCGATGGAGATAGGGATCACTTCCGGCCGCGGCAGCAAGCCGATGAACCTCAAGCTGCTCAACGGACAGGCCCAGGTCAAAAAGGGCGACCGGCTGGTGACGTTCGGATCGCAGGGCGGCAAGCCGTTCGTGCCGGGCGTGCCGGTGGGCGAGGTCGCCCAGGTGCGCAACACCCCGGGCGAGTTGACCCGCAGCGTCGAGGTGAAGTCGTACGTGCACTTCTCCAGCCTGGACACGGTGGGCGTGGTGATCGAGCCGCCGCGCACCGATCCGCGCGACTCGATACTGCCGCCCGCGCCGACCCCGGAGACGCCCGCGCCGCCCCCCGCCCAGCAGGCGCCGCCCGCGCCGCCCGCGCCGCCGGCGAGCACCGAGCCGCCGCGCGGCGCCTCGGCCGCGAAGCCGGCCACGGCGGGCAACCGCAGTACCAACGCCAAGCCGCCGGCCGGCGGCACGACCCCATCGACCGGAAGGGACTGAGACGGTGCGGATCTCCCGCGTGTTCTACGCCGCGTTGCTGATCGTCGTCGCCCTCGTGGTCCAGGTGAGCGTGCTCGCCCGGCTCGGTCTGCCCGGCGCGGTGCCGGACCTGCTGCTGTTGGTGGTGGTCGGACTCGCGCTGACGTACGGGCCGACCTCGGGGTGCGTGATCGGCTTCGCGGCGGGCCTGTGCGCGGACCTCGCGCCGCCGGCGGACCACGCGGCCGGCCGGTACGCGTTCGTGTTGTGCCTGACCGGTTACGTGGCGGGCATGTTCGCCTCCCGCAACCCCCGGCGCTCGGTGCTCACCCCGATCGCGGTGATCGCGATCGCCGCGGCGGGCACCACGGTGCTCTACGCGGCGGTCGGCGCGCTGGTCGGCGACGGGGCGGTGCGCGAGGTGGGGCTGACGAAGCTGCTGCTGACCGCGGTGCTCTACGACGCGATCCTGGCCCCGTTCGTGGTCCCGTGGGTGATGGCGCTGGCCCGCAAGGTGGATCCGAAACCGCTGCTCTCGGGCCTGTCCCGGTAGGGGGTGACCGAGCCAGATGCGCAAGAAGTACATGCCCAGCCTGCTCAACGCCGGGCGATCGCGGGGCGACGGCGCACATACCGTGCGCGCCCGGATGGTCATCCTGCTGATCCTGGTCCTGTCGCTGATGATCACCCTCTTCGGCCGGCTCTGGTACCTCCAGATCCGCGAGGGCGACCACTACGCGGCGGCGGCCTCGCAGAACGCGGTCCGGGACGTGGTGACACCAGCGGTGCGCGGCCGGATCCTCGACGACAAGGGCCGACCGCTGGTGAACAACCGCACCGCGCTGGTGGTGTCGGTCAGCCGTACCGAGTTGATGCGCATGCCGGACCTGGGTACGGCCGTGCTGACCCGGCTGGCCAAGGTGTTGGAACTGCCGGTCGACGAGGTCAAGGCACGCACCCGGCTGTGTGAGCGCAACGTGCCCAAGCCGTGCTGGAACGGCTCGCCGTACCAGCCGATCCCGGTCACGGACAACGCCACCACCCAGCAGGCGCTGACCATCATGGAGCACCGCGAGGAGTTCCCCGGGGTGACCGCCGAGCCCACCGCCGTGCGCCAGTACCCGGCGCCCGAGGGGGCCAACGGCGCGCACGTGGTCGGCTACCTCTCGCCGGTCTCCGACGACGAGTTGAGCAAGCAGAAGGCCGAGGGCAAGAAGGACCTCCAGCGCGCCGACGAGGTCGGCCGCAGCGGTCTGGAGCGCACCTACGACGCCGACCTGCGCGGCAAGTCCGGGGTCACCGGGCTGTCCGTCGACCACCTGGGCCGGGTCACCGGCACCGTCTCGGAGACGCCGCCGGTGGCCGGAAACCACCTGGTCACCAGCATCGACGCGAAGATCCAGGCGATCACCGAGCAGCAGTTGGACGAGGCGATGAAGCGGGCGCGCGCGACCTTCGACGCGGGCAACACGCACAAGAACTTCATCGCCGACGCGGGTGCGGCGGTGGTGCTGGACATCAAGACCGGGCGGGTGATCGCGATGGCGAGCGCGCCCAACTACGACCCGTCGGTGTGGGTGGGCGGCATCTCGCCGCAGGACTACAAGGCGCTCACCGACGAGAAGGCCGGCGTGCCGCTGGTGTCGCGGGCCATACAGGGTCAGTTCGCGCCGGGCTCGATCTTCAAGGTGATCTCGACCTCGGCCGCGGCCGAGTCGGGTTACTCCACCAAGGCCACCTACGACTGCTCGCCCAGCATCTCGGTCGGCGGCACGACCTTCAACAACCTGGAGTCCAGGGGTTACGGGCCGATCTCGCTCCAGCGCGCGCTGGAGGTCTCCTGCAACACCGTCTTCTACGGCATCGGCTACGACATGTGGCTCAAGGACGGCGGGATCTTCGGGAAGACCCCCAAGGACCCGATGGTGACCATGGCCAAGAACTACGGCCTGGGCGCCCCCACCGGCATCGACCTGCCCGGCGAGTCGGGCGGGCGGATCGCCGACCGGGCCTGGAAGAAGCGCAACTGGGAGCAGAACAAGGACGCGTGGTGCAAGCAGGGCAACACGGGCAACGAGTACGTGGACAAGATCGCCAAGGAGAACTGCGTCGACGGCTGGCAGTTCCGCGCCGGTGACGCGATCAACTTCGCGATCGGCCAGGGCGACACCACGGTGACCCCGTTGCAGATGGCCCGGGTGTACGCGGCGATCGCCAACGGCGGCACGTTGTGGAAGCCGACCATCGGCAAGGCGGTGGTCAGCCCGGACGGCAAGCTGGTGCGCGAGATCCAGCCACAGGCGGCGGGCAAGGTGCCGGTCGGCGACGCCACGATGAAGTACCTGCAGAACGCGCTGATCGGCGTCGAGATGAACGGCACCGCGGCCGGCGTGTTCGCCAACTGGCCGAACGCGCAGATGCCGATAGCGGCCAAGACCGGCACCGGCTCGGTGTACGGCAAGCAGAGCACGTCGTGGTTCGCCACCTACGGCGGGCCCAAGGACGGTCCGCAGTACGCCGTGGTGATGATGGTCAGCCAGGGCGGTACCGGCTCCGGCACCTCGGGTCCGTCGGTGCGCAAGATCTACGAGGCGCTGCTCGGCGTGGACGAGAAGGGCGCGATCGACCCGAGCAAGGCGCTGTTGCCCAGCCCGCCCGCGGACCTGCCGCACATCCAGGCGGACGGGACGGTGGCCTCGGTGTCCTTGCGCGCGCCGTCCTTCGTGTCGCCGCCGCATCCGCTCGGCGACGGCGACGGGCGCACGGTCGGTGTGTCGGCTTTCGGGCCCGGGGCGCTGCCGCCCGAGCGGGTGACCTACCGGACCGGGAGAGGGACATGAACCTGAACCTGCGACTGCGGCCCGCCTCGCGGGTGGCCGGATTCGGGACACCGGACCTGGGTCGCCTGGCACCGGTGTTCACCCCGCGCCGGTCGATCACCCGGCAGATCATCCAGCGGGACGCGCCGGTGCGGCGGTTGGACTGGCTGCTGCTCGGCCCGGCGCTGGTGTTGTCGGGCGTGGGCTCGCTGCTGGTGTGGTCGGCGACCCGCAATCGGCGCGGACTCACCGGCGGTGATCCGCAGTTCTTCTTCAAGCGGCACCTGCTCAACCTGGCGATCGGGTTGGTGCTGGCCACGGTGGTGGCGATAATCGGTCACCGCCGGATCCGGGCGTTCTCCCCGATAGTGGCGATCGTGGCCGTGCTCGGGTTGTTCGCGGCGCTGAGCCCGCTGGGCAGCACGGTCAACGGGGCGCGGGCCTGGATCCAGATCGGCGCCGGCTTCTCGCTGCAACCCGCCGAGTTGGTCAAGCTCGGGATCATCCTGTGCATGGGGATGATCCTGTCCGAGCGGGTGGACACCGGGGACCTGGCCAGGCCGGGCGACAAGGCCGTGTTCTGGGCCCTGGTGGTGGCCGCGGTGCCGATGGCGGTGATTTTGCTGATGCCCGACATGGGGTCGGTCATGGTGATCGCGATGATCGTGCTGTGCGTGCTGCTCGCCTCCGGCGCGCGGGCGCGGTGGATGGTGCTGATGTTCGCGCTCGCGGGGGCCGGTGCGGTGGCGGTGGTGCGCTTCGGGCTGCTCAGCGAGTACCAGATCGACCGGTTCCGGGCCTTCGCCGATCCGAGCTTCGACCCGGGGGGCGTCGGCTACAACACGGTCATGGCGCGGCTGGCGATCGGCTCGGGCGGGCTCACCGGCCAGGGGTTGTTCCACGGCGAGCAGACCGGCGGCTCGTATGTACCCGAACAGCAGACCGACTTCGTCTTCTCGGTGGCCGGCGAGGAGCTGGGTTTCGTCGGCAGCGCGGTGATCATCGGGCTGTTCGCGCTGCTGCTGTGGCGCGGGATCCGGATCGCGCTGCACGCCGACGACCTGTTCGGCACGATCGTGGCGGCGGGTGTGGTCGGCTGGTTCGCGTTCCAGGCGTTCGAGAACATGGGGATGAACCTCGGCATCATGCCCGTGGCCGGGCTGCCGCTGCCGTTCGTCTCCTACGGTGGATCGTCGATGTTCGCCGTGTGGATGGGGATAGGACTGTTGCAGTCGGTGCACATGAGACACGCCGGCGCCTTCAAATACGCCTGATCGCACCGATCGCACCCCGTGCGGGCGGGCTCTCGCCGACATCTCGGTAGGGGGTCCGCCCGCGTCGCGTTAGGCTGGGAGGTCGATCACCCTTCCCGCCACGAGGTGGTCGATCCCCTCCCCGCACTCCCGGAAGGACCGCCATGCCCGTCGAGTCCCTGTTCCCGCGTCTGGAGCCGCTTCTGCCCCAGGTGCAGAAGCCCATCCAGTACGTCGGTGGCGAACTCAACTCGACCGTCAAGGACTGGGACGCGTGCGCGGTCCGCTGGGCCCTGATGTACCCCGACGCGTACGAGGTCGGGCTGCCCAACCAGGGCGTGATGATCCTGTACGAGGTCCTCAACGAGGTCGCCGACGTGCTCGCGGAGCGCACCTACGCGGTGTGGGGCGACCTGGAAAAGCTGATGCGCGAGCACCGGGTGCCGCAGTTCACCGTGGACGCACACCGGCCGGTGGGCGCGTTCGACGTGTTCGGACTCAGCTTCTCCACCGAGCTGGGCTATACGAACATGCTCAACGCGCTCGACCTCGCCGGGATCCCGATCGAGGCGAAGGACCGCACCGAGGACCACCCGATCGTGCTCGCCGGCGGGCACGCCGCGTTCAACCCCGAGCCGATCGCGGACTTCATCGACTGCGCGGTGGTGGGCGACGGCGAGCAGGCCGTGCTCCAGATCACCGACATCATCCGGGCCTGGAAGGCCGAGGGCCGTCCGGGCGGCCGGGACGAGCTGCTGTTCCGCCTCGCGGTCACGGGCAGTGTGTACGTGCCGCGCTTCTACGACGTGGACTACCTGGACGACGGTCGGATCCAGCGGGTCGCGCCGAACCGCTCGGGCGTGCCGTGGCGGGTGTCCAAGCACACGGTGATGGACCTGGACGAGTGGCCCTACCCCAAGCAGCCGCTGGTCCCGCTCGCCGAGACGGTGCACGAGCGCATGTCCGTGGAGATCTTCCGCGGCTGCACCCGGGGCTGCCGGTTCTGCCAGGCCGGCATGATCACCCGGCCGGTGCGCGAGCGCAGCATCGAGGGCATCGGCGCGATGGTGGACAAGGGCCTGAAGGCGACCGGCTTCGAGGAGGTCGGCCTGCTGTCGCTGTCCTCGGCGGACCATACCGAGATCGCCGAGGTGGCCAAGGGCCTGGCCGACCGGTACACCGACGACAAGATCGGCCTGTCGCTGCCGTCCACCCGGGTCGACGCGTTCAACATCGACCTGGCCAACGAGCTGACCCGCAACGGGCGCCGCTCGGGCCTGACGTTCGCCCCCGAGGGCGGCAGCGAACGGCTGCGCAAGGTGATCAACAAGATGGTGTCGGAGGAGGACCTGATCCGCACCGTCGCCACCGCCTACGGCAACGGCTGGCGCCAGGTCAAGCTCTACTTCATGGTCGGCCTGCCCACCGAGACCGACGAGGACGTGCTGCAGATCGCGGACATGGCCAAGAAGGTCATCCAGAAGGGCCGCGAGGTCTCGGGCAGCCGCGACATCCGCTGCACGGTGTCGATCGGCGGGTTCGTCCCCAAGCCGCACACCCCGTTCCAGTGGGCCCCGCAGCTGGACCCGGCGGCCACCGACGCGCGGCTGCACAAGCTGCGCGACGCGATCCGCGCGGACCGGCAGTACGGCAAGTCGATCGGCTTCCGCTACCACGACGGCAAGCCGGGCGCGATCGAGGGCCTGCTCTCGCGCGGCGACCGCCGCGTGGGCCGGATCATCCGCGCGGTGTGGGAGGACGGCGGCCGCTTCGACGGGTGGAGCGAACACTTCAGCTACGACCGCTGGGTGCGCTGCGCGGGCGAGGCGCTGGCCGACGAGCCGGTCGACCTGGACTGGTACACCACGCGCGAGCGCGAGTGGAACGAGGTGCTCCCGTGGGACCACCTGGACTCCGGTCTGGACAAGGACTGGCTCTGGGAGGACTGGCAGGACGCCCTCGACGAGACCGAGGTCGAGGACTGCCGCTGGAGCCCCTGCTTCGACTGCGGCGTCTGCCCCCAGATGGGCACGGAGATCCAAATCGGCCCGACGGGCCGGAAGCTGCTGCCGCTGTCGGTCGTCAAGTAGCCGGTCGCCGACCGGGGTTCGGGCTCGATCAGACCGAGAACGAGTTCACCCTGGTCGGCGTCACGCGCACCACCACGCGGGCGATCGTTTCGGGCTCCGGCGGCGGGGCCTCGCCGAGGTACTTGAGCGAGAGCGCGAGCGGGAGTTCCTTCGTGGGGTCCGGGACGATCTCGGCGGTGCCTCGCAACTCGACCGAGTGGTAGGGGTTTTCGAGGTCGAAGACGGTGACGCTGACGCGTGGGTCGCGGCGGAGGTTGCGGACCTTTGCGCGGCCCTCGGTCGCGGAGAACACGATGGTGTCGCCGTCGCGTTGGAACCAGACGACCGAGGCCTGCGGGCCGCCGTCGGCGTTGAGCGTCGAGACGGTGGCGAAGTTCTTGGCGTCGAGCAGCTTGAGGGTCGCGTCGTCGAGCGTGATGGACATCGAGTGCTCCCGGTTCCGTGGGGTTTGTGGTGTTCGCTTGGTGCACTTCTTGTTACGGGACACATCCTCCGTGACCATGGAGGCCGACGAAAGAAGGCACTTTCATGTCACAGCGGAACATCTGTGTAACGGAGCAGGCCGAGGTCACCCAGGCATGCCGCGTGCTGGACGTGCTCAACCGGGTGGCGGGCAAGTGGAGCATCAGCGTCCTGATGGAGGCGCGCAACGGCCCCGTACGCTTCACCGAGTTGGAACGCGCCATCCACGGCATCAGCCGCCGCATGCTCACGCTGACGCTCCGCAGCCTGGAACGCGACGGTCTGCTGATCCGCACGGTGTACCCGACGGTGCCGCCGAAGGTCGAGTACGAGGCGACCGTGATGGCGAGGGAGCTGTTCGAGTACCTGTCCGGCCTCACCGCCTGGGCCGAACGCCACGAGCCGGCGGTCACGGCGTCGCGGGAGGCGTACGACCGCGCGGCGGGGTGAGCGCGGGGCGGGCACGGGGGAGTCACTTGGATTCGATACGTCCCATGGGTGTGCCGTTCTTTGCTTCCGCCCAGTCGGCGTCGTCGATGCCGAGGGCGTGGCGGAGGTAGGCCAGGGTGACCCGTTGGATCAGGGCCACACGCTCGGGGTTTTCGTCCGTGGTCTCCCGGGCCTCGTAGCCGGCGATCCCGCCGAGGGAGTGCTCCGCCTCGAAGAGGGTGAGCAGGCTCTTGGGCCCGGGGCTGAGGTGGTACGGGTCGGCGAGCCACTCCGGCCCTCGGACGGACAGCGGCGACTCGTCGTGGTCCCCGGCGACGACGAGGGCCGGCGCGGTCATGTGCGCGAAGTCCGGCCCCTTGAGCCACGGGAGGTTCTCGGCCGCGAAGGGCGTCAGGTCGTCGCCGCCCCGGCCGGCGGTGGCGAGCAGTACGCCGGCCTTGATCCGCGAGTCGGCCAAGTCCTCGGCGTTGCCGGTCACCGGGTCGAGGACGCGCAGCCCCAGCAGAATGCCCGCCGTCTGCCCGCCGAAGGAGTGCCCGGCGGCGGCGATGCGGCTTCGATCGAGGCGCCCGGCAAGCCCGGGAACGGCCGCCTCCAACAGATCGAGCCGGTCGAGGACGAGCCGCATGTCCCCGACCCGGGTGCGCCAGAGTTGCGGCCTGCGGGAGGCGTCCGGGGGGAGGCCGACGGTCCTGGAGTCGAGGTGGGTGGGCTGGATCACCACGAAGCCGTGCGCGGCCCAGAAGTCGACGAGCGGCCCATAGCAGAGCGACGACGACCCGAAGCCGTGCGAGAAGACAACGATCGGCAACCCACTCCCACCAACCGGCGCGGAAACCCGCACCCGCAGATCCACACCCCGATCCGGCGCCGCCAGGACGACGGGCTGTACCGAGACGACGGGGATGGCCACGTCCGAGACGAGCATGAGCGAACTTCCTTCGCGGAGCGGACAAGCAGTCGCGAGCTACGCTAAAACCTGACGCCCACGTCAGAGGCAAGCAGTGGAGAGGCGTAATGCGCATCGGCGAGCTGGCCACCAGCACAGGCGTCAGCGTCCGAGCGCTGCGCTACTACGAGGAACAAGACCTGCTCGCCGCGGAACGCACCCCCAGCGGCCAACGCCAATACCCGGACAGCGCGATAGACCGCGTCCTACTCATCCAACAGCTCTACGCCGCCGGCATCCCCAGCAAGTCGATCGCAGCCCTGTTGCCCTGCGTCATAAACGGCGTGGCCACCCCGGAACTCCTGACCCGCCTGGCAGCAGAACGCGATCACATCGACACCCGAATCGCCGCCCTGGTGACCGCCCGAACCAGACTCGACGCCGTCATAACCGCCGCCAACACAAACCTACAAACAGGCCAACCCTGCCAACGCCCCTGACCGACAAGCCGGTTCCGGCCGGCACTGTGCCCTTGGTCGCGGGTGGCCGGTGCGGGGCCGGTCAGAGTCGGTGATGGGCGGCCGCCGCCGGCGTGCGGGGCTCCGAGATTCGGGCCTACCGACGAGGCGGGTGCGTTGCTCGGCGAAACCCGGCCGGCAGCGAGGGAGCGGGTGGGGGTTCGGGTCGAGTCCTCCGGGGAGCCTTCCCGAGTGGGTCGGGTGGCTTCGGAGTGCAGCGGGCAGTGGGCATGGGAGTGGCCGAGCTTCACGAAACCGGATCTCGTGGGGTGCCACAGCGCCGGACCGAGAGAAAACCGCAGGTCAGCGCTGGCGGATGGCATTGCGGGTGCCTCGGGATCCCGTTCGGCCCCCCTTGGACGCCTGTGTGAGGTCGGAGAGCGCGAAACCGGTCTCGACTCGGCACTTTCGGTCCTCACGCCGGCATCGAGGAGTCCGGAGCAACACGAAACCGGCACTCGACACCCGACTTTCCGCCTCGACCCCAAAACCGCAGGTCATCGATACCCCAGGGCCCCAGAGCACCCGTCGCGATCCGGTTGCGGCCCCAAGCACCCCGAAAACGTCCCCCAAATCACCGACCCATTCGGGAAGGCTCACCGGGAACTCGACCCGAGCCCCCTCCTCCCCGCCGCTGCCGGCCGGGTTTCGCCGAGCAACGCACCCGCCTCGTCGGTAGGCCCGAGTCTCGGAGCCCCGCACGCCGGCGGCGGCCCACCACCGACTCTGACCGGCCCCGCACCGGCACCTCGCAACCAAAGCGCGACTCTCGCCGGGAATGCCCCGGCCGGCGTCCTTGACGCCTTCCGGGGGACTCTGGCCACCATCTCCGATATCCGTGAGCGAGGGCTGAGGGCGTGTCTTCGTCAAGCGCTCTCCAACAGGTCCTGCAGAAGTTGCTGCGAACGCGAAGGGGAGAGAGCTTCGGCCCGCAACAGATCGTATCGATGCTCTACTTCCGTGACCGCTTCGCCCTTGGTGACGATTTGACCCTTTGACATGCTCGCGACGTAGGCGCGCTCGCCGCGGCCCGGAATCGTGAGAACAACGAATGCGCCATCCATACAAGGGTGCAAGCCGCAGTCCATCGGCACCACTTCGAGCACCACGTTGGGAAGTTCGCTCAGTTCCAGCAGATGCACGAGTTGCGGCCTGGCTACGGATACGTCAAGTTGCGCATGCGCGAGGACGGGCGTGCCGAAGGGCGGTTCGTCGACTCCGTTGTGTCCTTTATGCCCTCACGTGAGAGTTCGTCGCCAGAGATCGGGCCCATGATGCGGGCGGCGATCGCCGGCAGGGCGGCGACGACCGGACGCGCCACTCGGGTTGCTGCTGAAGTGCTTGATGACCCGGCTTTCCTGTGGGCGGCGCAGCTTGCCCTCCCGGGCACGATTCGTCTTCGCTACTCGGCCACGCGTGAGGTGGCGGGGCGCTGGTTTCTCCACCCGGATGGGTCGTGGGCGGTCGTGGAGAGTGACGTCGCAGGCGGGGGCAGGTTGTACGAGGGCGGAACTCGGCCGTTGGGGAGCAACCTCGAAGCGGTGATGGCTTCTTGGTTGTCGAATGGCCGACCGGGCTTGAGGCGGTATGGGCTTACTGTCACGCCGCAGGCCAATGTGGTGTGGCTGGATGACCCCGGTGGCCACTCTTGGACTCTCTGACGCAGCGGGAAGGCCCCGGCCGGGCGTGAGCCGGGGCTCACCCGTGCCAGGACCGCCACAGGGCCGCGTAGGCTCCGTCGGCCGCGATCAGTTCGCGGTGGCTGCCCAGCTCCGTGATGCGGCCGTCCTCGACCACCGCGACGCGGTCCGCGTCGTGCGCCGTGTACAGGCGGTGTGCGATCGCGATCACCGTCCGGCCCTCGATCACCGCGCCCAACGAACGCTCCAGGTGCCGGGCTGCCCGAGGGTCGATCAGCGAGGTCGCCTCGTCCAGGACCAGCGTGTGCGGGTCGGCCAGCACCAACCGGGCCAGTGCCAGCTGTTGTGCCTGCGGAGCCGACAACTCGTGGCCCTTGGGCCCGACTTCGGTGTTCATCCCGTCGGGCAGCGCGGCCACCCAGTCCGCGTCGACCGCCCGCAGCGCCGCCAACACCGCGTCGTCGTCGGCGTCCTCGCGTGCCAGCAGCAGGTTGTCCCGCAACGTGCCCCGGAACACGTGGTGTTCCTGGGTCACCAGCGCGACCCGGCCGCGCAGTTCGTCGAGCGGCAGGCCGACCAGCGGCACCCCGCCGACCTCCACCTTCCCTGACGTCGGCCCGTTGACCCCGGCCAACAGCCGCCCCAGCGTGGACTTCCCGGCCCCGCTCGGCCCCACCATCGCGATCCGCTCGCCCGGTCGCACCGTCAGGTCGATCCCGTGCAGCACCTCGCGCCCCGAGTCGTACGCGAACCGCACATCGCGCACGGTCAGGGTCTCGTCCACCGGCTTGGCGTCGGTGGGTACGCGGTCGGACGGCACGTCGGCCACACCCAGCAGTCGGGCCAGCGAGGCCGCCGAGATCTGTACCTCGTCCAGCCAGTTGAGCAGTTCGTCCATCGGCCCGATGATCAACTGCACGTACAACACCGCGGTCGCCACCTCGCCGAGCGTGGCCCAGCCGTGCAGATACGCCCAGCCGCCGAAGGCGGTGGTCGCCACCACCGGCAACATGTAGCCGAAGTCGACCGTCGGGTACCAGATGGTGCGCAGCCACAACGTGTACCGCTCGGCCGCGTACGCCTTGCCGACGTCGTCCTCACCGCGCCGCCGCCGCCGATCGGCCAGCCGCAGCGCCTCGACCGTACGCGCGCCCTCCACCGTCTCCGCGAGCGAGTCGGTCACCTGCGCCCAGGCGGCGTTCTCGCGCAGATAGCCCGCCGGCGCCCGACGCAGGTACCACCAGGTGACCGGGATCAGCAGCGGCACGGTGATCAGCAGCGGCAGCGCCAGCAGCGGATTGAGCACCAGCAGCCCGGTGAAGGTCAGCACGATCGTCACGGCCGCGACCAGCACCGAGGGCACCGCACGACGGGCCGAGCGGGACATCGCCGCCACGTCGCGATTCGCCCGGCCGAGCAGGTCGCCGGAGCCGGCCCGCTCGACGGTGGACAGCGGCAGGTCCAGGATGCGCTCCACGAACTCCTCGCGAACCTGCGCGAGCAGGCCCTCGCCGAGCCGAGCCGCGGCCACCGCCGCCTGACGCACGATCAGCGCCTGGAGCAGCAGCGCGCCGGCGATACCCAGGCCGAGCAGGTCGATCGTCCGGGTCGGGGCATCGTCGCGGACCTTCTCGATCAGCACGCCGAGCAGCCGCGGTGCGACCAGTCCGGCCACCGCGGCGAGCGCGTAGAACAGCACGGTCAGGATCAGGTCGCGCCGCCGCTCGCGCAGCAGCCGCACGGCGTGCCGGCCGACCTCGGCGGCCGGGGCCACCGGCAACAGGCGGCGCGTGCTCACGCGTCCACCTCCTCATCGTCGTCGACACGGGTGACCAACGCCGCGTATCCCGGTTCGTTCGCGAGCAGTTCGCGGTGCGGTCCGACCGCCATGACCTTGCCGTCCTCGACGTAGGCGACCTCGTCCATGGTGTCGAGGACGAGCGGGCTGGTGGTGGCGACCACCGTGGTGCGCCCGCGCCGGTGCGCGGCGAGCCGGGCGGCGATCCGGGCCTCGGTGTGCGCGTCCACCGCGCTGGTCGGCTCGATCAGCACCAGCGTCTGCGGGTCGGCGACCAACGCCCGCACCAGGCGCAGGCGTTGTACCTGACCACCGGAGAACTCCCGGCCGCGCGCCGCGATCTCCGTGTCCAGGCCCTCGTCCAGCGCGTCGACCACGTCCGCGGCGCAGGCCACCTCCACCGCCTCGGCGAGGCCGACGCCGCCCCCGCCACCGCTGCCGGGCGTCAGTTCGCGGCGCAGCGGCCCGGAGAACAGCCCGGCGTCGTGGTGCGCGATCAGAATCCGCTCGCGCACGTCGGCCACCGCGAGGTCGGCCAGCGGCACGTCGTGGTAGAAGACGTCGGCGTCCTCGTAGCGGCCGAGCCGGTCGGCCAGCGCGGGCGCGTCCTGCGGGTCCTCGCAGGCGATGCCGAGTTGCACGCCGGGCCGAACCACCAGGCCGGAGCGCCGGTCCACCAGGTCGCCGGGTGCCGGCCAGGCGAGCGGGTCGGGGCGGTCCTCGACGCCCGGCGCGAGGCCGAGCACCCGCACCACGCGTCGCGACGCGACGTGGCCGCGGACGACGCGGTCGGCGAACTCGGTGAGGGTGGAGAGCGGGACGGTCAGGAACGCCGCATAGCCGTAGAACGACACCATCTGACCGACCGTCAGGCGCCCGTCCAGGGCGAACCGGGCGGCCAGCCAGGTACCGAACGCGACGAAGAAGCCGGGCACCAGGAACTGCGCCGCCTCCAACATCGATTCGATCCTGGCGGTGCGTACGCCCGCCACCCGCAACTCCTGCGATTCGCGCCGGTAGCGGGCCCCGAAGCTGCGCTCACCGCCGATGCCGCGCAGCACGCGCAGCCCGGACGCGATGTCGACGGCCCGATCGGCCAGCCCGGACTGCAGTTCGCGGTAGGCGTTCTGACGCCGGTGCAGCGGTCGCAGCAGCAGCGAGACCACGCCCATCAGCAACGGCACGCCGATCAGCACGAGCAGCCCGAGCGGCACCGACATGTTCAACAGCACGACGGCGACCACGGCGAGCGTGACCACCGAGGCACAGCCGCGCGCGGTGATGTCCAGCGTCGAGCCGATCGCGTCCACGTCGGAGGTACCGATGCCGACCACCTCGCCGGAGGCGATCCGGCGTTGCAGCACGGCGCCGAGCCGGGCGGCCTGCCGGGTGACGAGTTGGATGGTACGAAAGGCCGAGTCGAGGAAGTTGCCGACCGCGTTGCGGTGGCGCATGACGCCCGTGAAGCCGATCAGCACGGCGAGCCCGAGCAGTACGCCGCACCAGGTGTACAGCCGACCCTCGTCCCGCGCCTCGATGGCGTCGATCGCCCGGCCGACGGCGGCGGGCATGAGGGCCTGGGCCACCATCCACACCGACGCCCAGACGATGCCCATGACAATCGTCCGCCGGGTGCGCGCGGCGAGCCAGAGCAGGTAGCGGCCCGCCGACCGGATATCGGGATCGCCGGGGTCGGCGACGGGAAACGTTCGCATTGTCCATCGACGCTAACCCGCGACCCGGGTCACGTTCCACGCATTATTCCCGGCCCCGGCCCGGCGTGAAGCTGCCTGGAAGCCGCAAAACGCAACGGGGCACCGAGCGCGGTGGGCGCGGTGGGCACCGCCCCGACACGTAAGGGACCGCAAGCCGCGCGGCCGGAAGGCCACGCACGGCAGCCCGCAAGCAGCGCCACCCAGTCCTTCCGCACACACTCGGCGATCCGCCGCCGGCGTGCGTGACTCCGAGACTCCGGTTTCTGGCGAGGCAGGCGTGATGCTCGGCCAAAACCGGCCGGCAACGGCGGGCGGTAGGGACTCGGCGGAACCCAGCCCGGCCCCCTCTCTGCCGCCCGCCGTTGGTCGCCTTTCCCCCGACCGGGGCGCCCGTCCCGACGAAAGCCCACACCCCGAAGCCCCACACCACCACCGACCCGGACCGGCGTTCTGTAGCAGGCCGAGGCGCGACTTCCTCCGCCCTGCGGTGGCCTCAAGCGCACTCGGGCCGGTACGGGCGGCAGTCGGTCTCGGGCGTCACCCGGGGCGGCTTTGCTCGGCTGTGGCCGGCGTTGGAAGCAGGTGCGCTATTCCGCAGCCAACTTCGCGTGTTGGTCTCGGAGTTGGCGTTTGAGGATTTTGCCGCTGGGGTTTTTCGGGAGGGATTCGGCGAT
This sequence comes from Embleya scabrispora, assembly GCF_002024165.1. Classification (NCBI taxonomy): domain Bacteria; kingdom Bacillati; phylum Actinomycetota; class Actinomycetes; order Kitasatosporales; family Streptomycetaceae; genus Embleya; species Embleya scabrispora. The sequence continues at coordinate 4,579,217 of NZ_MWQN01000001.1, forward strand.
CACCACATACTTGGGGACCTTGAAGCCGGCCAGGCGGGCTTTGCAGTGTTCGATCACCTCCTCCTCTGTGATCCGCTCGCCCGGGCGGGGGACGACCACCGCCGTGACCGCCTCGATCCAGTACGGGTGGGGGACGCCGAATACCGCCGCCTCGGCCACCGCCGGGTGGGCGTGGATGGCTTCCTCCACCTCTCGGCCGGCCACGTTTTCGCCGCCGGTCTTGACCATGTCCTTTTTGCGGTCGACCACGGTGAGGTAGCCCTCCGCGTCCAGTACGCCGAGGTCGCCGCTGTGGAACCAGCCGTTGCGGAAGGCCTCGGCGGTGCGGTCCGGGTCGTTCCAGTAGCCGAGCATCGTGTGTGGGCCGCGGTGCACGATCTCGCCCACCTCGCCGGGCGGCACCGGGCGATCCTCGTCGTCGACCACGGCGGTTTGCACGTTGAGCCCCGCGCGTCCCGCCGAACCCGCCTTCCGCTCCTGGTCGTCCGGGCCCAGGATGGTGGCCACCGGCGACATCTCGGTCTGGCCGTAGAAGTTGTACAGCCGCAACCGCGGCAACCGGCGCCGCAGTTCGCCCAGCACCTCGACCGGCATCGCCGCCGCGCCGTAGTAGCCCTTGCGCAGCCCGGACAGGTCCCGGGTGTCGAAGTCGGGGTGGCGAAGCAGCGCGATCCACACCGTCGGAGGGCAGAACAGCTTGGTCACCCGCTCGCGTTCGATGGTGGCGAGCAGCGTGGCCGGGTCCGGCGCGGGCAGGATGATCGACGTCGCGCCGAGGTAGACGTCCGGGGTGAGGAAGCAGTGCAACTGCGCGCAGTGGTAGAGCGGCAGGGCGTGGATCTCCACGTCGTCGGCGGCCATCCCGCCGTCGATGATCGCGGTCGCGTACTGGGCGATCAGATTGCGGCTGGTCATCACCGCGCCCTTGGGGCGGGACTCGGTGCCCGAGGTGTACATGATCTGTACCGGGTCGTCGTCGAGGAGCGGCACATCCGGCACCGGGCCGCCCTCGGCGATCAGCTCGGCGAACGGCTCCCACCCCGGAGCCGCCGGGCCGAGCACCACGCGCAGCGCCTCGCGGCCGGCCAGGGCGGCGTCGGCGGTGGCGGTCAGCTCGGGCCCGGCCAGCACGGCGATCGCGCCCGCGTGCTCCAGGACGTAGCCGACCTCGGGCGCGGTGAGCATGAAGTTCACCGGGACCGAGATCGCCCCGAGCCGGGCCAGCGCGAAGTAGGCCACCACGAAGCCGTGCGAGTTGCGGGCGAGCAGCACCACCCGGTCACCCTTGCCGATGCCGCGCGCGGCCAGTGCCCCGGCGGCGCGCGAGACCGTGTCGTCGAGCTCGGCGAAGGTCTGCCGCAGCTCGCCGTCCACCACGGCGAGCCGGTCCGGCAGCCGGGCGGCGGTACGCGTGAGCAGGTCGGCGATGCCGTGCCGGCGGGCCTGGACAGCGGTCACGGATGGCTCCTCGCCTCGGTGAAGGGTGGCGGCGTCATTGTGTCCGGCCCGTCCGCCGGGCGGAAGCGTCTCGCCTCCTGAAATCGTCGTGTTGATCACCGACCCGGCTAGGTAGGCTTGCGGGCATGACCAGCAGCGCAGCGTCCGCAGTCCTCGACACCGCCCGTCGCGCCCGGGAGGCCGCCGCCGTCCTCGCGCCACTGACCCGGCGGGTCAAGGACGACGCGCTGCTCGCGCTCGCCGACGCGCTCGTGGCCCGCTCGGCGGAGATCGTCGCGGCCAACGCGGAGGATGTGGAGCGGGCCCGGGCCAACGGCACCGGCGAGGCGATGATCGACCGGCTCACCCTGACCGACGAGCGCATCGCCGCCATCGCCTCCGACGTGCGCGACGTGGTCGGCCTGCCCGACCCGGTCGGCGAGGTGCTGCGCGGCTCGACCCTGCCCAACGGCCTGGAACTGCGCCAGGTGCGGGTGCCGCTCGGCGTGGTCGGGATCATCTACGAGGCCCGCCCCAACGTCACCGTCGACGGCGCCGCGCTGTGCCTGAAGTCGGGCAACGCGGTGCTGCTGCGCGGCTCCTCGTCCGCCTACCGCTCGAACACCGCCATCGTCGCGGTGATGCGCGACGCGGTCGTCGCGGCCGGCCTGCCCGCCGACGCGATCCAGTTGGTGCCGGGCGAGACGCACGACTCGGTGAAGGAGCTGATGACCGCGCGCGGCCTGGTCGACGTCCTGATCCCGCGCGGCGGGGCGAGCCTGATCCGCACCGTGGTCGAGGGCTCGACCGTGCCGGTGATCGAGACCGGCGTGGGCAACTGCCACGTCTACGTCGACACGCAGACCGACCTGGGGATGGCGGTGAACATCCTGGTCAACTCCAAGGCGCACCGGGTCAGCGTGTGCAACTCGGCGGAGACGCTGCTGGTGCACCGCGACGTGGCCGACGCCTTCGTACCGCTCGCGCTCGCGGCCCTGAAGGACGCGGGCGTGACCGTGCACGGCGACGCCGCCGTACAGGCCTACTCGGCCGACGTGGTGCCCGCCACCGACGCCGACTGGGACACCGAATACCTGTCCTACGACATCGCCGCCGCCGTGGTGCCCTCGCTGCACGACGCGGTCGCGCACATCCGCCGGCACTCCTCCGGCCACACGGAGGCGATCGTCACCACCTCGCAGGCCGCGGCCCGCGAGTTCGTGGCCCTGGTCGACTCCACCGCCGTGATGGTCAACGCCTCGACCCGGTTCACCGACGGCGGCCAGTTCGGCTTCGGCGCCGAGATCGGCATCTCCACGCAGAAGCTGCACGCGCGCGGCCCGATGGGGCTGCCCGAGCTGACCAGCACGAAGTACGTGGTCACCGGCGACGGCCACGTGCGCTCCTGATCGCCTGCGCGACCACCCGGCCGGGGTCGGCGCGCCGAGCCGGAGTCCGGAGCGGCACGGCGAAGGGCCCCGGACCGGTGCGCTGAATCGGTATCCATCGGAGTGCCCGCGGTAATACTGTCTAGGAGTGCCCGATTCACCAGGGCCAGAGTTCCCGGACGGCCCAGACTTTCCCGAGTTCTCGGAGGACGAGCTCTCCTCCGTCGTCTTCGACGAGTCGTTCGTGCGCGCGGCCCGCGTACACGAACCCTCGGCGAACGAGCGTGGCGCGGCGATCGACGCTGCGCCCACACCCACCGCCGCCGCGCCCGAGCGGACCGACCGGACGACCGAACAGGCCGACCGCTCCGACTGGTTCGACGACGGGACGTATCCACCCGACGGCGAGGACCCGTGGCGGGCCCGGACCGTACCCGGACCCGACACCGAGCCGATGTTGCCGCACGTGCCGGCCTGGTTCGCGGGCGAGCCGTGGGCCAAGGCCGCGCGCACCACACGCTGGCGGCGCGGAGTGGCCTGGGCGCTGGCCCTGCTGATGGGCGTCGGCGTGGTGGCGATGGCGGTCACCGCCGTCTACCGCAGCGGATCCTCGCAGGGGCCGACCGCGCCCCGGCAACCGTCGGTGGGCACCGGTCGCAGCGCGACGACCGACAACAACCCCGTGCCGGCGCCGCCCGGCCAGGACACCTCCCAGGTGCGGATCACCGTCGCGCCGGGGGATTCGGGCACGGCCGGCGATACGACGGCACCGTCGCAGGCGGCGGTGGCCCGTTCGGGGCCGGGCTGAGAAGGGCCGGGCCGAGAAGGGCCGGGCCCGTGCGGAGCCGAAGACCCGGCCCCCGGAGGCACGGCCCGCTCGCGACCTCGCCGCAGACCCCGACGCAACCCCGCGCCCGGGCGCATATCCACCCGCTCACGCGCGACTTAAGCTGATGGTATGTCCGGACGGGGAGTGCCCCCCGAAGGCCCGAACAGGGGTGGGCCCGACGGCGAGGACGAGTTCAGCGCCGTCGTATTCGACGCGACCTTCGTCCGTGCGGCGGACCTGCACGAGCCCTCCGCGCGGGAGCGGCTGCACGCCGGCAAACGACCGCACCGGCAGCGCCGGGTGCTCGGTGTCCGGCTGCGCACGCTGCGCGGTGTGGCGGGCGTGCTGGTCGTACTACTGGTGATCGGTGGCGCGACCTTCCTCGGCGCCCGGCGGGCCGGCACCGCCGGATCGCACCCGGAGGTCGGCCCCGCCGTCCTGCAACGGGTCTCGCTGACCCCGCCCGTGGACTACGCGACGGGTCCGCTGCCCGCCGATCCGATGGCCGGCGGACCGGCCGCGGGCTGGGCCCAGGGCGCCGCCGGGATCGTCATCGGCGAACGCCGCGACTCGGCCCACTACTCCGCCGGCCAGGTGGGCCAAGCCCTCGACCTGGTACGCGAGTTCGTGGTCGGCAGCCAACTCGACCCGACCGTCCTGGGGGGCGGCCGGCCGTGGGCGGCGCTGCCCCTGCTGCGCCGCGAACAGCGCGACCAACTCGGCGCGGCCCTGGTCGCCCCCCGCGACGACGACGTGTCGGCGCCCACCGGCTGGATCACCCGCTTCGACCCGGCGGCGATCCGGGTCCTGGACGCGGCACCCCGCGCGGCGGGCACGATCACGGCCGCCGAACACGCGCAGCGCGACCTCGTGGTCACCGCCGACGTGGTGTTCGTCTACGCCGTCGCCCAGTTCGGCGGCCCGGGCTGGACCCGCTTCGTGGTGCACCGCGTCTGGGACTTCCACACCGACGCGCCGATGCTGCACGACGGCCTCCTCCAGGTCCGCCGCATCCTGACCGTGGCCGGCCCCCAGACCTGCACCCCGGACAACGCCACCTGGTTCCACCCCGTCTTCACCGGCCCCACCCCGGCCGACGCCCCACCAGGGCCCGAGCAGATCGACCCCTTCCACCCCACCCCACCCACCACCTGCACCCGCATGGCAACGACCCCGTAGCCGCGTCGGAACGCGTCGAGCGCTCGCCGTACCGCCCTCAGAACGGCTGGACGCGGCCCGGTTGGACCGGGAGGGGCGCCGGGGCGCCGGCGCGTTTTTGATAGGTGGGGCGGTCGACGACCTCCAGGCCGATCAGCTCCCACGGGGGCAGGTCCGCGCTCCGGCGGTGTTCGCCCCAAAGGCGCAGCGCGATCGCGGCGGCGTCGTGGAGGTTGGGGGCCTCCTCCCAGTAGCGCACCTCGGCGTGGTCGGCGGCGTAGCGGCCGGCGAGCAGGAACGGGTGCTCGTGGGCGAGGCGTTCCAGCGCTCGCCGCACGTCCTCGGGGTCGCCCGGCGGACCGGCCAGGGTCAGCGTGATGTGCCACATTCGGCCCGCGCCGTCGGGTTCGGTCCGCGCCGGCGTCGTCGGCTGTCCCCAGGGGCGATCCCCACGCTCCGGCACGGCCGGCCTCCCGTCGGCGAGCTGCTGATCTTCCGTGGTCGTCGCTCAGCGGCGCAGCAGCACCAGGTCGTCGCGGTGGACGACCTCGCGCTCGTAGGCCGGACCCAGCTCCCGGGCCAATTCCCGGGTGGATCGCCCGAGCAGGCCCGGCAGTTCCTTCGCATCAAAGTTGACCAGTCCGCGGGCCACGATGTGACCGTTTTCGTCAACCAGGTCCACCGGATCGCCGGCGACGAAACCGCCCTGGACGCCGGTGATTCCGGCCGGCAGCAGCGAACTGCGCCGCTCCACCACGGCCCGCACGGCGCCGGGATCGAGCGCGAGCCGACCGCGCGCGGTGCTCGCGTGGGCCAACCACAGGAGCCGGTCGGCGGTGCGAACTCCGGTGCGGTGGAACAGAGTTCCGGTGTCCTTGCCGGCCAGTGCGTCGGACGCGAAGCGGGTCGCGGTGAGCACCACGGGAATGCCCGCCGAGGTGGCGATGCCCGCCGCCTCGACCTTGGTGACCATCCCGCCGGTGCCGACCCCGGACTTGCCGGCCTTGCCGATCTCGATGCCTTCGAGATCGGCCGGACCGGTCACGAACGGAACCCGCGACGACGTCGGCTTCGCCGGATCGCCGTCGTACAGCCCGTCCACGTCGGACAGCAGGACCAGCAGATCGGCGTGCACGACGTGCGCGACCAGGGCCGCCAGCCGGTCGTTGTCGCCGAAGCGGATCTCCTCCGTGGCCACCGTGTCGTTCTCGTTGACCACCGGCACCGCGCCCATCGCCAGCAGCTTGTCCAGCGTGTTGTAGGCGTTGCGGTAATGCGCGCGGCGGGTGACGTCGTCGACCGTGAGCAGCACCTGGCCCACCCGCAGGCCGTAGCGGGCGAACGAGGCGGTGTAGCGGGCCACGAGCAGCCCCTGACCCACGCTCGCGGCGGCCTGCTGGGTGGCGAGGTCGCGTGGTCGGCGGGCCAGGCCCAGCGGCGCGAGGCCGGCGGCGATCGCACCGGAGGAGACCAGGACGACCTCGACCCCCTCGGCCCGCTTGGCCGCTATCACGTCCACCAGGACGTCGACCCGATCCGGGTCCAGGCCACCCTGCGCGGTCGTCAACGAGGACGAACCGACCTTGACCACGATGCGGCGCGCGGAGGTCACGTCCTCGCGCGCCGCGCCGGCCCCACTGTGCACTTCAGGCCCCGCTTTCCGGTCGGGAGATTCGAGAGGGTCGCCAGTCCGCGGCGTCGGCGGAGATCCACCGGACCGCGAGGCGTCAGGAGTCGTCCGAGAACGGGTCGAACTCCTCGTACTGCGTCTCGATCGCCTCGCGCTCGCGGCGCCGGTCGACCGCCGGGCGGTGCGTCTGCAGGCGGTGGTCCTCGCCGCGTCGACCCAGCATCTCGGCGCCCGCCGCGACGGTCGGCTCCCAGTCGAAGACCACACCGGTGACGTCGTCGCCGATGACCACCTCGGCACCGGGGACGGCCCCCGCCGACCACAGGGCCTCCTCGACCCCGAGTCGGGCGAGCCGGTCGGCCAGGTAGCCCACCGCCTCGTCGTTGCTGAAGTCGGTCTGGCGCACCCACCGTTCGGGCTTGGCGCCGCGCACGATGAACGCCTCGTCGCGCCGGGTGACGGTGAAGCCGCTGTCGTCCACCGCGGTCGGGCGCAGCACGATGCGGGTGGCCTCCGGCGCGGGCGCCGCGTCGCGGGCGCCCTGTACCTGGGCGGCCATCGCGAAGGACAACTCGCGCAGCCCCGCGCGGCTGACCGCGGAGACCGGGAACACCTTCAGTCCGCGGGCCTCCAACTCGGCCGTGACCATCTCCGCCAGATCGCTGCCGTCGGGCACGTCCACCTTGTTCAGCGCGACCATCCGAGGCCGGTCCTCCAGGCCGCCGTAGGCGGCGAGTTCGGCCTCGATGGTGTCCAGGTCGGTGATCGGGTCGCGGCCGGGCTCCAGCGTCGCGCAGTCGAGGACGTGGACCAGCGCCTTGCAGCGCTCCACGTGCCGCAGGAACTCCAGGCCCAGGCCCTTGCCCTCGCTCGCGCCGGGGATCAGTCCGGGTACGTCGGCGACGGTGTAGACGATGTCGCCGGCGGTGACCACGCCCAGGTTCGGCACCAGGGTGGTGAACGGGTAGTCGGCGATCTTCGGCCGCGCCGCGCTGAGCGTGGCGATCAGCGACGACTTGCCGGCACTGGGGAAGCCCACCAGCGCGACGTCGGCGACGGTCTTCAACTCCAGGACGAAGTCGCCGGCCTCGCCGGGTTCGCCGAGCAGCGCGAAGCCGGGGGCCTTGCGGCGCGGGGAGGCCAGCGCGGCATTGCCGAGGCCGCCGCGACCGCCCTGGGCGATCACGTAGCTCGCGCCGTTGCCGACCAGGTCCTCGACGAATTCCTCGTCGCCGTTGGGAAGCAGCCGCTTGACCACGGTGCCGTCCGGCACGGGCAGGATCACGTCGCTGCCGTTGGGACCGGTGCGGTTGGCGCCGGCGCCGGGCTTGCCGTTGGTGGCCTTGCGGTGCGGGTGGTGGTGGTATTCGAGCAGCGTGGTGGTGTTGGCGTCGACGACCAGCGTGACGTCGCCGCCGCGACCGCCGTTGCCCCCGTCGGGGCCGCCGAGCGGCTTGAACTTCTCGCGGTGCACCGAGGCCACGCCGTGGCCCCCGTTACCCGCCGCGACGTGCAGCACGACGCGGTCGACGAAGGTCGTCACGTGGATTCCTCCTCGGCTCCCGAGCAGGGAGCGAACACTGTGGACAAACACCCGAGGGCGGACCGAATAGGGTCCGCCCTCGGGTGTCGAAGCGAATTGCCGCGGCGGAATTATTCCGCCGGGACGATGTTCACCACGCGGCGACCGCGCGCGGTGCCGAACTGCACGGCGCCGGCCGACAGCGCGAACAGCGTGTCGTCGCCGCCGCGACCGACGTTGGTGCCGGGGTGGAAGTGCGTACCGCGCTGGCGGACGATGATCTCGCCGGCGTTGACGACCTGGCCGCCGAAGCGCTTGACGCCGAGGCGCTGCGCGTTCGAGTCACGGCCGTTCCGGGTGGAAGATGCACCCTTCTTGTGTGCCATGTCGCTGCTCCCTACTTCCCGGAGTTGATGCCGGTGATCTTCAGCTGGGTGTGCTGCTGGCGGTGACCCATGCGCTTGCGGTAACCGGTCTTGTTCTTGTACTTCAGAATGTCGATCTTCTTGCCCTTGGTGTGGTCGACGACCTCGGCCGTCACCTTCACACCCGCGAGGACCCACGGGTCACTCGTCACGGCTTCACCGTCTACGACGAGAATGGCCTGGAGCTCAACTGCCGTGCCCGCCGCACCGCGAATGCGGTCGACCTGGACGACGTCACCGATGGCAACCTTGTGCTGCCTGCCACCGGCGCGAACGATCGCGTACACCGTGGATCTCTCTCTCTGCAGGGTCCGAGCCCCTGAAGCCAGCCACACCGAACAGATATCGGGGGCCTCCTCCGAAGCTTGCGATCCGGAGGGTGGTTGCTCAGGAGCCTGTGCCTAAGCACACCAAGGGCAAAGGTTACAGGATGCCCGGGGCCGAAGGCCAAACGGGTCCGCCCCGGGGATAGCACCCGGGGCGGACCCGTCACGGCTCAGCTTCCGCTCGCCGCCGGCACCGGCTCGGCGCCGTCCACGGCACCCTCCGGCGGACCGGCGGGCCGGGTCGCCCGCCGCGAGGTCTTGCGCGGCTTGGCGGCGGCCTTGGCCGGCTTGGCGGGCTCGGCCTCGGCCGGAGCCTCGGTCGCCGGCTCGGCGGGGGCGGTCTTCGCGGCCCGCTTGGTCGCCTTGCGCGCCTTGGCGGGCGCCGCCGGGGCGGCTTCGGGCGCCGCCTCGGGTGCGGTCGACTCGGTCGGCTGCTCCGTCGCCTCGGCCTCGGCGGCGACCTTCTTGGCCGACTTCCGGGGCGCCTTGGCGGCGGTCTTCTTCGCTGCCGTGGTCTTGGCCGCGGTCTTCTTGGCGGCCGTCTTCTTGGCGGCGGCCTTGCGCACCCGCTTGGCCGGCGCGGGGGCCTCCTCGGCCTCGTCGGCCTGCTCGGCCGCCGCGTCCGGTACGTCCACGCCCTCGGTCACCGCGGGCTCGGGGGCCTCCGCCACCGGCACCTCGGCGACCTCGACCGGCGCCACCGGCTCCGGCACGATCTCCGCCTCGACGACCTCGACCGGCTCCGCGACCTCGACGACCTCGACGTCCTCGAACGTCTCGGCGAGCGCGGGCACCTCGACGACCTCGACGACCTCGTCGAACTCCGGCACGTCCCGCTCGACCGACTCGTCGGTCTCGACGATCTCGGTGATCGGCCCGCTGCCGTTGCGGTCGGCGTTGCCCTTGTTGCGCTTGCGCCGCCCACCGCCGCTCGCCGCACCGTTGCCGCCGTTGCCACCGTGGGTGTGTCCGCCGTTGCCGTGGCCCTTGCTCTCCGGCGCGTCCATGTGCACGATCACGCCGCGCCCGTTGCACCGCTCGCAGTTCTCCGAGAAGGCTTCGAGCAGACCCTGGCCGACCCGCTTGCGGGTCATCTGGACCAGGCCGAGCGAGGTCACCTCGGCGACCTGGTGCTTGGTCCGGTCCCGGCCCAGGCACTCCATCAGCCGGCGCAGGACCAGATCGCGGTTGGCCTCCAGGACCATGTCGATGAAGTCGACGACGATGATCCCGCCGAGGTCGCGCAGCCGGAGCTGGCGGACGATCTCCTCGGCCGCCTCCAGGTTGTTGCGGGTGACGGTCTCCTCGAGGTTGCCGCCCTGACCGGTGAACTTCCCGGTGTTGACGTCGACCACGACCATCGCCTCGGTGCGGTCGATCACCAGCGAGCCGCCGCTGGGCAGCCAGACCTTGCGGTCCAGCGCCTTCATCAGCTGCTCGTCGATGCGGTACGTCGCGAAGACGTCCACCTCGCTGGTCCACCGCGACAGGCGCGGGGCCAGGTCGGGGGCCACGTGGCCGACGTACTCGTGGATGACGCCCCACGCCTCGTCGCCCGAGACGATCAGCTTGGAGAAGTCCTCGTTGAAGATGTCGCGGATGACCCGGACCGTCATGTCCGGCTCGCCGTACAGCAGCGAGGGCGAACTGGTCGTGATCATCTTGGACTTCTTCTTGATGTCCTCCCACTGGGCCTGGAGCCGCGTCACGTCGCGGGTCAGGTCCTCCTCGGTCGCGCCCTCGGCGGCGGTGCGCACGATGACGCCCGCATTCTCCGGCACGATCTTCTTGAGGATGGTCTTCAGCCGAGCCCGCTCGGTGTCCGGGAGCTTGCGGCTGATCCCGGTCATGGTGCCCTCGGGCACGTACACCAGGTAGCGACCGGGCAGCGAGACCTGGCTGGTCAGCCGGGCGCCCTTGTGGCCGATCGGGTCCTTGGTGACCTGGACCAGGACCGACTGGCCGGGCTTGAGCACGGCCTCGATCCGGCGCGGACCGCTGAAGCCCGCCGCCTCGAAGTTGACCTCACCGGCGTACAGCACCGCGTTGCGGCCCTTGCCGATGTCGACGAACGCGGCCTCCATCGACGGCAGCACGTTCTGGACCTTGCCCAGGTAGACGTTGCCGACGTAGGCGGCCTGGGTGTCCTGGCTGCGGCTCACGTAGTGCTCGACGAGCACGTCGTCCTCGAGCACGCCGATCTGGGTGCGGTCGCCGTTCTGGCGCACGACCATGACCCGCTCGACCGCCTCGCGGCGGGCCAGGAACTCCGATTCGGTGATGATCGGCACCCGGCGGCGGCCCTGCGCGCGCCCCTCGCGGCGGCGCTGCTTCTTGGCCTCCAGCCGGGTCGAGCCCTTGACGCCCTGCACCTCGTCGGTGGGGCTGTCGGCGAGCACGTCGCGCTTGCGCGGCTCGCGGACCTTGACCACGGTGCGCTCGGGATCGTCCTGCGGCTCGCCGGCGGGCTCGTCGGCGGCCCCGTCGCGACGGCGGCGCCGACGGCGACGGCGGCTGCTGGTGGTCGCGCCCGCGTCGCTCGGATCGTCGGGGTCCGCGTCCTCGTCGGGGCCGTCGCCGACCCCCTCGATCCGCTGCTCGTCGTCCTCGTCGGAACCGTGGTCCTCGGCGCCGTCGTCACCGCGACCGCGGCGGCGTCGGCCACCGCGCCGGCGCCGACGGGTCGGGCGGTCGCCGTCGGTCTCGTCCTCGTGCGCGTCGTGTGCCTCGGCGCCCTCGGGCTCCTCGGTCGACTCGACCGGCTCGGCCGAGGCGATCGGGCGAGCCGCGTGCCGCTCCTGCTCGTCCTGGTAGCGCGAGTCCTGCGGCTCGGCCTCGGCCGCGCCGTGCACCTCGTCCACCGGCAGCGCGCGACGCCGGCGACGCCGACCGCGCGGCTCCTCGGGCGTGGTCCCCGGCTCGGCCTCGACGGTGTCCTCGGCCGGCGCGGCGACCGGTTCGGCGGCACGCTGCGGCGCCGCGAAGACCGCGGCCTGCGGGGCCTGGAACAGCGGCTGGAAGACCGGCGGCGGCGTCTTGCGCCGGGACGACGGGGCCGCCGGCTCGGCAGCCGCCTCGGGCTCGACCACCGGCTCGACCTCGGCGACGGGCGTCGCCTCGGCCTCCTCGACGGCCGGCACCGCACGCTTGCGGGTACGCCGGGTCCGCCGCGGCGCCTCCTCGGCCTCGGCCTGCGGAGCCTCGGCCTGCGAGGGCTGCGCGGGTTCAGCCGCCTGAGAGACCTGCGCGGCCTGCGCGGTCTCGGCGACCGGCTCGGGCGCGACCTCCTCCGGGGCCGCCTCGGGCGCGACGGCGGCCCGCTTGCGGGTCCGCCGGACCCGACGCGGCGCCTCCTCCTCGGCCGGCGCGCCGGCCTCGGCGGCGACCTCCGCCGGCGCGGCCTCGACCGCCTCCGTCGGCGCGGCCGCGATCGCGGCCGTGTCGGTCACCGGCGCGGTCACCCGCTTGCGGGTACGCCGCGTCCGCCGCGGCGCCTCGGGCTCCGGCTCCGGCTCGGGTTCCGGCGCGGCGTCGACCGGTGCGGTCTCGTCGACCTCCGGCTCCTCCTCGTCGGCCCCACCGGCGGGCGCGGGCGCCTCGGGCGTTGCGGCGGCCGGAACCGGCGCGGCCTCGGGAGAGGGCACGCTCGGCGGTCCGGCCGGACGGCTGGCGGCGCGCCGACGGCGGCGGGGTGCCGACGTCGTGGCCGTGTCGTCCTTCGTACTGTTGTCGTTGTCGGTACCGGGGTTTACCACCCCGGAAGTACCTGATGTCTCAGGCGTGTCGTTGGGCTCGGTGTCGAGCATGCGGGTCTGTCTCCCGTCACGCTTCCGGGCGCTCCAACGCAGGGCGCCGCGCGGAAGCTTCTCTCTCACTCGCCGGTCCCGGCCTTGCGGCCGTGATCCGGGCGATAAGTCTGTCGGAAATTCAAGCCTTGGGCCTCGTGTACCCGGTCGTCACCGATTCGAGGCTTCGACGACGGGTTCTGCACCGCCCTGCGGGCCGGTTCGGAGTTCCTCGCCCCCCTGCGAGGTGTGCTCCACCGCCGATGTCGCGCGGTCGGGCGCGAGCGGGTCGGTCACCGAAACGGTCGCGGCATCGAGCGGCCCCTGCGCCAGGCGGGTGACCGCGGCGGCGGTGGGCGTCACAAGTTCGGCGACCGTGCGAAGACCGGACAGAACGTCGTCGGGTCGAACGGCGGGTGTGGTGTGCCGGACAACCAGTCGCAGTATCGCACAGGGTGCGGCACTACCCGCATCGACACCCTGGTGACCTGCGTCGTTCCCGTCGGGGGTGGTGACGGTCAGCGCGATCACCGCCTCGCGGGCGTCGAATGTGCGCATCCCGTTCTTGCTCATCCGCTGGACCTCGACGGTCTCGGCGGCCAGGAACGCGGTGACCGCGCGCTCGGCCTCCTCGGGAGCGACCCCGTCCAGGGCCAGCTCCCAGACCGACGCCTCCAGGCGCTCGGGGAGGTTGCCGCCCTGTGCCTCGACGATCTCGACGATGTCGAGACCGCTCGGCAGCGACGCGTCCAGCAGATCCCGAAGGCGGGCGGGGTCACAGTGTGTGGCCACGCCGATCTCGAGGTATTCGGCCTCGCTGGCGACGCCGGTGGGCGCCGCTCCCGCGTAGGACACCTTGGGGTGGGGGGTGAAACCGGCGGAGTAGGCCATCGGCACTTCCGCCCGACGCAGGGCCCGCTCGAACGCGCGCTGGAAGTCCCGGTGGCTGGTGAACCGGAGGCGGCCGCGCTTGGTGTACCGGAGGCGCAGTCGCTGGACCGTCGGCGCGGGCGGCGGTCCCTCGGGCGTACGTCGTGCCAGTTTCGCTCAGTCCTCGACTCAAGGGGATGGACAGAAGTCGGTCCAAGACTACGGCCATGGGACGGGTCGGGTCAGCGCCCCCCGATTCCGAGGGCTCGGAGCACCTCTGCGGTGGCCCTGCCGATCGGCCGGAGGACGGCCCGACCGACCCAGCGGCACGGCGCCACGACCAGAACCCGCCATACGGCGCGGATGGCCCTGCCGATCGGCGTGAGCACGTTGCGCCAGGCCCAGGCCACCGGCAGCACCACCAGATGCCGCCAGACCACCGCGATGCCGCGACCGATCGGAACCAGCACCGCACGCCACACCCAGGACAGCGGTCGAATGATCAGGACGTTGAGCACCGCGGTGGAAACGTCCCACGCGAACCGCAGCGCCAGCAGGGTCGCGCGCCCGATCGGCCGCAACACGTGCCGCCACAACCAGGCGCCGGGCACGAGCAGCAGACAGCGGAACAGGAAGGCGAGCGGTCGGTGGATCAGCCGGGTGACCACCCACGCGAGGGCGTTGGCGATCGGGACGAGGATGTAGCGGCCGACGAAGCTCAGCACCGGGTAGAGGAACCAGTCCCAC